>CAZITQ010000217.1:0-16565 GCA_964542165.1 uncultured Rickettsiales bacterium
CGCGCCCGGCGGGGGCGCCGGGGGGGGGGGGCCCCCCCGCCGCGGGGCCCGGGGCGGCCCGGCCCCCCGGGGGCCGCCCCCCCCGCCCCGGCGCGGGGGGGCGGGGCGCGCCTGGTGCGCCTGCTCCGACCGCCGCGCCAGCTCCGCCCCACCCTGGAGGGGCTGATCTTCCTGGTCCTGATCGCCGCGGTGGCCGGGGCCGCCCTGAACACAGGCAACAACCTGCTGTACCTGCTGTGCGCGATGACCCTGAGCATGGTCGCCATCTCGGGCGTCATCTCCGAAAGCGCGATCCGCAAGCTGCAGGTCCGGCGTGAGCTGCCGGCGGAACTCCGGGCCGGCGAGCCGGCCCGGGGCCGGATCGTCCTGAGCAATCCCCGGCGCTGGCTGCCCAACGCCGCTCTGTCCATCGACGAACGACCCGGCCGCCGTTCCGACGGCGGGGCAGACACCGCAACCGTCGTCCATGTCCCCCCGGGTAGCCAGGTCTCCCAGCGCCTCACGTACACCTTCCACCGGCGGGGATTGCACCGGCTGGCGGGATTCGTGGTCAGCACCACCTTCCCCTTCGGCCTGTTCCGCAAGTCCTATCGCATCGAGGACCCGGTGGACGTGGTGGTCTTCCCGCGTGCGGGCCGCTCCAGCCCGCCCACACGAGGCGCGTCTGGTGGGCTCGGCGACAGCGCGGGGAGGGGTGTCGGCGTCGACGGTGACTTCCGCGGATTGAGGGACTTCGAGGAGGGGGAGGACGCGAGACGGATCCACTGGAAGACCTCGGCGCGTCGGGATGCGCTGGTGATCGTGGAACGCAGCGACGGGGACCGGGAGGCCATCACCGTGCATCTGCTCCCCGGTGAGGCGCCGACCGGCCCCGGAGACGTCGCCGGCGTGAAGCGCTTCGAAACCGCCGTGGAGGATGCCGCGGGTGCGGCCTGTCAGCTCCTCGCGTCGGGGCGCGACGTGGGTCTGATGACCGCCGCAGGTCATCTCCCGGCGGCCGCGGGTTCGGCCCAGCGCCGGGCGATCCTCGGCCACCTGGCGCTCCTCCCCGTCCCCGAGGGGCCCCTGGCCGACGACCTCCGGGCCCTGCGCGCGAGGCTCGGTGGGCACGACGTGGTGGTGGCGTGAGGTCCGATCCGCGCCTGCGCCGGATGGCCCGCGCCGCCCTGCTCGCGGTCGTGGTCCTGGGCATGGCCTCCCTGTCGGTGACCGGGCAGCTGTCCGCCCCGGCCGTGGTCCTGGCCCTGCCCGCGAGCCTGCTGGTGCTGGTCGACACCCAGCGGCTCCGCGTGCCCAACGCGGTGTGGAACCTCCTCGGCGCCGCGGCGCTGCTCGGTGCGGGGTATGCCTACCTGGTGTTGCGCTTCCCGCTGCTCTCGGTGCTGGCCCACCTGACGGTCTTCCTGCAGGTGTACAGGCTGCTGGTACGGGTCGACACCCGCGGCAACCTGATCGTCGTACTGCTCGCCTTTGCCCAGCTCCTGCTGGCGGCGATCCTGACGATCCAGCTGGGCTTCTTGCTGGTCTTCGTGGGCTTCTCGATCACCGCCGTGTGGGCGCTGCTACTCCTCCAACTCGAGGACGCGGAGGAACGCCAGGTCGCCCGCGGACCGATCCCCGCCCCGGCCAGGTCCCGGTCCCTCCTCGGCGCGATCTACCTGCTCTACGTCACCACCATGTCCGTGGGGCTGCTGCTGGGCACCGGCGCCATCTTCCTGCTCATGCCCCGTCTGCAGATCGGGCTGGCCGAGGGATTCGCCGCACCCGTTCACGTCTCCGGATTCTCCGAGGAGGTCCGGCTCGGGGACGTGGGGTTGATCAAGCGCAACGACGACCCGGTGATGAGGGTCTCGGTCACCGATCCCGACGGGGATCCGGTCGCTCTACCGCTGTACTACCACGGCCTGGCGCTGGACACCTTCGACGGCCAGCGCTGGCGCCTCAGCGACGCGACCACGGTGTCCCTGGTCAACCAGGAGTACGGCCGCCTGGACGCATCCCCACCGCCCGCCGGCACGACCCTGAGCCAGCACTACGTGCTCGAACCGATGAACAGCCGGGTCGTGTTCTACGTGCGTTCCCCCCTGTCCCTGCTGGTCCCCCTGCACCGCCTGGAGGCCGCGAGCACCGAGGGGTACTACTTCCCGAGGCGAGCGGACCGCCCCGAGTACACGGTCCACTCGCGGGTGGTGCGACCCGACGCCGACGCCTTCCGTGTGGCCACGGGTCCGATCCCGGACGAGGTGTCCGAACGATATCTCCAGGTCCCCCCCCTGACCGAGCGGGTGCGACTCCTCGCTCAGGACTGGGTGGGCCGGGGGGACACGGTCTACGACAGCGCCCTGGTCGTCCAGCAGCAGCTGTCGACCGGGTTCACCTACTCCCTGGACCAGCCATCGGCGGGCAAGCCCGACCCCATCGACCACTTCCTCTTCGAATCCCAGGAGGGCCACTGCGAGTTCTTCGCGACGGCGATGGCGGTGATCCTCCGGGACCAGGGTGTCCCGGCGAGGATGGTCAACGGATTCCACGGGGGGGAGTACAACCCCGCCGGCGACTACTTCATCGTGCGCCAGCGCCACGCCCACTCCTGGGTCGAGGTCTATTTCCCGGACCTGGGATGGCAGGTGTTCGATCCCACGCCGGTCGCGGTGTTCGACGAGGAGGCGCAGCTGAGGCTGGGGGCCCGGATCCGCGGGTGGATCGACCTGGCGTCCCTGCGGTGGCGGACCCTGGTCCTGGACTACGACCAGCAGGCGCAGCTGGACGCGGTGCAGCGGGCCCGACGGGCGGCCGGCAGCCCCGATCCCCTGGGCCTGCCCTCCCTGTCCCTGCCCAGCCTGGGGGCGCCGGACGGCGAGGGGCCGAGCGTGACCGGGCGCGCCGTCGGCGTCCTGGCGCTGGCGCTGGTCGCCCTGGCCGCGGTGCTCTTCCTGCGCTGGGCGATGCGGGCACGCCGCGGGGGCGATCTGTGGGACAGCACCGCGTCGCGGGAGAACCGACGCTTCGTCCGCCTGATTCGCCGCGGCCTGAGGCGGCTGCGGCGACGACTCGGCGACGGACTGCCGACCCACGCCACGGGGCGCGAGATCGCCCGGATCCTGACGGCACAGGACCCCGCCGCGGGTGCCGATCTCGCCGAGCTGGTGGAGAGGTACTACGCGGTCCGGTTCGGCGGGGGGGACGCGGAGGAGGAGGACATCCGAGCGGCGCGGCGGACCCTGGGCGCCCTGCGTGGAGTCCGGCTCAGCGATCGCGGTCGAGCATCGATGGATCGAACGTCGCGCCGCGACGGGCAGCCGGGGGCTTGATGGCTGCCCGCTCGAACTGATCCTCGGTACCCATCGCCAGGGGCTCCAGAGCTGCCCACAGCAATCGGGCCGACGCCTCCAGGTCCTCGATCAGGATCCCGTCGATCTCGTCCGCCGGCGTGTGGTAGGTGGCGTGGGGGCCCAGGGAGAGGGCCAGGATGCCGGTGGTGCCCGCAAACGAGAAGCAGGCGTGGTCGGAGTTGAAGCTCGGGGGCGCGGGGACCACGTCGTAGGCCAGGCCCTGGGCGTCGGCCGCCGACACCATCAGGTCCGAGAACCACGCGTCCTCGGGGACCATCCCCCCGAAGAGGTTGAGGCCCGTCCCGTCGCCCGCCCCCACCATGTCGACGCTCAGCGCCACGATCATGTCCTCGATCGGTGTGTCCATCTCCGCGGCGTAGTGGCAGGAGCCCACCAGCCCCACCTCCTCGGCGTTCCAGCCGGCGAAGACCACCGTGCGGGCCGGGGACACCCCGGCGCCGGCCAGCACACGGGCCAGCTCCATCACCACCGCGGTGCCCGACGCGTTGTCGTCTGCGCCGTTGAAGATCTCGCCGGTACCGGCCTCCTCGCCCAGGTGGTCCAGGTGGGCGCCGACCAGGATCACCTCGTCGGACAGATCGGGATCGGTGCCCTCGATCCGTCCGATGACGTTGGGCACGTCCAGGGACTGGATCTCCGCGCTCACCTCGATGGTCACGTCCACCCCGGTGGCGTTCCCCGCCGGCAGGAGGTCCTCGTCGATGCCCGTCACCCACTCCTCCAGGTCCGGCACCTGGGCCTCGACCCGGTTGCGGTGTACGGAGACCGCGGGGAAATCCGCGGTGTAGTAGTCGCCACCCAGGTAGCCGTCCGGCGGGTCCGCCGGGTTGCCGTAGTGGTTCACCAGCACCATCGCCCGCGCTCCGTGGAGGCGGGCGTTGGCGCCCTTGTAGCCGAAGGTCCACAGGGCGGGCAGCCCCTCGGCGGCCTCGTTGGCCGGGCAGTCGTCGTGCCACGACTCGTCGTCCTGGGGGCCGTGGCGCACCACCAGCGCCACCTTGTCCGTCACGTCCACACCCGCGTAGTCGTCGTAGCCCGCCGGGTCGGCGGGACAATCCGGGTACTGGGCCGGGTCGTACGAGGGCACGGTCAGCCCATACCCCACGAACACCATCTCCGCGGCCACGGTCCCGGATCCCGAGTAGCTGAAGAGGGTGAAATCGACCCCCTCCTCGAGGACCTCGGGCCCCAGGGTCACCTCGGCAGGCGCCAGCTGCGACCACCGCTCGAAGGCGAACATCTGGCGATAGGAGCCTGGATCGCCGGCGTGGCTCAGACCCAGATCCTCGAACAGTGTCTCCACGTGGGCCACCGCGAGCTCGTTGCCCTCGGTACCGGGCTGCCGGCCGGTCCACTCGTCCGAGGCCAGCAGGGCCACGTCGTCGAAGATCCGCTGGGGGTCGATCTCCTCGGGGTCCACCTCGGTGGTGTCGTCGTCGCCCGTGGTGTCGTCGTCGTCCGAGGTGCTGTCGTCGTCACCGCTGACGTCGTCGTCGTCGACCTCCCCGGGGCAACCGGGCGCCAGGAGCAGGGCGGCAATCCACAGGGGCAGCAGGGTCCGGATCGAGGGGGTCATGGCATCCTCCGCGCGTCACTGTACCCACGGACAGCGCGCGCGCGCAGGTCTTTTCTGTCCGGCCCGCGGGTAACGGGCCGGTAGCAGGTCCCCGCGGTCGGGTTGTCGTAGACTGACCGCCGTGGAGGAGGCCCCATGTCCGTGATCCGTCACCTCGCCCTGCTGCTGCTGGTACCCCTGGCCCTCGTGGGCTTCTCCGTGGGCTTCGCCGTGGGCATCGCCGGCTGCCCCGGGGGGATCCTGCTGGACGACGACGACACCGGTCCGGTGGAGGACGACGACTCCACGGGGGACGACGACGCCACGGGGGACGACGACACCGTGGGCGACGACGACACCGCCGGGGACGATGACTCCACCTCGGACGACGACGTCGACGACGACACCTGCGACGAGGGGGCGTCGGCGCAGACCTCGATGACCTTCGTGTTGAGGGACACCAACTGGACGCCCCTGGCCAGCGCCAGCTGGGCCATCCGCGACCTCGACGCGACCAGCGGGGTCGTGGAGGGGACCGCCGTGGAGGAGGGGATCACCGCGGCGGACGGCGTCATCGACGTGACCCTGGACTGCGCCGATGGCTGGATGGTCGTGGAGACGCAGAAGATCGGCTACGTGTCCCATCACGCCTTCTTCCGCGTCACGCCCGCCCCGGAATGGCCCCTGGTGGTGATCAGCGAGACCCTCGCCCAGAGCGTGAACTTGCTGATCTCGTCCCAGGACGAGGGCGTCCTCGGCGTGTACAAGGCCGGAACCCTGGGAACCCAGGATCTACAGACCGACGACACCTTCACCGTGGATGGCGGCGCCGACCTCATCCCCGCCGCGGCCGTGGACGATATCGGGATGTGGATCTACGACGGCGCGTACGAGACCGAGATCTTCGATATCTGGCATGTGGACGCCGACATGCCGGGCGCTCAGGAGCCGGCCCAGCTCCGCTACGAGGACGCCAGCGAGGGACACGTCACCACCCTCCACGCCCCGGTCTGGAGCTGGGGCGATGGCGGCCCCTCCCATCACCTGACCGTGTTGTACGTGGTGGACTGACGCCCGGCGCCTATACACTCTGCGCGTGAACGTCCCATCCTGGACCCCGATCGCCGCCGGTTCCCCCCTCCGTCGCTATCAACAGCGGGTGGTGGAGGAGCTGCTCGATGCCCTGTCCGAGCCGGGCCGGCGCGTCTGCCTGGTGGCGCCCGCCGGGGCAGGGAAGACCCGCTGCGCGATCCACGTGGCGGCGGCGCTGGAACTGCCGGTGGAAGTCAGGGTCCCGACCACCGCCCTGGTCCAGCAGTGGTCCGGGCGGATCCGCGACCAGCTCATCCCCCTGGAGGGCGGCTCGGCGCCGCCCGTGCACCTGGACACCTACGCGGGGGGAGATCCCCCGCCGGACGGCTCCCTGCTGATCCTGGACGAGGCGCACCACCTGGGCGCCGAGTGGGGACGGCGCCTGGAGGCCGCGATGGGCCCCAGCGTGCGGATCCTGGGCCTGACCGCGACCCCCCCCGAGGGCAGCCCGGGCTGGGATCGCTTCCTGTCTCTGGTGGGCACTCGACCGGTAGAGGTCGCGGCACCGCCCCTCGTTCGCGACGGACACCTGTCCCCCTTCCTGGACCTGGTCTGGCCGGTGATCGCCGACCTGGACGACATGCCCGAGCTCCGGGCCGCCCACGGGGCGATCCGGGATGCCGAGGAGTCCCTGAGCAGCGAGCTCGCCGCCTGGATTGCCCGGTCCCTGCGCGAGGACCTCGAGCAGCTGACCGAGGACCGCTACGCCAACCGGGGCGAACTCCTGGTCGCCCTGTGTCGGGTGCGGCACGCCGACGGGGGGGACCTGCCGCTGGATCTGCCCCCCGATCCGGATCTGACCGCGCCGCCGAGCCTCCACGACCGGGTGCGGGTTCTGTGGGCCTTTGGACCCGAGCGGGAGGAGATTCGCCAGGCGATCCGGACCGCGGGATTCCGGCGTGCCGGCCGGGGAATCGTCCTGCGGGACGACGTGGCCTATCGCAGCCTCGCGGCCAGCCGCTCCCGGGTGCGCGGCCTGCTGGACGTGCTGACCCTCGAGGCCCGGGTCCGCACGGACTGGCTCAGGGCGCTGGTCCTCACGGACCGGGACGTGGAGGGCAACCGCCTCTCCGCCCGTCAGGTGCTCCGGGCCCTGGTGGGCCACGAGGGTACCGACGCCCTCGATCCGATCCTGGTGACCGGGAAGGCGTTCTGGGTCGACGACGACCTGTGGCCGCGGGTCAAGGACCGCCTGCCCGACCTGCCCTGGCACGCCCGCGGCGACCACCGGGAGGTGGACGTCTCCGCCTGGTCCACGGCGGACCGGGTGGGCCTGGCGACCCGCATGCTCACCGAGGGCGCCACCCGCTGCCTGGTGGGGACGCGGCACCTCCTGGGCGAGGGCTGGGACTGTCCAGCGGTCAACTGCGTCGTGGACCTGACCGGGATCGTGGCTCCGGTGACGGTGAACCAGGTCCGCGGTCGGGCCCTGCGACCCGACCCCGCCGATCCGGGCAAGGTGGCTTCCCTGTGGGAGGTCCTCCCGGTCCTCCCCGGGGTGGACGGGGGCGAGCGGATGCTCCGCGCCATGGCCCGACGCCACGCCCACACCCTGGGCATCGACGGCCGCGGTCGGATCCGCGCCGGTGTCGACCGGATCGACCGGGCGCTGGTCGGATCGGCGACCGAGGTGGCAGCCCAGGCCCCCGACATCCGGTCGCGGATGGAGGCGCGCCTCGAGGCGAAGGAGGCGATGACGGAGCGCTGGTCCGTCGGCACCGAGTACCGGGATCGACGGACCTGGCGAATCGACGGGCGGTCGACGGCAAGGCAGCCCTGCCGTCTCCGAGCGCGACCGGATCCAGCCAAGCTGATCCGCGCGCGGGCCACGGCCCAGGTCCCCAGGCGACGGCGACGTGGCCTGGCGGCCCTGCTCCTTGGGGGCGCGGGGGTCGGCCTGGCCGCAGCGACCGCCGTGGCCGGTCTTCCCCCTCCGGTGCTGCTCGGCGCCGCGGCCCTGCTGACGGCCTCGATGGGAGTCGCCGTGCCCCGGCTTCGCCGCCGGGACCCCCGGCACGCCGCCGTCCAGGCCCTCGACGCGGCTCTGCGGGAGAACGGACGGGTCCAGGGGCCGCTGCAACGGGACGGGCAGACCTGGTGGATCGAGGGCGGCACCGGGGAATCCCGGCGCTTCGCCGAGGCACTGGCCGAGCTCCTGGGCCCGGTCCGCTATCCCCGCTACCTGTTGCTCGAGTCCGACGGCGGCGTGTGGCCCGTGCCCACCGAGGTCGGCGGCGACCGCGGCACCGCCGATCGTTTCGCCGAAGCGTGGGCCACCCACGTGGGTCCCTGCGAGGCTCTCTACGCCCGCCAGGGCCGGGGCAAGGAGCTGCTTCGACAGGCGTGGCGCGCGGCCGGCCGGGGCGAGGTGGAGGTGGTCGAGATCTGGGAGTGAGAGGCCGCCGGACGGCGGCGGCCCGGGAGGGCTACGCCCCGGAGTCGTCGACGGAGTCCAGGTCGGCGGGTTCGATCACGATCAGCAGCTGGTCCACGTCCACCTGGGCATTCTTGTCGGCGACGATCTCGGTGACCGTGCCCGAGCACCCCGCGTACACGGCGTTCTCGGTCTTCATCACCTCGAGGTTCGCCACCTCGTCGCCCTCGTTCACCCGGTCCCCCACGGCCAGTTCGTTCTTGCGGTTGCCGATGCGCCACAGGTTGCCCTTGACCGGCGCGCCCACGTGTCCCGGATTGGAGGCTTCCACCATCCGGGTGACCTGGCGCCCCGACGCGGCCGCCTCGGGCATCTCCACCGAGAACACCTGCATCTGATTGTTCACCGACAGCACCACCTGGCGCGTTCCATCCTCGCCGGTGGCGCCCACCGAGATCAGCTCCAGCCGGTGGGGCTTGCCGAGGAGTTCGAGGTCGATGGCCTTGCAGTGCTTGCCCAGTCCGTTGAACCAGACCGGGGTCGGCAGGCAGGTGGTGTAGCCGTACTTCTCTCGGAACTTGACGAAGTCCACCGTGGCCTGGGGATGGGCCAGGTAGAGGATCAGCTCCTCCTCGCTGGGCATCCGCCCCAGCTCCGTCTCGAGCCTGCCGAGACTGGTATCGATGTCCTCGTCCTCCAGCAGCAGCGCCTTGGATCCCTCGCTGCGCTGCCTGGCCACGATGTCCATCCAGTTCTCGCCGAAGGCAGACCGGTACACCCACTCGGCGGGCCAGCCGAAGGGGAGCGGACCGTACGCGCCCAGCAGGAGGTTCTTCAGATCGTCCGTGGCACCGCCGTAGACCGTCAGGAGCAGCTCCTGGTCCTCGGCGGGCGTGCGGGCCCAGCGCTGTCCCCGATCGACGAACCGTCCCAGCACGTTGAGCAGCCTGCTGACCGCGTCGTCGCCCCCGTCCTTGTGGGTGCGCTGCATGATCGCGGCCCAGGTGGTCCAGCTGATCTGGGAGCCCGGGGTCACGTCGAAGTACTGGATGATCTTGTTGCCCAGGGCCATGCCCTTGAGGATGGCGGGCATCAGGTCCAGGAAGCCGCCCTTCTCCGCCTGCTCGAAGGACGACGGGAAGGCGCCACCCGGCATGCGGTGCTGGGTCACGTCGTAGGCGAAGCCGCGGTAGGGGGACTCGTACTTGTCGTAGTGGCGGATGAAGCCCCGAACCTGGTCGGTGGCCTTGCGCACCTGCTTGATCTCGATGGCCGGCTTGATCCCCTGCTCCCTGAGCAACGCCACCACCGCCTGGATCGGCGGCTGGCCGTAGAAGCGGGAGAAGCCGTCGTCGGTCACGTCGATCAGCTTGGCCCCCGCGCGGGCGGCCTCGACCACCGCCGGCACACCGAGGCCGTCGGTGGAGTGGCGGTGGTAGTCGATGATCAACTCCGGCCACTTCTGGAGCATCTTGTCCACGAGCCGGTAGATCCGCGCCGGCGATCCCACGCCGGCCATGTCCTTGATGGCCAGGATGAAGTTCTTGGGGCCGCCGAAGGCCTCGACGATGTCCCGGGTGACCTTGAGGTAGTAGTCGTCGGTGGTGTCGCGGGACTCCGTGTACGAGATCGCCGGCTCGAAGATCCGGCCACCCTCCAGCACCGCCTCGCCCACGGGCACCATGTTGGGCACGTGGTTGAGGAAGTCGAAGCAGCGCCAGACGTCGATGGTGGGGAGGAAGGCCTCCACCGTCCGCTTGAGCACGTTGCGCGGGTAGGCGCGGTAGCCGAACGCGTTGGTCGACCGGATCAGGGTCTGGGTGAAGGTGTGCCGGAGCGCAGCCTTCCAGGCCCGGGTCTCCCCGAAGGGATCGGTCTTGTTGTGCATCAGATCCTGGTGGAACCGGGCGCCACCGTGCATCTCCACCGCGAAGTAACCGGCCTCCTCGTAGAGGGGCGCCAGGCGGATCAGATCGTAGAACGTGTGGCGGTTCTTGTAGTCACTCTGACCGGTGTCCCGCGGCCCGGTGGAGACGAAGAAGACCTTGTTCTTCGTGCGTCGCAGGGCGGCCAGGTTTTGACGGGCGGAGCGATTGGGATCGAAGGGGCTGGGCATGGTCTTCCTCCGCTCACTCGCAGTGGGGGTTGTGGCCCAGGGCCGTGATCTCGGCGACGAAGGCGGCGACGCGGGCGATGTCGTAGATGCCCTCCCCCTCCTCGTACGCGAGCAACCCGTCCAGGTGCTTGTCGATGAAGCTGGTGTTGAAGCTGCAGTCCACGAACTCGGGGTGGTCCATGATCGCCCGGTGCAGCGGCACCGTGGTCTTGACGCCCTCGATGTGGAACTCGTCCAGGGCCCGCTTCATCCGCTCGATGGCCAGCGTTCGGTCGCGACCCACGGTGCAGATCTTGGCCAGCAGCGAGTCGTAGTACGACGGCACCTCCCAGCCGGTGTAGACCCCCGAGTCGTTGCGGATGAACTGGCCGACGGCCTGCCGCAAGGCGGTGATCTTGCCGAAGCTGGGGGCGAAACCCTGCTTGGGGTCCTCGGCGTTGATCCGGCACTGGATCGCGTGCCTGTCGAACTTGAAGTCGTCCTGCCGAAGCCCCAGATCCAGGCCGGCGGCGGCACGGATCATCTTGCGGATGATATCCACGCCGATGACCATCTCGGTCACGGTGTGCTCCACCTGGATCCGCGTGTTGACCTCCATCACGTAGAGGTTCTGGGTCGGCGCGTCGTAGAGGAATTCCATGGTGCCGGCGGTGATGTAGCCGATGTCGCTCATCGCCTTGGCGACCTTGGCCCCCATCTCGGCCCGCTGCTCCGCGGTGAGCTTGGTGGACGGCGCCTCCTCCAGCAGCTTCTGGTGATTGCGCTGCACCGAGCACTCGCGCTCGCCCAGGTGCAGGGCGTTGCCGTGCTTGTCGGCCAGGAACTGGAATTCGATGTGACAGGGGTTGAGGATCAGCTTCTCGACGTAGACCCGGTCGCTGCCGAAGGCCTTGGCCGCGACGGATCGCGAGGTGGCCAGGGACTCGGCGATCTGGGACTCCTCGTCGATGCGGAACATACCCTTGCCGCCGCCGCCGGCGACCGGCTTGATCAGCACCGGGTACCCGACCCTGTCGGCGAAGGCCCGAATATCTTCGGGTCCGTCCACGTCTTCGATCCCGGGAGTGACGGGCAATCCGGTCGCGGCCAGGGTCCTGCGGGCCTCGGCCTTGTCGCCCATCTTGCGGATCACGTCACCGGACGGGCCGATGAAGGTGATGCCCGCCTCCTCGCAGGCGTCGGCGAAGTCGGCGTTCTCGGCCAGGAAGCCGTACCCGGGGAACAGGCCGTCGCAGCCCGTGTCCCGGGCCATCTGGATGATCCGATCGGCGTCCAGATAGCTCAACGGTGCGGGGGATGGGCCGAGCCGGTACGCTTCGTCCGCCATGCGGACGGCGAGGGAGAGGCGGTCGCAGTCGGAGTATCCGACCACGGCCGGGATCCCCAGCTCGCGGAGGGCACGGAGGGCACGGCATGCGATCTCGCCGCGATTCGCGACGAAGACCTTGTCGAAGTACTGGGCCATGAATGGTGTCTCCAGAAGTGGGACGTATGCGGTTCCGCCATTCCTACGCGCGCGCGAGGCGAGTTGCAAGTCGGTTCTACGGATCCGTGCGATTCGCTGCGGATCGGGCACATACGGTCCTTGCGACGAAAGCGCTGCATCGTGCTAGAAACACTATGGATAGAACACGGAGGTCGCATGCGGTTTCGACGCTGGATCCTGCTGGCACTGGGCGCGCTGCTGTTGGTAGCGCTGCAGTGCAAGAAACCCGACCCCGAGCCCGACGAGCCCGGGAACACCGAGACGGGCGAATCCCTGGATCCCGACGACGTGGTCGAGGTGGGCATCCGTCCGACGGTCGTGCGGATCGACACGGCGACCGAGTTCGATCTCAAGGGCCACGCGATCACCCGCGACGGGGGGTTCTACGACACGGTCGGTGGCACCTGGAACAGCACCAATCCCGACGTGGCGACCATCGACGACAACGGCCATCTGATCCCGGTGACCACCGGCGAGGTGCTCATCGAGTACTCCTGGGAAGGGGTGGCGGCGGAGGCGGCCACGGTGGAAATCGTCGAGCCGGGCCGCATCGAGATCACCGTGGTGGACCTGACCACCGGCGAAGCCATCGCCGGGGCCAACGTGGCCGTGTCCCAGGACGGTCCGCTGCTGGCCACGGGTGAGACCGACGAGCAGGGCTCGGCGGTTCTCGAGGGTCCCTTCAGCGGTCCGGTGACCGTCACCGCCTGGGGCTCGGACGAGCACCGGTACGGCTCCATCGCCGAGGTGGCACCGCGACAGGTGCGTTTCCCGCTGTTTCCCCGAGCCGAGGGATTCGGTCAGGGGCAGATGTCCGGGAGCGTCCAGTTCGAGGACGTGAACACCGGCGACCTCGCCATCGCCATGGCGATCCCGTCCGTGTCCAACAACCCCCTGTCCATCGGCGCCAAGGATCTGCTGGGCAACAACCGCAGCCTCGAGGGCTTCGGGCTCAACTGGACCATCCCCGAGAACGTGCAGATCAACGGCATCGCCGACTGGTGGGAGGGCGACATCATGCCGGGCAAGCGGGTCGTGTTCGCCGCCGGTGGCGTGTACGACCTGGGCATCGCCCTGGAGCTGGCCCTGAACCTGGAGACCTACGGCACCGGCGCGCTGTTCCCGACCATGACCCAGCACATCGAGCGGCTCCGCTTCGGCGTGAGCGAGATCTACGACGTGGAGCCGGGCGCCGACCTCGAGAACATCGACTTCGAGATGGCCACCGAGCTCCCCCTGGAGAGCTGGGTCGACCTGGCGCCGCCGCCGCCCGGCTACTACTTCCCGGATCCGGTGCTCGTGCTGTCCTGGCGCGAGTACGAGGACGCGGGATTCGTGGCCATCGGGTTCGGCACGGGCAAGCACCCCTACGTTCCCGAGGGGGATCCCCCCACGGACGACGACGACGATGACGACGCCACCTGGACCTACACGGGGGGGCAGCTGGACGAGCGCATGTGGATCCCCGTCCGCGAGGTGGCGCGGGACGGCGTGTTCGAGGACGTGCCCACCCGCCACTTCGCCTTTGCGTGGGAGGACGGGGTGGACTACGGCACCCGCGCCACCGGCGTCATCTCGGCGCCCACCACCCGGGACCGGATCCGGCTGCCCGAATTCCTCGAGCCGGTGGACACCTTCGAGCCCGAGCCCGGGACCTGGACCTTCTCCTGGGCGCCACCCGACGGAACCGACCTGACCTGGCTCGGCACGCGGCCGCGCTGCACCAGCGGCGACGTGGACTCGTGGCACGTCTTCGGGCCGGGCATGGACAGCTTCCGCTACCCCCAGGGACTGCCCCTGATCTACTCGGACGATTGCAACCCCGGCGGCGGCCCGGGCACCACCTTCTACCCCGAAGCCCTGTCCCTGGAGGTGGCCAGCTATCAGTCCCTGGTCAACGACCACGACGAGGCCCTGAGGGATTTCTGGAGCTGGGTCAACCGGCGCACGTACGCCAGCGAGTTCGCCCCCGCCGCCGCGTTTCCCTAGCGGGGCCCGCACCGGCGGGGCGGAACAACATCACCCTGGTCGTGTTTCTTCGATCTGAGTATTCTGCGGCCCCGCCGCGCGCGCGGCGAGGAGCGAGGGCCGCATGCGACACCTGATGATTCTCTCGATGATCGCCCTCCTGGGGCTCCCCGGCTGCAAGGGCGGGTCGGACGGCGGCGGCGAGGCCACCGAGGCCGCGGGCGAGGTCGGCGAGGCCACCCCCGCCGCCGAGCGGCCGATGCCCGAGGGTCCCTCCGTACTCCTGATCACCCTCGACACCACCCGCGCCGACCGCCTGGGCTGCTACGGCAATCCCCAGCAGGCCACGCCCAACCTGGACCGCATCGCGGCCCAGGGGGCCCTGTTCCGCCGCGCGTTCTGCCACACCCCGCTGACGATCCCGTCCCACGCGACCATCCTCACGGGCCAGTACCCGGATCGCCACGGCATCCGGGACAACGGCGACCACTTCCTCGGGGACGCGGCCGTCACCCTGGCCGAGCGTTTCTTCGACTCGGGGTACGACACGGCGGCGTCCGTGTCGGCGTACGTGACCAACCGCAAGTGGGGCTTCGGCCAGGGCTTCGGTGAGTACTTCGATCACATCCCGGCGAACTACGAGGTCAAGGGCAACATCTGGCAGTCCGAGCGACGGGCGGAGGCGGCGGTCGCCGACCTGGACGGCTGGCTGGCCCGGGACCGGGAGCGGCCGTTCTTCGCCTGGCTGCACCTCTTCGATCCCCACCACCCCTACGCGCCACCCCCGCCCTACGACGAGGAGTACGCCAAGCGCCCCTACCTGGGGGAGATCGCCTACATGGACGCCCAGATCGGCCTGCTCCTGGACCGGCTGGAGGAGCGCGGGCAGCTCGAGAACACCGCGATCCTGGTGGTGGGCGACCACGGAGAGTCCTTCGGCGCCCACCAGGAGCACCAGCACGGGATCTTCGTCTACAACGCCACCATGCACGTCCCCTTCATCCTCCGGCCCGCCGGTGGCACGGAGCCGAAGGTCGTGGAGCAACCCGTCGGGCTGATCGACGTGGCGCCCACGCTGCTGGCGGTGGCGGGACTGCCCGCGGACGCCACCGACGCCTTCGACGGGGTGGACATCTCACCGGCGCTGCAGGGGACGGAGCCGACCCAGCGGAGCCTCTACGGTGAGAGCCTCTACGTTCGCTACCACTTCGGCTGGTCCGAGCAGCAGATGCTGGTGGACTGGCCGCTCAAGTACGTGGGCTCGACCCGCCCCCAGCTGTTCGACATCGAGGCCGATCCCACCGAGACCCACGACCTGATCGAGGAACGGGGGGTGGACGCCCACCGGCTCGCCGGGCTGCTGGACGCCCGCCCGTCCGTGGAAGCCGGCAGCGCCGCGGCCGAGATCGATCCGGAGACCGCGCGCCGCCTGGAGGCCCTGGGCTACGTGGCCGAGCGCGTGCAGGTGGACGAGAACGCCACGCTCCCGGACCCCAAGGACAAGACCGACCTGCTGGGGCGCTTCGCCCTGGCCCGGGCCGCGATGCACGAGAACAAGTACTCCAAGGCCCGCCAGCTGCTGTCCAAGGTGGTCGAGGAGGAGCCCGAGCTCGTCGATCCGCGGTTGACCCTGGCTCAGGTGCAGATGCGTACCGGGGACGTGGACAAGGCGATGGAGCAGATCGACGCCGCGGATCGGCTGTCCCCCGGTTCCACGCGGATCCTGGAGCTGCGGGCCACGGCCCTGGCCATGACCGGCAAGACCGACGAGGCCGTGACCGCGGTGGAGCAGGCACTGGTCGTCGACGACCAGCAGGCCCGCACCTGGGGGCTGTTGCTGCAGGTGTTGTTCGAGAGCCGGCGCTACGACCAGGTCATCTCGGCCGCCGATCGGGCCGACGCCGCCATGCCCGACATGCCCTCGGTGTCCGGGTACCGCGGTGCCGCCCTCACCGCGCTGGGACGGGTAGACGAGGCCCGGCCGCACATCGAAGCGGCCCTCGCCCACGGCGGCACCCCCCCCTGGGCCCACTCGGCCGCCGGCATCGTCGCCACCATGGACGGTGACCTGGAGCTCGCCCTGTCCCACTACCTGGCCGAGCACAGCGCCTACCCCGAGCACCTCGAGGCCCTGTTCGCTGCCGTGTTGACCATGAGTCAGCTGGGCCGCAACGAGGACGTGCTCGAGTACGCCTCGATGGCGTTGACGGCCGATTCGGCGGCACCGGACATGCACCGGGCCTACGGCCAGGCCCAGTTCAACGACCACGAGTACGAGGCCTGCCTCGCCACGGTCCGCACCTGCCTCGACATCGACCCCGAGCACCCCGACTGCACGATGCTGCTGGCCAACGTGCTCAAGAAGCTCGGCCGGGACGCCGAGGCCGAAGAAGCCTATCTGCTCGCCGTCGACCTGGCCCGAGAGCGCCTCCCGGGCGCCGAAGTCCAGGGAGTCCGCAAGACCCCCTGACGACGGGGGCGTGTCCGAATTCCCTCTTTTCTGGGCAAGCGATCTCGTGGTAGTCCGCCGCAGAGCCGGGGGGCCAGGGGGAGTCGCCGGGGGGTCAATAAGGGGGGGTAAACGCCCCCGGGGGGGGCGAAAGACCACCCGGGGGGGCGCC
>CAZITQ010000218.1:0-2760 GCA_964542165.1 uncultured Rickettsiales bacterium
CCCCCGTCTCCGTCCTCCCTCTTCCCCTCCGTGCCTCCGCGCTCCTCTGCGCCTCTGCGAGAGATCCTCTCCTTCCCCGCTCACTCCACCCGGAAAAACGCATCGTCGAATTCGGGCTTGTTTCGATAGCGACGGAGGTGGAATGCGACGGCCTGGTCGAGGTGTCGCAGGATGGTGGGGTCGATCGGGACGCCGGCTTCATGGAGGGCGTCGATGATGGCCTCGGGGTTGGGGGGGCAGCCGTCGATGGCCAGCATGTGGTCGAAGTCCGGGTGGTCCCGGTGAGCGCGGACGAGGCATTTGCCCAGGAGCACGGTGTTCTTGCCCGGCGTCGCCCGGTGGGCCTTGCCCGTCAGCACCTCCACGTCCTCCCAGGCTCTCCCCTTCCAGGCAAACGCGATGGAGCCCAGCATCGGGCTGACCACCAGCGAGCAGTAGGTGCACAGGCTCAGATCCACCTTGGGGAAGGTGAGACCCGTCAGGCCCATGCGGGCCATGGGGGCGGGGAGCTGGGCCTCGTGGTCGTAGGCGAACTCGTGCTGGTGGGGGCGCGCCAGGTCCTCGATCCGCTCGCCGCGGACCTCCACGTCGGACAGGTCGAGGGGACGTCCGTGGCGACCGGCCACCCGGACCAGATGGGGGACCTGCTCGGGATCGAAACCCAGCACCTTCGCCCCCACCATGTCCGCCGACAGGGGATCCCACGACGCCGCCAGGACGTCGCTGCGGTGGGCCTTGCCGTCCGGACCGGGGCCCCGCTCGAGGGAGTAGATGCCGTCGATCAGGGTGAGCACCGACGGGAAGACGTCGGCCAGCCGGGCCACCCGGTCGTGCAGATCCGCCCCGGGTTCCGTTCGGTGGAAGTCCCGCCGCCCCGTGAGGTTGAGCAGGCCCTTGAGGTTCTTGATGCCGAGGCTGACCACGGCCTGGGCGTGGGTCTTGAGCACCGGCAGGTCGACCAGCACGTCGGCCTCGAGGGAGTCGCGGTTGATCCGCGCGTGGAGCCCGTCTCCCAGGTCGACCTTGTCGAAATGCCGTTGCAGGACGGGCACCAGGCGCACGCCGAAGCGCCGCTCCAGCTCCCGGTACCCCAGCGCCTCGAAGGCGTGCAGCTGGGTCTCGTGGTCCCTGGGATCGAACATCACCGTGCCCTCGCCGATGACGATCTCGCGGACGCCGTGCTCGGCCAGCAGCGCCACCACGTCGTGGACCACCCGAGAGGTGGTCAGGCAGCCCCAGCGGGGGAAGGGGACCTTGCGGGTCCAGAACACCAGGTTGGGCTTGACGAAGACCCGATCCGAGGCACGGATCCGATCCAGCCCGCCGGCCAGATCCAGCACCTGGCGGACCGAGCTCCGGGGTTCGGCGTAGCGAGAGAGTCCGACGACGTGCTGTGGCATGGGGCGGGAGTGTAGATCGACCGTCGCCTACCCGCACTCGCACCAGTCGGACTGGTGGCCGTTGTCCGCGTGGCAGTCCCAGATGTTCTCGGGCTCCTTGATGCAGCCGGGCTCGCCGCCGTAGCGGGCGGTGCAGGTCAGGCCCGCCGGCGCGCAGTAGGCCGCGCACCCGGCGCCGTCGGTGAACACGCCGGCGCAGAACCCCCGACCCCTCTCGCAGACCTCCCAGGCCGGGTTGGCGGCGGAGATGGCCGAACAGTCGGCGCCGGTCCCGGTGTCGTCGTCATCGTCATCGTCGTCGTCGTCCGACGGGACCTCGACGATCTCCACCTCGTAGACCTGGCCGCCGTCGCCGTACTGCCAGGTGCCCACGTAGAGATGGTCGCCGGCGGTGGCGATGGACCAGGCCGCCAGTTCGGGGAACTCGCAGACCGTCTCCCAGTCCTCCCCGTCCCGGGACATGAGCAGCGACGAGGTGCCCACGTCGTCCTTCCAGCCGTCCGACGTCCCGGCGAACAGGGCCCCGTCGAACTCGGTCAGCTCGGTCACGTAGTGCTTGGACTCGTGGTGGACCTGCACAGCGTTCGTCCCGTCGAAGCGCCAGATGCCCGGGACGCCGTTGGAGGTGCGGTCCGTGCTGGCGATCCACAGGTACCCCTGCCAGGAGTAGCCGCGGAAGAAGCGCGAAGGAGTCTCCACGGGGGTCCAGGAGCTGCCGTCGCTCGACGACAGCCGGTAGCCCTGGAGGGTGTCGGCGTTCACGGCGAGGGCGTGGATGATCCCGTCGTGGGCCACGATCTCGCGGATGTACAGCGGCGTGCTCCCGCTGTCGTAGACCGTCTCCCAGCTCGTGCCGTCGGCCGAGCGGAGCACCCTGCCGTGCTCCTCGGCCTGGTTGGCGTAGTTGACCGCGTAGAGCTGCCCGCCGAAGACCTCCAGCCCGCAGCCGATGGTGCCGCTCCCGCCGTCGACCACCCGCTCCCAGTTCGTCCCGTCGGCCGAGCGGAAGATATCGCCGCTGCTCTCGGTGTTGGCGTAGAGCTGGCCCTCGAACTCGAGCAGGGCGCACACCGACTCGCTGATGCCCGTCAGGCCCGGCTGGACCAGCTCCCAGGGGGGGTAGCGATAGATCATTGACTGGGCCTCGTGACCGTATCCGAACTGGCCCGCGTAGAGCTTGCCGCCGAAATCTCGCAGGGCGAAGAAGCCGTCCGAGTAGCCGGCCCCGACGGCGGTGCAGACGTAGTCGTGCTCCGTCGCGCCCGTGTCATCGTCGCCGGTGTCGTCGTCGTCGCCCGTGTCGTCGTCCCCGGCGGCGGCGGCGGCCGCGGCGGCGGCCCCCGGCGGGGGGGGTGGGTGG
>CAZITQ010000218.1:2770-16440 GCA_964542165.1 uncultured Rickettsiales bacterium
GTCCCCGGGCGGTTCGCTGCTGTCGTCGTCGTGGCCCGCCGGGGTACAGCCGGCGATCCAGCCGAACCAGGCCGCGAACAGGACCGCCGAGGGGATTCGCAGCTTCATCCATCCCTCCCGTCCCGGGCAGTCTACCCCACCCGTGAGTCGGACCCACTTGACAGAGTCCCGCCGACTTGCAACAACGCCCCGCAAACCATCCGCTCCGGGGGAGCCCCATGATGCACCGAGACACCTGGTACGCCGGCCCGTTGGCCGCCCTTTCCCTCGTCCTCGCCCTCGCCCTGCCCTCCACGGGCGCCGCCCTCACCGGCGGTCCCGACGGCGCAGGCTACGTGTTCGCGGACTCGGACGAACCCAACGGTCCGACGCCCAACTGGATCGACATCGTCGGTTTCGGCACGGACGCCAACCTCGGCGACGGGGACACCCTCACGGTGCCGCTGCCGTTCACCTTCAACTTCTACGGTGTCCCCTACGACGAGGTGACCCTGGACGACGACGGCGTGCTCCTGATGGGGTCCACGTCGAGCATCACCTTCACCAACGCGTGCATGCCCTACACCAACTATACCGGTGACGAGGCCTTCATCGCCGCGCTGTGGGACGATCTAGATCCCCAGGGCACGGGGGCCATCGGCGTGTACTACACCACCCTCGGCCAGCCCGGGAACCAGCGGTTCGTGGTCTCGTTCGTCAACGTGCCCCACTGGAACACGACGGCCTACTTCGACGTCCAGATCATCCTGTTCGAGGGGCTCGACGAGATCGAGATCCGCTACGGGACCCTCGACGAGGTCGACCCGACCTACGGACTCGGCGCGAGCGCCACCGTGGGTGTCCAGGGAGACGCGGCCACCGGACTCGAGGTGACGTGCGACGCCCCGTCGCTGCTCTCGGACTACGCGATCCGCTTCTGGCAGGACTGCACGGATGACGACGGCGACGGGGTCTCCACCTGCGACGGGGACTGCGACGACGGCGACGCGGCGGTCCTCCCCGGGGCGGCCGAGGTCTGCGACGGCGTGGACAACGACTGCGACGGCGGGGTGGACGAGGGCCTGCGGTCCTACACGGCCGTGGACTCGGACGATCCTTCGGGACCGGTGTTCAACTGGGTCGACATCAGCGGCACGGGCACCGACCTGGAGTTGACCGACGAGGCGGAGGCGACGATCGCGATCCCCTTCGACTTCGAGTTCTACGGCGCCCTGGTGGACGAGCTCACCGTCGGCGCCAACGGCGCCGTGGTCATCGGCGCCAACGAGGGGTTGATGTACAGCAACCCCTGCATCCCCGGTGACAACACCAGCGGCGGCGACGCCCTGCTGGCACCGTTCTGGGATGACCTGAACCCCGGGGACGGAGCGGCCGGCGGGGTGTACTGGGAGGTCATCGGGACCGCCCCGGACCGGCAGCTGGTGATCCAGTACCAGGACATCCCCCACTACGGATCCCAGGCCTACTTCACCTTCGAGGTGGTGCTGAGCGAGGGCAGCAGCGACGTGCTGTTCCAGTACCTGGTCGTGGATGCCGGCGATCCCGCGTATTCCTTCGGCGAGAGCGCCAGCGTGGGCATCCAGACCTCGGCCGACGAGGGGCTGTCGTACAGCTGCGCGGGAAGCACGCCCCTGCACGATCAGATGGCGATCCGGTTCAGTGACACCTCCTTCGACGACCTGGACGGGGACGGGATCAGCTCCTGCGACGGGGACTGCGACGACGACGACGCCGCCACATACCCCGGTGCCACCGAGATCTGCGACTACATGGACAACGACTGCGACGGCGCGCTGTGGGCCGACGAGGCGGACGAGGACGGGGACGGCGTCGGCGTCTGCGACAACGACTGTGATGATCTGGAGCCGGCCGTCTACCCGGGCGCCGAGGAGATCTGCGACACCCTGGACAACGACTGCGACCCCTCCACCGACGAGACCGCAGACACCGACGGGGACGGGGCGAGCATCTGTGACGGGGACTGCGACGAGGACGATCCGGATCTCTTCCCGGGCAATCCCGAGCTCCAGGACCTGCTCGACAACGACTGCGACGGGGTGGCAGACGAGGACTTCCTGCTCCCCGGCGACGTGGTGATCACCGAGTTCATGAACGATCCGGCCAACGTCAGCAACGACGCCGGCGAGTGGTTCGAGGTCGCGAACGTCTCGGCCATGGACGTCAACCTGCTGGGGTGGGAGCTGAGCGACGTGACCGGCGATCTCGACGTGGTCACCGCTGACCTGATCGTGCCCGCGGGGGGATTCGCCGTGTTCGCCGCCAGCGACGATCCGGCGGTCAACGGCAACCTGCCGCTGGTCGACTGGGTCTACGAATCCTTCGACATGCTGGCGTACTCCTCGGACGCGATCATCCTCACCGCCGACGGCGTCGAGATCGACCGCATCGAGTTCAACCCGGACTGGCCCTACGGCGACGGCTTCGCGGCCTACCTGGACCCGGACTTCTACGACGCGGTGGCCAACGACGACCTCCTCGCCTGGTGCGTCACCCCCGAGGACGCGGCGTACGACTTCGGCGGCGCCCCTGGCGACTACGGCACGCCCGGCGCGGACAACCCGGCGGGGATCTGCTGCCTGGACGACGACGCCGACGGCTGGTCCACCTGCGCGGGCGACTGCGACGACGCGAACCCGGCCATCAACCCCGGCGAGCTCGACATCTGCGACGGAGGCATCGACAACGACTGCGACGCGAGCACGGACGAGAACGTGGACGGCGACGGCGACGGCATCAGCGCCTGCGAGTTCGACTGCGACGACACCGACGCCAACTCCTTCCCCGGGGCCCCCGAATCCTGTGACGGGCTGGACAACGACTGCGACGGCTCGCTCCCGGTGGAGGAGGAGGACGCGGACGCGGACGGCTGGATGACCTGCGAGGGGGACTGCGACGACGGGGACGCGAACCAGTACCCCGAGGACCTGGACGGGGACGGCGAGACCCCCTGCGATGGGGATTGCGACGACACGGACCCGGACATGAACAACGCGGATGCGGACGGGGACGGAGACGCGACCTGCGGGACCGACTGCGACGACACCGACCCCTCCCTGAACGGCCTGGACGCGGATGGGGATGGGGTGAGCAGCTGCGACGGGGACTGCGACGACGACGAGGCCACCGTGTCCCCGGACGCGGACGAGATCTGCGACGACGGCCTGGACAACGACTGCGACGGGGACGCCGACGCGGACGACGCCGACTGTGCGACGGGCGACGACGACGACTCCGCGGCGGACGACGACGACGACGACGACGACGACGACGATGACGACGACGACACGCCGGGGGACTGCAAGTGCAGCCAGTCCGGTGGCGGCCTGTCGGCCACCCCGCTCGCGCTGCTCCTGTTGCTGGGACTGGTGACGATCCGTCGCCGTCAGTAGGCGTCCAGCTCGCCGATCTCGGCCTCGACGGCCTTCAGCACGTCCAGCCGCTCCACCGAATCGCGCATGGCGTTGTGATCGCGGAAGAGGGGCCGGTCCTCGTCCAGGTGCTCGACCACCTTACGCACGGCCCCGTGGGCGGCGCGGGTGCCGAGGCCGGCGTCGTAGTCGCGGAAGTCCAGCGCCTGGGCTGCGGCGATGAACTCGATCCCCAGCACGCCCATGGCGTTGTCCAGGATCTGGCGGGTCTTCAGGGCGGTGTTCATGCCCATGGACACGAAGTCCTCCTGATCCGCGGCCGCGGGGATCGACTGGGTGCAGGCCGGGGTGGAGAGGATCCGCTGCTCGACGATCAACATGCCGGCCGTGTACTGGCTGAGCATGTGACCCGAGAACATGCCCGCCCCCTCGGTGAGGAACGCCGGCAGACCCACGGACAGCGCCGGGTTCAGCAGGCGATTCAGCCGCCGCTCGGACAGGACGCTGACCATCGCCACCCCGGCGCCCACCATGTCCAGCGGCATGCTGATCGGGGTGCCCTGGAAGTTGGCCCCGGTGAGCACGACCTCGTCGTCCGGCAGGAAGATCGGGTTGTCCCCCACGCCGTTGAGCTCGATCTCCAGCTGGCTGCGGGCCCACCGGAGCTGGTCCCGGGCTCCACCGATCACCTGCGGCGAGCTGCGCATGCTGTAGGCGTCCTGGACCTTGGTCTTGACCCCGCCGAGCAGGTCCGAACCCTCGATGCAGCGGCGGATGTTGCTCGCCGACGTGACCGCGCCCTGGAAGCCCCGCAGCTGATGCAGGCGGCCGTCGTAGGGCTTCATGTTGGCCATGAGCGCCTCGAGCGTCATGGCGGTGGCGATCTCCGCCTGCTTGAGCCAGCGCTCGGTGTCGTAGATCTCCAGCGCCGCCATGCCCGCGATCAGGTTGCTGCCGTTGATCGCCGCCAACCCGTCGCGGGCCTGCAGCTCCAGGACCGGGATTCCCGCGGCGGCCATGGCCTGGTCGCTGGGCATGCGCTGGCCCTGGTAGAACGCCTCGCTGCGTCCCATCGCCGCCAGACAGAGCTGGGCCATGGGCGCCAGGTCGCCACAGGCGCCCACGCTGCCCTTCTCGCAGACCACCGGGGTCACGCCCTTGTTGAGCATCTCCACGTAGGTCGCCGGCACCACGTAGCGGCAGCCCGAGTAGCCCTTGGACAGCACGTTGACCCGGGACACCATGGCCGCCCGAACGTGCTCGACGGGAGCCGGCTCGCCGATGCCCGCCGCGTGGTTGTAGATCAGGTACTTCTGGAACTGCTTGACCTGATCGTCGTCGAGGACCACCTCGGAGAACTCGCCGATGCCCGTGTTGACCCCGTACATGATCTCGCCCGCCACGATCCGCTTCTCCAGGAATCCGCGGCAGTGCTCGATGCGGGGTTTGACGTCCGGATGGAACTCCACCGCCTCGCCGAAGCGGGCGACCCGGGCGACGCGGTCGACGGTGAGATCGGAGCCGGTGAGGGTGACGGTCATGGCCTCTCCTTGCCCGGGTCGACGACGAAGAGCGACGACCCGAAGGGCTCGGGTTGAATCGCTCCCGCCCACCCCGCTGCAACCGGAGAGGCCCGGTCCGCGTGCCGGTCATTTGGTCCGACGGATTGCCCCGTGTCAAGAACGGCGCGCGCGACCGATACTATGGGGAGTCGGTCCTTGCACGCGGGGGCCGCTGACTTAGGGTGAACGCCATGAAATACGCTAGCGCCTTGCTCCTGGTCCCCGTCCTCTGTCTGACCGGGGGATGTTACGACTCCCCCTGCCCCGAGGGCCGCTACCCGGACGTGGAGGTGGACGGCCACGTGATGTACGTGGACGCGGAGTACGGCTCGGACGCAGCCACCGGCATCTGCACCGACCCCGTCAACGAGATCTGGCTCGCCGTGCTCCGCCTGGAGGGCCCGGGGAGTGTGATCGCGGCGCCCGGGACCTACGTGGGCAACGTCGTGAGCGACTCCGATCTGGCGATCTACGGCTACGGCGAGGGCGACGTCTTCATCGAGGGCGAGTCCGTCGGGGTGTCGATCCAGGAGGCCGCGTCGCTCCACCTGCAGGACCTCACCTGCCGCTCCACCGAGTTCGGCGTGTGGGCCAGCGACGTGGCGCGGGTGACCATGGAGCGGGTGAGCCTGAGCGGGAATTCGCGCTTCGGTGGCTTCGTGGACGGGGGAGAGGTGGCGTTGAACGACGTCCGGATCGCCGACAACGGACCGGGGGATCTGGGCGACAACTCGGGGGGCTTCCAGCTCGCCGGCGGGGCCCAGGCGGTCCTCGACGACGTGGAGGTGTCCGGCAACGCGGGGGTCGGCCTGTGGGTCATCGGGTCGATCCTGGACGCGAGCGACGTGACCGTCGCCGACACCGCCCTGGACGCGGACGGGACCTGGGGGCGGGGGGTGGAGGTGGGCCCGGGATCGGACAACGGGATCCACCCCGAACTCCACCTGGATGGCGTGCGGATCGAGGCCTTCGCCGAGGCGGGGCTGGTGGCCCGCGAAGCCACGGTGGACCTCGCCGCAGTGGACGTGATCGAGGCCAGCTCCTGTGGCGTCGGGTACGCGGGGACCGGCATGGCGCTCACCGACTGTTCCAGCGTCCTCGATGACGTGGAGATCAGCGGCGCGTGCGCGACCGGGCTGTGGGGTGACGGGGGCAATCTGGTCGCCAGCTCCCTGGAGATCGGGGCGGTCGAGCCCGGAGCCGACGACATGGGGCCCGGGCTGCGGCTGTACGACATGAGCGCCACCGTCGAGACCTCGCGCCTGGAGAACCAGACCGGAGCGGCGGTGCTCGGGCGATGCCTCGCGGATCTACAGCTCGTGGATGTCGAGATCGCCGGTGTCACCGCCGGAGCCGGTGGGCTCGGCGGCGACGGGGTGCTCGTGGGGGACAGCTCGGTGACCCTGACGGGCGGCGCCATCCAGGACGCGTCGAGGTGCGGGATCAGCCTCGTGGGCATCAGCGATCTGGAGGCGACCGGCGTGACGTTCGGTTCCACCGTGGGCGACGTTTGTCTCTGTCACGCGGATCCGGATCCGGACTGGGAGGCGGACTTCGTGGCCGACAACACCCCCACGATCGGGGGCGTACCCGTGGTGGACGCCGACGCGGGAGGCGAGTGCCCCGGACCCGACCCGGGCGCCTGCCCGGAGTGACCGGGGTTCAGTACGAACGGTGATGCTTGCGCCGCTTGGAGGCCTCGTCCCGGACCACCTTCATCCGGTCCAGGCCCCGGGTGTCGATCTCCCACCCCGAGAGCAGCCCGGCAATCTTGAGGAGTTCCTCCTCCTCGGAGCCACCGCGGCCCGTCCGCGTCGCCGGGAGCTGGACCGCGGCCGGACGGGGAGGTGGCCTGGAGGGCGCCTTCGTCGCGGGCGAGGTCGGCGCCGGGCGAGCCGATGGGCGGGGCTTGGGTGCCTCGTTCACCCGCGAGGCCGCCTCCCTGCGCCCGCGGGCGCGAGGCTGGTCGTCCTTGCCCTCGATCACCGCACGGATGCGCGCGTTGCCGCTGCTCAGCTGCGTGACCAGGCTCGCGATGAGCAGGCGGCGCAACGAAGAGCCGATGGCCGAGGTCTCCCGGACCGCGGCGTCGTAGGTCGCGCCGTCGAGGGTGATCGCGTCCACCTCGTCCAAGGCCACGCAGGTGGCGCTGCGCGGCGACCGATCCACCAGGGTGACGTGGCCCATGAGGGCCGGGGCCTCGACCACGGCCAGCTGCCTCGAACCGCCGTCGTCGTCGTGGAGCAGGACCTGCACGCGACCGTGGAGCACGACGAACATGGTGTCTCCGGGGGAGCCCTCGCGGCAGAGCTGGGTGCCCGCCGCCAGCCGGGCGCGGTGCCCACGGGCGAGCAGGGCCTCGACGTCCGCGGGATCCGCCCCCGGGTACATGTGCCTCGACACCAGCTCCGCAGCACACAGCCTCAGTCGGTCGTCGCGCGTCATCGCCGCCCCCACAGTCCCCGCAGCCGATCGCGGATCGACGTCTTCTGCCCCGGACCCGTCTTGCGGCGATCCCGCCACGCCTCCTGGACCACGGCGTTGGAATGGCGGATCCGGGAGGCCAGGGTGACCAGGAGCTTGTGCTCCAGGGCCACCAACGCCGCGTTGTCCCGGGCCTGTCGTAGGAGGTCTGGGGTGAGGGTCATGCACTGGCAGGGGTCGAGGGTCCTGACGGTCGCGTTGCGACGAGCGCCGACCCCCAGCAGACCCTGTTCGCCCACGATCTCCCCGGGACCTGCGCTGCCGATGACTCGCGCCTTCTTCCCCTTGCCGATGGAGGCCTCCACCCGCCCCTCTACCAGCAGCAGCGACATGTCGGCCTCCTCCCCCTCCTGGAAGAGGGGGGCGCCGGCCGGGAAGTGCGTGGGTGGGGCCAGGGTGGCCAGACGGTGCAGGTCGGCCCGTGGCACACCCGCGAACACGTCCAGAGCGGCCAGGACGTCCAGCTCGGTCATCGCAATCCTCCCCGTCGTCGTCGTCGCGTCCCCAATGCCCGGCGGGGGTCCCCTCAGCGGCGCCGGCGCAGCCGCGATCGACGCATCTCCTCGTCCTCGGCGAGCTTGAGATCCTCCATGCCCTCGGAATCCACTTGCCAGCCGGCCTCGACGCCCGCCAGGTCCATCAGGTCGACCTCGGTCTCCTGGCCCACGAGCTTACCCGGATCCGTGACCTGGGGTGCGGGCCGAGACGGCGTGGGCCGCCGGGTCCGGCGCCGCTCCTCGCGTTTGCGAATCCCGGACATCAACGTGCGCAGCTTGGCGTTGCCGGTGGACTGCTGTTGCACCAGGCCCGACAGGAGGATGCGTCGCATGGCCGTCCCCGTCCGGGACGGCTGGTCCAGGATTGCGCGGTAGGTGGAGGCGTCCAGGGCGACGATGGAGGCCCGTTGCATCACCGCGCAGGTGCTGCTGCGGGTGCTCCGATCGGCCACCCCCACGTGTCCGAAGATGGCCGGGGCCTCGATCACGGCCAGCTCCCGTTGTTCTCCCCGGGCGTCGTCGACGAGCACCTGGACCCGGCCGGACAGCAGGAAGAACAGGGTGTCGGCGGGTTCGCCCTCCCGGCAGAGCACCGTCCCACCCGGCTGCTCGAAGGCGGTCCCGCGGGCCAGGAGGTCCGCCAGCGCGCCCGCGTCGGCGCCGGCGAACCGGTGGTGGCGGAGCAGGGCCACGGCGGCCTGTTCGAGCTGTCGCCGGTCCATCACATCGGCTCCCGGAACAGGCCCCGCAGGCGGTCCCGCAGCGTGGGCGCGGGCTTGCCGCTGTCCTCGTCCCGCTGGGTTCCGTGCCAGGCCTCGCGGATGGCCTTGTGGGTCCGGCGGATCCGGCGCGACATGACCCGCAGCAGGTGCTTCTCGATGGCGACGATGCCGGCGTTCGTGGGGTGTTGGAGCAGCAGATCGCGGCTGATCTCCATGCAGCGCGAAGCCTCCACCGCGGTGACCGTGGCGTTGCGCCGCGCATCGCCCGAGAACAGCGTCGACTCGCCGATCACTTCACCGGGACGGATGCTACCGAGCTTGCGCACCCTGTGACCGGCGCGGACCGACGCCCGCAGACGGCCCGAGATCAGCAGCAGCGCGCTGTCCGCGGGATCCCCCTCGCGCAGCACGGCCTCGTCGGGGCGGAAGCGGGCGATGGACGCGGCTGCGAGCAGCTCGCGCAGATCGCGCTTCGACACCCCGCGGAAGACCCGATTCCGGGCGAGTTCCTCGATGTCCGACACGGTGTTCCCAGGTCCCGCTCTTTCCGCCGTCGGGACACAACTGACCCACTTGTATTCTTAACGTCGACCTGGACGACCCGCAACCGTGACGTGGACCGAGGACGAAGGACGTTGGGAAACAGGGGCTACAGAGGCGGATCGACGAACTTGCCATCTTCGTCGGTGTAGACCATCGGAGGCTTGCGCCAGCCTGGCTTGCCTCTGGGGACCTCGAAGCGCGCCTCGCCGAGCCGGCAGTCGCACTCGAAGCTCGCGGCGCCGTCGCCTTGACCCAGCCGGTCCAGGGTTCCCTGACGGAGCTGCTGCTGCGCGTGGCACTCGTCAGCCGGCACCTGGAGCGCCCAGTCGCCCAGGGGGTTCCCGTGGCTGAGGAAGACGCAGTACCCCTCCTGCTCGAGCACACCGCTGATCGGCTCGAGATCCCAGACCTTGTCGGAGCCGATGACGCGACCGGCCGTGCTGGCCTTCATGTCCGCGCAGTTCAGGGAGATCTCCACCCGGGCCCCGGCGGACGCGGGCCCGACCGAGAGGATCTCGCCCATCTCGCAGGTGTCGGGGATGTCGAACCCCGGCGCGCCGTCCGCCAGCGCTGCCTCGGCCAGGGACTGGCGCGCGACCTGGGCTGCCTCCCGGGCCGCGTCCGCGCTCCGGCCGTGGGGATGGGCCTCCTCCACAGCCTCGAACGCGGCGATGGCACCGACCAGGTCGCCGCTGGCTTCCAGGGCCCTGGCCTCGTCGAGTTTCTTGCCGGACCCATCGCAACCGGGCCCTGCGACCGCCGCGGCGACCAGGAACAGGGGGATGGCGGGGAACGACCGGGGCGTGGCTCGCATGGGGATCTCCATCGTCCAGGGGCTCAACGGCGCCGCCATAGTAGTGTGACCCTGCGCGAATTCCCAGCCTCGGGCGCGGACATGCCCGGGGGCCCACGCGTTGTTGCCGTGCAGCGCGTCCGCGTTGGTTCGTGGTCACCGCTGGTGGTAACCTGTCGGCTGACACGGTGTACCCCGGGCGCGGAGGGCGCCGATATCGCGGCCCTGAGGCCGCATGACGGCGCGGTCCGGAAAGTCGCGACGAGCGACGGAGGAGTGGAGCAGCCCTCATGGATCGACATGGCGACACGGACGGTGGCGTGTTGAGGAGAATGGTGGTGACGTGCATGGAACTCGCGCGTTCTCGCGGGCTGGGCGCTGTCGCCCTGGCGCTCGCTGTGATGATCGCCGGGCCGGCTTCCGCCAGCCTGAGCGGCTCGTACGTCGAGCACGATTGTGGCGACTGCTACGTCGAGGGGCAGGTCCAGACGTTTTGCTTCGACGCACACTCGTTCACCGACGATGGTGAGCTGGTCCAGTACCTGTGGCTACGCTTCCCGGACGACTGGTTCGTGCACAACGTGTACGACGCCGGACCCGCCCAGTGTGACGAGCCGTCCTCGACCTGGGGCTCGTTTTCGTGGGCCTGGCACGCGGGCAACACCTGGGAGGTCCAGATCACCCACCAGCGGAACCAGGGCTTCCTGGACCACTGCTGGACCACGTACTGCGCCGAGGTCGAGTCCTCGGTGGCATCCGGACCGGCCAACATCTCGTGGTACTGGGCCGATGCCAGTCAGCAGGGCAATCCGCCTCACTACCCGGGCAGTAACGACAACTACACCCCGGCGGGGTGGTTCCCGGCCGACGAGGCCTACCAGCCCACGGCACAGGTCGACCACTGCTCGCCCCGGGTGCTGTTGATCCAGGACGCGCTGCCCAACGGCCTCAGCGCCTGGCAGGACCAGCTGGACGCCACCGGGACCTTCTACGACGAGATCTTCTCCAACGAGATCCCCTTCGTGAACCTGGACGAATACGACCTCGTCATCGTCAGCGGGCTCCAGGACGCCACCTTCCACCAGAACATCAACACCAACCAGCCCCAGTTCGAGTCCTACGTCGAAGCGGGCGGGCGACTGTACTTCGGGGCCGGCTCCGAGCAGGGCACCAACCCCTACCCGGATCCGCCCTTCGGCGGCACCTTCGGGCCCAACGGGAGTGACACGGACAACGTGGAGGCCTCGGACCACCCCGTGCTCGCGGGCCTGGTCGGACCCATCGGACCCTACATCAACACCTCCGAGGGGTACGCCACCGGCCTGCCCAACGACGCGGTGGTCATCACCAGTCAGCAGGCCAACGGCGAGGCGTCCCTGTGGGAGGTCCAGGCGGGACAGGGCACGATGATCGGTGGGACCCTGGGCTTCGAGCTCGCCGAGGGCAACGGCTGGGACTTCTACGGGATGGTGCCCGCGACCCTGAGCTACCTGCTCGGGTACAGCGGGTGGGACGTGGACGGCGACGGGCTCGGCGACTGTGCCGACAACTGCTCCGGCGACTTCAACCCCTTCCAGGTGGACACCGACGCCGACGGGATCGGCGACGAGTGCGACACCTGCACCGACTTTGACGGGGACGGCTACGGCAACCCGATCTCCGACACCAGCGGCTGCCCCAACGGCGCCACCGAGGACTGCGACGACTTCGACGCCAACGTCCACCCGGGACTCACCGAGTGGTACGACGGGCTGGACAACGACTGCGACGGCATCTACGACGACGGTGTCCTGCCCGGCAACGCCCTGATCATCACCGAGATCATGAAGGACCCGGCCCTGGTCGGGGACACCCTGGGCGAGTGGTTCGAGGTCTACAACAACACCGCCTACGACATGAATCTGATCGGTCTGGAGGGGTCGGACAACGGCACGAACTCCTTCGAGATCGACGTGGACGTATGGGTGCCGCCGGCGACCCACGTGGTCTTCGCCCGCAACGGCGATCCGGCCAACAACGGGGGCGTGGACGCCGCCTTCGTGTACACCAACTTCCAGCTGGACAACGCCGACGACGAGGTGATCATCACCCACGCCGGTGCGGAGCTGGACCGGGTCGAGTACGACGACGTCAGCTTCCCCGACCCCACCGGCATGACCCTGTCCCTGGATCCCTCCGGGTACGACACCGGAACCAACAACGACGGCGCCTACTGGTGCGCCGGCCGCGATCCCTACGGTGCCGGCGACCTGGGGACCCCCAACGACCTGAATCCCATCTGCTGCGACGACGCGGACGGGGACGGCTACTACAACGTCTCCTGTTCGGGGGACGACTGCGACGACGGCAACGCGGCCGTGAACCCGGGCGCGCCTGAGATCTGCGACGGGCTGGACAACAACTGCGACGGCCTGTCGGACGAGGGCTTCGACCTGGACGCAGACGGCTGGACGACCTGCCAGGGCGACTGCGACGACGGGGACCCCAACGCCCACCCGGGCATGCCCGAGGTCTGCAACGGCTTCGACGACGACTGCGACCTGGACGTGGACGAGCAGGACGCCGACGGCTGCAGCACCTACTACTACGACGAGGACAGCGACGGGTACGGCGTGACCGGTACGGGCGCCTGCCTCTGCGCCCCGGTCTACCCCTTCGACGCACTGCTCGACAGCGACTGCGACGACACGGACGCGGGGGTGAACCCCGGCATGTTCGAGACCTGCGACGGGCTGGACAACAACTGCGACGGCGTGGTGGACGAGGGGTACGACAACGACGGCGACGGCTGGACCCTGTGCGGTGGCGACTGCAACGACTGGGATCCCGCAGCCAACCCGGACGGGACCGAGTACTGCAACGGCTACGACGACGACTGTGACGGGGACACGGACGAGGACGACGCCGTGGACGCCCTGTGGTGGTACCCGGACGGGGACGGTGACGGCTACGGCAGTCCGGGAAGCCCGCAGATCGCCTGCGACCAGCCCCCGGGCTACGGCCAGGACAACACCGACTGCGACGACGGCGATCCGTCGGTCAACCCCGGCGCCCTCGAGGTCTGCAACGGCGGGATCGACGACGACTGCAACCCGTCCACCAACGAGACCTTCGACGGCGACGGCGACGGGTACTCGATGTGCGACGGGGACTGCGACGACACCGACTACGCGATGAACCTGGCCGACAACGACGCAGACGGCGCCTCCACCTGCGACGGCGACTGCAACGACGGCGACGCGTCGCTGAACATCGACGACGTGGATGGCGACGGGTCGAGCACCTGCGACGGGGACTGCGACGACAACGATCCCTTCGTGGATGCCAACGACGCGGACGGTGACGGCTGGAGCGGCTGCGACGGGGACTGCGACGACACGGACGCCGACACCTATCCGGGCGCCCCCGAGGAGTGCGACGGAATCGACAACGACTGCGACCCGGGCACCGACGAGCTGGTCGACGACGACGGCGACGGGGAGTCCGAGTGCGACGGGGACTGCGACGACTACGACGCGTCGATCTTCAGCGCCGCGATCGAGATCTGCGACGGGGTGGACAACGACTGCGACGAGGTCACCGACGAGAACGTGGACAACGACGGCGACGGCCTCACGGATTGCGAGGGGGACTGCAACGACGCCGAGCCCCTGGTCTACCCGGGGGCGCCCGAGATCTGC
>CAZITQ010000219.1:0-16386 GCA_964542165.1 uncultured Rickettsiales bacterium
TCTCGGGCTTGTCACAGGCCTGGATGCCACCCTCGGCCATCATCGTGTTGGCGTCACCGTGACGCAGCTTGGTGACCATCAGCACGCTGGCGCCGGCGTTGGCCGCGTAGATCGATGCCGCCGAGCCCGCGCCGCCGCCGCCGATGACCAGCACGTCCACGTCGTAGTCGGGCTGGGTCAGATCGAACTTGTCGGTGGCGACCAGCGACTTGGCCTCGAGCAGGTCCACGATCTCGGGCGAGATCGAGTACCCCTTGGACGGACCCACGCGGATCTCGCGCTTGATGTCCGGGCCGGTCTTGTAGTCCGGATGGAAATTATCCAGATAGACCTGCCGCTGCTCCAGGGTCAGGAAAGGCAGGTCATCGTCGATCTTCTTGAGTTCGACGTGCTTGGCGCGGTTGTCCTCGCACTTGACGATCAGGTCCTTGAGATATTGTGGATAGGGCATGTCTTCCTACCTTCTTTGCATTCTTGGTGCGTTGCGCTGGCCCGCTAGTAGTCGAGCAGCCCCTTGCGGCTCTCCGGCCGCCACTCGTCGGTCTCGGCTCCGGGCTCCCACTGGCGCTCCTTGTACAGCTCGACCCACTCGTCGTGGTCGGCGGCTTCCAGCTTGTCCATCAGGGCCTGGTACTGGCCCTCGGTGATGAACCGCACCTGATCGGTGTTGTGCTGGGCCCGCGGGACGCGCTTGGCGCCCACGAGGCGCCGCACCATCTGGGCGATGTGATACTGCGGGAGCTCACCCATGCAGCGGCTGGCGCACAGCCCGCACTGGATGCACTCGAAGGACAGCTCGGCCGCCTCGTCCAGGTCGCCCCGCTTGATGGCGGCGATGTAGTCCATCACCGAGACCTCGGCCGGGCAGATCTTGGTGCAGGCGTTGCAGGCCACGCAGCGGAACAGCTCGGGGTAGGCCGCGTGGACCTCCTCGGCGACCCCCTTGGCCTCCTCCAGCTGCCAGGTGTGGCGGTTGGCCGGGAAGAACGGCAGCTGGGTCAGGTACATGTTGGCTTCCACGACGGTCTGGCAGGCCAGCCCCACGTGGATCTTGTAGTCACCGGGCTTCCGGTAGACCGTCCCGCACGCTCCGCAGACGCCCATCCGGCAGCCGCAACCGCGTACGAACTGGTACCCCGCGTGCTCCATCGCCTTCATGATGGTCAGCTCTTCGGGCACCAGGTACTTCTTCCCCATGATGTAGATGGGGATCATCTCGACTTCCGGCTTCACCTGTGTTTCGGCCATCTCGTCCTCTCGGTATCGAGTTTCAAAATCTCGTTTGGCCCGTGGCGATCCGACCCTACTGGGCCGCCGCCGCCGGGATCAGGTTCTTGTCCTGGAGCAGGGATCGCGCCGCGAGCGCGTTGAGCTCCGTGCGGCAGACCTCGGGGCCGAGGCCCAGGGCGATCGCCAGCAACTGCGTGAAGTAGAGGGTCGGCACCTCGCTCCAGTCCGGGTCGGCCTTGAGCAGGTCCCGCTGGCGCACACCCACGTTGTATTCGCACAGGGGGCAGCTCAGCGCCAGGACCTCGGCACCCGCGCCGCGGGCGCTGGCGATGACCTTCGAGGTGCTGGCCAGGGCCGCCTCGGTGTGGGTCAGCATCTGGTACGAGCCGCAGCAGGTCATGGAGTCGTCGTAGGCCACCGGGTCGGCGCCCAGCGCGGCCAGAAAGCCCTTCATGACCGTGGGATTCTCGGGCGCCTCGTCGATGGAGACCTCGTAGGGGCGGGTCAGCGTGCAGCCGTAGTAGGGCGCGACCTTGAGGCCGGTCAGGGGCACCGTGACCTTGTCCGCCAGCGCCTCCCAGCCCACCTTCTGCTCGAGGTAGGTCAGGAAGTGCATGACCTCGACCTCGCCCTCGTAGTCGAGCTCCTCGTCCATGAAGGTATTGATGGTGAAGCGCTTCTCGGCGTCCTCGCGCATCATCTTGTTGGCGCGGGCCAGCGTGTTGTAGCACATGGAGCACAGGGTCACGATGGTGTCGTGCCCCGCCTCCTTGGCGCGGATCAGATCGCGCACGGGCGCGATCTGATGGATCAGATCGTCATCGGCCAGCGAGTAGACGGCGCCGCAGCAGTTCCAGCGCTCCAGCTCGTCCATCTCGAGCCCCAGGGCGGCCGCAGCGGCGAGCGCGGCGTCCTCGAGGTTCTTGGCCTTGGTCTTCAGCGTACATCCGGGATAGTAGGCGGTTCCCATTGTCATTCCTCAGGCGGTGAGCTTCCGGAAGGCAGCGACCAGCGCGATCTGCGGCATCTCGTCGATGTCCTCGGCCGGGATGTCCTCGGGGCTCAGCATGTCCTCGTTCTCCCGCAGCTTGAGCTGCCGCAGGGCCTCCATCACCCGGGGCATGTCCAGGCCCCGGGGGCAGCGGGTCTCGCAGTGGTGGCACGAGGCGCAGTAATCGTAGGTCCGCAGCCGCTCGATCGCCTCCTCGTGACCCAGCTGTGCCAGCTGGACCAGCACCCGGGGCGGCGCCGGCACCTGCGCGTACATCGGGCAGACACCGCCACACGTGCCGCACTGGATGCACACGTTGACGTTCTCGCCGCTGATCTCGCGGATCTTGCGGGCCAGATGGGGGTTGATCGACCTCTTGTGGATTCGGATGGTCATGGGCTCCTCTGGGTTCCGGCGGGGCCTTCCGTCGCGGTCTCGCGCGGGACGGGTACTCTATATCCCGGGCCGCGCAGGCGGCACATACTAGCTCACCGAACAAGGACCGACAACCGAACTGCGACGAACACCCCCGAGGGGCATCTAACTACTGGATACCACGGCGAAAAACCTGCGCGGGGGCACACACTGAGGCGCGGGCGAAGATCAGATAGCCCTAACTATGTTTGATAGAAAAATATACGCGTCGCCGGGTGGCCCGGGTCACCGGTTGCCCGGCCCCCTGGTACGTATCTCGCTGGACACGGATTCCCGAGCCCACGTATATCCTTGTGAACGCCCGGATCTCGTTCCGGAGTAGCGAAGTGAGGAGCCGATGACCGCCTGGATCCGTACCCTACTGCCCCTGCTCGCCCTGGCCCTGCTGCTGCCGGGCTGCCCCGATCAGTTCTCGACCACTCCGGTGAACCCCGGGGACGACGATGACGACGACAGCGCGGACGACGACGACGACGTCGGGGACGACGACACGGGCGTGAGCGCTGCCGACGTCCAGGCCGCCCTGGACAACGTCTCCGGATGGCCCACCATCGGTGGGTGCTCCCAGGTCACGGTCTTCGGGGCCAACGGCAGCGAGACCGTCGAGTTGAAGTTCACCGCGAACGTGGACCTCGGCAGCGAGGAGATGCCGTTTGTCGAGGACTACGATCTGCCGGGACCCGGCGCGTCGCTCTCGCTGCGCTCGGGGACGGACATGGGCAGCGCGATCTGCAGCGCGGAGCCCGGCACGCCGCAGGTGCAGGACAACTACTCCGTCCAGTCCGGTGGGATCCACCTGGTGCTGGACCGGGGCCCGGGCGAGCCCGTGTCCCAGACCGTGGCCATCATGAGCTTCGAAGGGGTGACCTTCGAGCGGGTGGGCGGGAGCGAGACGGTGACCGTACCCGACGTGAACCTCCCGGCGGTGACCGTCGGCTGGGAACCCTGATCGCCTACACGTCCCTCGTCTCGAGCCGAGGGTTGCCGACCATCGACTCGAGGTTCGACGCCAGCGTTGCCGAGAACTCGTCCCAGTCGAAGCGCTCCAGGTAGCGTTTCGGCGGCGCGAACTGCAGCCCCAGCACTCCGCGGCAGCTGTCCACGAAGGACAGCCCGAAGCTGTCCTGGTCGTTGAACGGATCGAAGAACATCGTGCGGAAGAAGGGGTAGTCGGTGGGCCCCAGGTTGTTCATCACCAGCCGCTCGCGGTCCACCGTCATGTGCTTGCGCTTCTGGCGGCGGATGCTCCAGTCGAGCAGCGCGAACAGACCGCCCTTGAGGGGGACCTTGCGGTAGAACTCCACGAATTCGTCGGCCTTCTGGCTCCCGAGCCCCGAGGCCGGGTCCATCCGGGCGTAGAACCCGTCGGGCAGCATCTCGTAGAGCTCCACGATCAGCCCCTCGTTGCCGTAGCCTGGATCGTTGAGTTCCTCGGGGACCAATCCCTGCTGCATCCGGAAACCCACGATGTCCAGGGGTCGGTCCCGGCGGGCGACGTCGTGGATCGTGCGCGCCAGCCACAGGCTCACGCCGTCGGTGAAGGTCCGACCCAGCGAGCGGGTGAGGCGCTGGACCTCCGGGACCGGGAAGAATTCCCTGCGGTACTCGCAGAAGTCGTGTTCGGAGCGGTAGGTCTCGCCCATGTGGGCCTGGAAGCCCCGGAACGCCTCCCACTGGGCCTCGGACATCGCCGGGGGCTCCCCCGCCGGCTTGTCCGGGTACAGCAGATCGAGGGTCGAGAAGATCAGGGAGCGGGCCTTCATCCCGGTGTAGAGCCAGTGGCCGACCATGAAGCACAGCACCACGATCTCGTCGGACTCGACGACGTAGAGCCACCAGTGGCGCTGGTCCACGTCCCGCATCTGGGCCGGTGTCAGGCGCTGGAACGCCTCCATCGACAGGTGCTCGACCGGGGCGACCACGTCGTCGACGAGGTGCAGCTGGCGCCCGGCGAACAGGTGGTTGCGCTGGGCGTAGCACATGCGGGTGAAGCGCTCGGGGATCAGCGTCCGCAGCGTCTCTTTCAGCCGGTCGATGTCCACCGCCACGGCCGGGCCGGCGACGATGTAGGTCTGCAACTCGGGCAGGGTAGCCCCGTAGAGCAGGTCGATGGGATGCGCGGGGATCGTCTTGAGCAGTTCCACGGTGGCAATGATATGAAAGGAAGTGGGAGGAGGAACACCCATGTCCCGAACGATCCTCGCCGCCCTCGCCCTGGTCCTGGCTGCCGCCCTCCCCGCGCCACGCGCAGCCGCCGGCTGTTCCGTGGTCGGGATGGAGGGACAGACGCTCGACGTGGCCGAACCGGTGGCTGGAGACTGGCAGGCCGCCGCCGACGCCGCCGACCTGCTGATCCGCAAGGCCAAGGTCGCCGGGGACCTGTTCAACCGGGTCTACCTGGGCGGGTACATGCGCCAGGAGGTCCAGCGCTCCCTGGACGCCAACGACGCGGAGTACGCCGAGGCCCAGGCGGCCGCCGCCGCGGCCTTCGCTCCCTTCGCCGGCACCTGCGGGGGCGAGGTGCTGGACAACGTCGCGTTCAAGGCCGATGGCTACCGCACGCCCGAGCGGGCGATGGTGGTCAACGCGCTCAAGGGCAAGCCGATCCAGGCGAGCCAGAAGAACATCCACGAGGGCCGCAGCCTGGATCTGCGGGACTTCGAGCGGCGCTGGATGATCCTGCGGGATGGGGCCGACGTGGGTGTGGGATCTGCCCCGGGCTCGGGCACGGGCACGGGCACGGACACGGACACGGACACGGACACGGGCACGGACACGGGCACGGACACGGGCACGGGCACGGGCACGGAATAGGCGTCGCTCACGAGGGTGGCACAGGCAGCTCGCAGCCTGTGGTTCGAGTTCGATTCCAAGCCGGGGTTCGGACGCGGCCCCGACCATAATCGACCAACCAACTCGACAAACCCTCGCCGCTGATTACGGTGGGACGGTCCCGCCGACAGTGAGGGGAGGTGCGCCCGTGACCCTGGAGATCCTCGCCCTCCTCGCCGTGCTCGCCGTCATGGCGGTGCTGTTCTTCACCGAGAAGCTGCCCATCGAGCTCACGGCGTTCCTGGGGCTGGTCTTCCTGGCCCTCGGGGGCTACGTCACCCCCACCGAGGCCTTCTCGGGCTTCGCCTCCCCCGCCGTCATCACCATGCTGTCGATCTTCTTCGTCAGCGGCGCCCTGCTCCACACCGGCGTCGCGGACATGATCGGTGGTCGGGTGCGTCGGGTCATCGGCAGTCACGAGGTGCCGCTGGTGGTGGCGATCATGGCGGTCGCGGGTGTGCTGTCGGCGTTCATGAACAACGTCGCTGCGGTGGCGGTGCTGTTGCCCGCCGTGGCCAGCATCGCCCGCAAGACCGGCATCCCGCCGTCCCGTCTGTTCATGCCCCTGTCCTTCGGCGCGATCCTGGGCGGCACCATGACCCTGGTCGGCACCCCGCCCAACATCCTCGCGGCCGACCTGTTGCGCGAGCGGGGTCTGGAGCCCTTCGGACTGTTCGACTTCACCCCGATCGGTGCATTCCTGCTGCTCACGGGCATGCTGTACATGATCACCGTGGGTCGCTGGATGCTCCCGCGGACGGACATCGCCGGCGAGCGCAGACCCGCCGAGGATCTGGCCCGGGTCTACAACCTGGAGGAGACCTTGTTCGGCATCCGCATCCCGGCGGACTCCGGGCTGGTGGGCAAGACCCTGGCCGAGTCCCGGATCGGCTCCACACTGGATGTGCAGGTCGCCGGCATCGTTCGCCAGGGGCGACGCAAGCTCGCACCCGGCGCCGACACGGTGATCGAGGCGGGGGACCAGCTGCTCGTGGAGGGCCGCTTCGAGCGGGTCCAGGCGATGTTCGACGTCCACGGGATCGGGATCGGTGACCCCGATCCCCAGCTCCTCTCCGGACTCGGCCGCAACTTGCGCTGTGTTCGGATTCACGTTCCCGAGGGATCGCCGATGGTGGGCTCGACCCTGCGGGAGCTGCGCTTCCGCCAGCAGTACGGCGTCCTCGTCGTCGGGGTCCGGCGGGGAGGATCGCTCCTCGACGGCGACCTGCCGCGCCTACCGCTGAGGGAGGACGACGAGCTCCTGGCACTGGGAACGGTGGCCCAGGTCGAGTCGCTGATCATGCCCGACGACTGCGGCGAGTGTGTGGGCGACCGATCCTGTTTGACGGACCTGATCGGCCACCTCTTCCTGCTCAAGATCCATGCGGGATCGACGCTGGCCGGGACGCGAATCCGCAACAGCCGGATCGCCGCGGACACGGGCCTCACCGTGGTCGGCATCTCCAGGGAGGAGGGGACGGTCCTGGCGGTGGACCCCGAGGAGCGAATGTGGGCGGGGGACGAGCTCCTGGTGACCGGCGATCCCGAGAGGGTTCGGACCCTCGTCGACCTGGGCGACGCCCAGCTGACCCAGGACGTCACCCGTGGCGGCCTCGAGTCCGACGACGTGGGTATGGTCGAGGTGACCCTCGCACCCCGGTCCCGGGCCGAGGGGCGGACGCTGGCGGAGGTCGCCTTCCGCGAGGACCACGGTCTGCAGGTGCTGGCCATCTGGCGCAAGGGCAAGCCGGTCCACCGGGACCTGGCCCACCGGCGCCTGCGCTTCGGCGACGCGTTGCTGGTCCAGGGTTCGTGGAGCCGGATCCGCCTGCTGGGCGCCGACCCCGACTACACCGTGCTCTCCCCCGGCGCCCAGGAGGCCCGACGCACCAAGAAGGCAAAGGTCGCCGTGGGGGCGCTGCTGGTGATGATCGCCATGGTGGTCACCGGCTTCCAGCCGATCCACGTCGCCGCGTTCACCGCCGCGACCCTGGTGGTTTTGTTCGGCGCGATCCGGATGGAGGAGGCCTACCGCTCGGTGGAGTGGAAGGCGGTCTTCCTGGTCGCTGCGATCCTGCCCATGGGCATCGCCCTGGAGCGGACCGGAGCCGCCCTGATGGCCTCGGACGCGGTCACGGCGCTCACCGGCCCCCACGGCCCGTACGCCGCCATGGCCGGCCTGTTCACCCTCTCCAGCGCCCTCAGCCAGTGCCTGGATGGCGCCCCGGCGGTGGTGATGATGACCCCGGTCGTTCTCGAATCCGCCAGCCAGCTCGGCCTGAGCCCCCACGCCCTGATGATGGGCGTCAGCCTGGCCGCGTCGGCCGCCTTCATGACCCCCTTCAGCCACAAGGCCAACCTGCTGGTCATGGGATCGGGGGGGTACCGGACGACGGACTACCTGAAGGTGGGGACGCCGCTGACGATCGTGCTGCTGGTGATCATGGTGGTGATGGTGCCGGTGTTCTTCGGGATCGAGGGGGAAGCGAAGAACACAGGGAGCGGGCTGCCTGTGTCTTCCGAGTCCGAGGCCGAGGTCGAGGCCGAGTCCGAGGCCGAGTCTGAGTCCGAGGCCGAGGGCGAAGACACAACGAGCGAGCTCGCCGGGCGGCGCGCCGCTGTGCCACCCCGTTCCGGGGCCGAGTCCGAGACGTCCCGGGCCATCGGGGATCGCGGGGGCCGCCGGACGATGCAGCTGTCCGCCGTGGCCTGAATCGGCCGGACCGACAGCCGGGCCAGGCCCGCCGTCGTGATACCGTCCCGCCGGAGGAGGCCGTCCATGGCTCGCGCCCACTGCTGGTGCTGCAACCACACCCTGATCGCGGTCTGTGCAATCGGCCTCATGCTGGCCGGCGTTGCGGTGTCGGTACCGGGCTGGGCACGCACCAAGGTTTCCCCGACCAACCCACCCCCAACGACCGGGGTCCGGAGTGCCGACCAGGCGTTCGGTGTCTTCTACTACGGCACGCAGGTCGATGGTCTCGCCGCACTGGGGGTGGGCGTCCGCCTGCTGCTCCGACATGACCAGGTCAAGGGCACCCGCCAGCTCACCGGCTTCGACGAGTTCCTGCTCCGGACGGACGCACCGGTCGTGTTCAGCTTCTCGGCGATACGCAAGAAGGACAGGTACAAGTGCGCGATATCCAAAGCCGAATTCGCCGAGTTCCTGCGAATGGCGCGGATGCTCGTGGAGAGGTACGACGGCGACGACGACTACGGCTGCGTGGTGGACAACGGACGGGACTGCTACGCCAGGCGGGATGGTCTCCTTCCCTCCCCGGCATTGAAAGAGCGTCTGGCGAGCCATCCCATCGAGGTGTGGTCCGTGGCCAACGAGTGGCTGAGCATCCGAGATTGCTCCAGCAGGTCGAAGGACTACGTGTCCGGGGAGGGCCTCGTGACCATCCTGAGGGAGATGAGCGGTGCGATTCGCTCCGCCGATCCCGACGCCATCGTCCTGAGTGGGGCCACCACCGGGACGGACGAGATCCTCGCGTACAAGGGCTACTACACCGGCGATGATCGATACGTCGAGCAGACGAGCTCGGACTGCCAGTACCAGAGAACCGACGATGTGGAGCGCATCCTCGCCAGTGACCGGCTGACGAGCCTGGTGGATCGCCACGACCACGTGCTCACCGAGGGTCGGGAACACTACGATGCCGTCGATTTCCACACCTACAGCAACCGCATCGAGACCGGTGCGCTGTACGTGGGACTGGTGAGGGATCTCCTGGGCGACGATGTCCCGGTCGTCAGCACCGAGTTCGCGGGACCCGCGAATTTCTTCCTCTTGATGGGGGAGGAGCAGCCCACGGACTGCGGAGGTGGCCGACGACCCGACCATCCCTACAGCGAGCAACTCCACGCGGAGTTCATGGTCAAGAAGGTGGTCACCGCACTGGGCGGCGGGGTCTCCCAGCTGTACTGGGCCACCCTGGCTCCTCTCGACGCGGGGTGGGACGACCACTTCATCCGGCTGGCGATGATCGAGGTGGGAGAGCTGGGCGGCCACAGGAAGCCGGCGTTCCACACCTACGGGCTGATGGCCGAGAAGCTGCGCGGCCATACCACCGTGCAAGAGGTCCAGGAGAACGTGTTCAGGTTCGGTTTCGGCGACCGGGACGTGTACGTCGCCTGGGGAGACGGAACCCTCGACCTCTCCCCGCACATGACCGCCGAGGTCCTGTTGACCCACGTCATCACGGAACGACACCTGAAGGAGCCCCGGACCGAGCTCGTCCCGGCTGACGCCATCGAGCTCCGGGATGCGCCGGTGTTCATCGAGGCGATCGATTCTCCCTGAGTGGTCGCGGACGGCCTGCACGCCCCGGACGGCAACACCATCTGCACCACGGGTGACGGCGACCTCTGCCCGGGCGCAGCCGACCTCGACGGCGACAGTGCTCCTCCACCATCACGGGAGTGGCAGGGAGACGGACATGGGATCCGCCGAGACTCGCCACCGATCCGTTGTGTCGGCCCATCGAGACCGAGACCGAGGCCGAGTGCGAGGCCGAGTCCGAGACCGAGTCCGAGACCGAGTCCGAGACCGAGTCCGAGACCGAGTCCGAGTCCGAGACAGAGGTGCCTACAACAGCAGCTGCGTCTGGATCGTCATCACCCGCGCCGCGTCCCCCATGGCCTCGCCGCCCTCCTTGACGATGCCCAGGTCGAGCTTGATGTTGGCCCGGTGGCCCACGAGCCACCAGTTGAGGCCCACGTGGCCGCCGAAGATGTGGTCGTCGGCGCTGGCGGCGCCGCGGGGCATGAACCAGTCCAGGGCCACGATCGGCTCCAGCCGGCCGAAGGCGTAGCCCAGGTCGAACATCACGCCCATGCCCGCGTCGGGGTTGGCCGAACCGCCGTAGTAGACGTAGTCCACCTGCCCCGACAGGCGATTGGCCCCCATCGGCACGTCCATGAAGAAGTCGCCACCGAAGGCGTAGTAGGCGTCGGCGCCACCGAAGGCCTCCGGCTGCACGTCGAAGGCGGCGCCGAAGCTGACGACCTTCTTGGTGCCCAGGTAGGTGCCGCCGTAGAACAGCCCGGACTCGGCGTCCGCCAGGTTCACGGCCAGCCGGCCGGAGAAGCGGGGGATGTCGTGGGGTGTGCCGGTCACGCCGTTGGTGATGGCCACCCGGTAGTCCAGCTTCCCGCCGGCCAGGATCCCCCGGAACTCCACCCCGTTGTCCCGCCGGACCTTGCCTGCCGGGTACCGCAGAAGCGCCCCGTGGTAGTCCAGGGTGTGCAGCGAGGAGGCCCCCTGCTTGGCCTGGTGCACGAAGGGGATCAGCAGCATGCCCAGCGACACCTTGAAGGCCTCGTGGACGTTGAACGAGACCAGGGCGTCCTGGACGAAGAAGGTGGGATGGCTCCAGTCACCGCCCTTGCCCCAGTCGGGCATGTCGGTCTCCATGTGGAAGGAGACGAAGGGCGAGACCTGGCCGCCGAGCATGATCCGCGAGCGCCGGATGTAGAAGTCGCTGGTGAACGCCGGGGACGCGGCAGGATCGTTGGACAGCACGACGTAGGGCTGCAGCAGGTAGCCGACGTCGACGAAGACGTCCTCGCTGGCCTCGATCCTGACCGCCCCCGCGGAGCCCGCGGGGACCAGCGCCGACAGCGCCAGCACCGCGGCCAGCAGCCGCGCGTGGACTCCGTAGCCGACCATGGTCTCGCCTCCGGCCCGCCGGGCGCGCGGGCGCTACTCGACGTCCTGGAACGTGAAGATGGCCACCGCCGCCCCGGCGAACAGGGCGGTGTAGCCGAATTGCAACAGGTAGGGCAGTGCGGTCTGCAAGGCGGTCGCGGACTCCGCCGCGGCGCAATCCAGCCCGGGCAGCATCACGCCGGTCTTGCACAGAAAATCGGTGAACATCGGCGACCGGCTGGCCGTCATCGTGAAGTCCGCGATGGTCTGGAAGATCTCGTTCCCGCGCCACCAGAACGCCATCTGCAGGCCGATCAACACCGTCACGTCGATGAGCCACAGGATGATCGAGTAGGTGACGGCCAGGGCCGTGGAGCGCGTGACGACCGCGAAGAACGCGGTCAGCGCGACCACCGGCAACATGCTCAAGCCGATGCGGACATACCAGACCGCCAGCCCCCACAGCTTGGAGAAGAAGCCGGGGTCGGCCTCGACTCCGGTGACGATGTTGGCCTCGGCGGGCCCCCGCGCAGCGCCGAACCCCACCAGTCCCAGCACCGAGCTGAGCAGGGCCACCGCGAGCAACACCAGGCACACGAAGCCGATGGCCGCCACGAACTTCGCGGCGAACACCTGCCACCGCGGCACGGGGCGGATCAGCAGCAGCGAGTAGGTGCGCTGGGCGTATTCGCCGGCGAACAGCTCGGACACCACGGCGAGGATCACGACGCCCATCACGGGCAAGCACAGGGTGAACAGGGTCCACTCGCCGGCCTGCAGGCCGTCGAAGACGTTGAGGTCGTCCCGCTGTCCCTCCGGCGTCTGCCACACGAGCAGCGCGCGGATGCCGACCATCGCGGCCAGGACGAGGACCCCGTGGACGACGGCGACCACCACCGCCACCGTCCCGAATCCGCGGCGGCGGATCTTCGTCAGCTCCGCCAGCACCATCGCCGGGAACGCCCGCAGCCCGCTCACTGGATCTGCTCCCCACCCGTGCTGGTGACCTGGATGAAGAAGTCCTCCAGGGTCATCCGTTGCGGGATCAGGGCCCGGACCTCGAGGCCGGCCTCCACCAGGGAGCGGTTCAGCTCCCCGGTCCGGTCCTCACTGAGCCGTAGCAGCATCTCACCGGTCGGTGCCTGCCCCGCCACCGTGGCCCACGTCAGCGACTCCACACAGGTGGTGGCCGCCGCCACGTCGTCCACCTCGAGCTTCACCTCCAGGGCGCCCTCGGGCCGCAGCAGCTCCGCGACCTGTCCCTGGGCGACCAGGGTGCCGTTCTGGATGATCCCGACCCGGTTGCACAGCTGGCTCACCTCCGCCAGCAGGTGGGAGCTGACGAACACCGTGAGTTCGAAGCGTGCGTTCAGCTCGCGAACCAGCTCCCGCACCTCCCGCATGCCGGCGGGATCCAGGCCGTTGGTGGGCTCGTCCAGGATCATGATCTTCGGACGGGTCATCAACGCCTGGGCGATGCCGAGGCGCTGCTTCATGCCCATCGAGTACGTCTTGACGAGCTCGTCGGCGCGCTTCGTCATCCGGACACCCTCGAGCATCTCGTCGATGGTCCTGTCGTCCACGCCCCCCGAGTAGGCCCCCAGCACCCGCAGGTTGTCCCGCCCGGTCAGGTAGGGGTAGAGCGCCGGCGTCTCGACGATGCCCGACAGCTTCCGGCGACACTCGGTCGGCCGGTCGCTGCCGAAGATCCGCACGCTGCCGGCGTCGCGGCCGATCAGCCCCAGGATCATCCGGATCGTGGTGGTCTTCCCGGCGCCGTTGGGGCCCAGAAACCCGTAGATGTCCCCGGGGAGGATCTCCAGGGACAGGTCGTCCACGACGGCCTTGCCGTCGTAGCTCTTGGTCAGGCCGACCGTCTGCAGGGCGATGTCTTCGGACATTGGGGGGCCGGGATCAGTCGCGCAGGTAGGGGAAGCCCTCGGGCTTGACGACCAGCACGGCGCAGGTGGCCTTCTTGACCACGCGCTCGGCCTCGCTGCCCAGGAGGAACTCGGTGATGGTGGTCCGACCGTGGCTGCCCATCACGATCAGGTCGATGTTCGCGTCGTCCGATGCGCCGAGGATGTTGTCGGTGATGTTGCCCGAGGCGACCCGGTACATGAGTCGGTCGCTGGAGATCTCTTCCGTGCCCTCCTCGACCAGGTAGTCCATGGCTTCTCGCACGTGGTCGCGCACCCGCTGCTCGTCGTCCTCGATCGCCGCCTCGGCCAGGGCCGCAGAGGCGTTCTCGTCGTACGCGTCCCGGGGCGGCCGGTCCGTCACGTGGAGGAAGAACGCGGTGGCGTCGTACTTGCTCGCCAGGCTGAGCGCGAGGGCGACGGCCTTGCGGGAGTTGTCCGACAGGTCCGTGGGACAAAGGATTCGCTTCAGCTCGAACATGGTCACCTCCCGTTCAAGTCGTCCGAAGATACCCGATCCCGTGCCCGCGCGCATCCGAGGGCCCGTGGACGCGCTCTCAACCCCCGAGCAGGCCGGCGAGGGTCTCCAGGAGCTGTCGGTTGGCTGCCCGGCGGCCGGCGGCGCGCCACGCCACCTCGGGGAGGGTGCGGGGCCCCAGAGGACGGGTCAGGTGCACGCCGTTCAGCTCCACCCGCGGGCAGTCGCCCTCCAGCGCGGCGTTGACCATGTCCACCGCGTGGCCGGTGTGATCCCCCTGTGCGTGGTCCTGGACCGACTGCTCCCTCAGGTAGGGACAGGGGATCCGGCCCACGTGCCGGACCGCCTCCCGCGGGCGCCAGTACTCCTCGTCGTCCAGCCCGTGTCCCATGGCCGGGATCATGATCCTGCCGAAGGAGGTGATCACCCGGCGATCGCCCGGCCCCTCCCAGTCCAGGAACCAGCGAACGCCCAGCCGCACGCCGTGGTCGGCCACGACGGGGGCGGCCATGGCCACCCCGAGGGAGATCCCGAGGACCCCCACCCGCGCCGGATCGACCCGGATGTCGCGGCACACGAACTCCAGCGCCGCCCGGGTCGCGCCCTGGCATTCGGGCCCCGCGTAGTCGTACTCCCCCCAGGATCGCCCCGTCCCCGGGGGGTCGACGTGAACACAGACGCAGCCGAGGGCCGCCACCTCGTCGGCGGTGATCACCGACGAGTACCCGTCGAAGTCGGTCCCTGCCCCCTCGAGGCCGGGCAGCACCAGCACTCCCGGCAGGCGATCCGCAGCGGGTGGCACGTGGACGTGGGCGTAGATCCGCGTGCCGTCCGCCAGCGTCAGCCATTGCTCTTCGGTGCGAACGCGGGCCGCGGTCACGTGGGCTCGCAGGCGCTTGCCCCTGAGACGGGCCAGGTCGATGGTTCGGCGCACCCGGTCAAGCACGCGTGGAGGGCCTCCTGTCCCGCCAGGCACGGTACCACAATCGCCTCCGGCGTTGTGCTAGCCTCCCCGGCCGGGGGAGGGGACGGGCCTGGAGGGTACGATGGTCAACCCCGTCGACATCTTTCGCGAGCGAGGATTCCTCTACCAGTGCACGGACGAGCCGGCCCTCCACGCCGCGTTCGACACCGGCAGCGTCACGGCCTACGTGGGCTACGACCTCACCGCCCGCTCGCTCCACATCGGCAGCCTGGTGAGCATCATGATGCTGGCCCACCTGCAGCGGGAGGGCCACAAGCCGGTGGTGATCGTCGGCGGCGGCACCACCCGGGTGGGGGATCCCTCGGGCAAGACCGAGATGCGGCAGATGCTCTCGGCCGAACAGATCGAGGACCACAAGGGCGGCATCAAGCAGGTCCTGGGCAAGTTCATGCGCTTCGGCGACGGCCCCACCGACGCCCTGATGGTGGACAACGCCGAGTGGCTGCTGGACCTGAATTACGTCGACTTCCTGCGGGAGGTGGGCGTGCACTTCAGCGTCAACCGGATGCTGAGCGCGGAGTCGGTCAAGATCCGGCTGGAGAAGGGCCTGAGCTTCATCGAGTTCAACTACCAGATCCTGCAGGCCTACGACTTCCGCCTCCTCCACCAGCGCTACGGCTGCACCCTGCAGATGGGGGGCGCCGACCAGTGGGGCAACATCGTGGCGGGCATCGAGCTGGGGCGTCGTATGGACGGGGCCGAGCTGTACGGCTTGACCGCGCCGCTGGTGACCACGGCCGGCGGTGAGAAGATGGGCAAGACCGCCAAGGGTGCGGTCTGGCTCTCCGAGGACATGCTGTCGGCCTTCGATTTCTACCAGTACTGGCTGAACATCGACGACGCGGACGTTCAGCGCTTCCTGGCCCTGTTCACCTTCCTGCCCATGGACGAGGTGCGGCGGCTGGGAGCCCTGGAGGGCGCGGAGTTGCGGGGGGCCAAGAAGGTGCTGGCGGCCGAGGTCACCCGGATCGTGCACGGAGACCAGGGCCTGCGCGAGGCGGAGCGGGCCACGGCGGCCACGTTCGGTGGTGGCGGGGCCGCCGGGGGCGTGGCGATCCACCCCGTGGACCGCGCCGAGCTCGAGGCCGGCATCCCCGCGTTCGTGCTCTTCGCCGACGCCGGCCTGGCGAAGTCCCGCGGGGCCGCCCGGCGTCTGCTCTCCCAGGGGGGCGGTTACTGCAACGGCGAGCGCCTGACCGCCTTCGACCGGGCCATCGGCGAGGCGGACCTGTCCGAGGGCCGGATCGAACTACGGGCCGGCAAGAAGAGCTACGTGCACGTGGTCGTGACGTAGTCGCCGGGGCGGCGATCTACAGCAATCCGATGACGAAGCCCGGATTCCACGGCCAGAGGTCCGCGTTGGCGATACGCATGTCGCGATCGATCACCACGTAGGTCGGATAGCCCAGCACCGCGTAGACGTTCTGGGTCATCTGGGGGTCGGCGACGATCGGGTGGGTGATGTTGTAGTCGCTGGCCCAGTCGTTGAGGTCGGCCACGTCCGGCGGTCCTCCCGGACCGTCCTGCTGCATCGCGCTGATGATGACCAACCCGTCCGCCATGTAGTCCTGCCACAGTTGCTGCCCCTCCGGGGCGAGCGATTGACAGGTGCCTCACCACATGGTGAAGACGTCGATGACGATCACCTGGCCGAAGAACTGGTACAGCTCCAGCTGATCGCCATTCTGGTCGGTGAGCACGAAGTTGTGGGCGACGTCGCCGTTGCCGTACCCGGTGCCGGTGAGGTTCGGCGGTACGTCGTCCACCTGGGCGTGCCACCAGGCGTTGGGCGGCCCGTACTCGTTGCTCCCGGTGTCGTCGTCCCCGGTGTCGTCGTCCCCGGTGTCGTCGTCCCCGGTGTCG
>CAZITQ010000220.1:0-15806 GCA_964542165.1 uncultured Rickettsiales bacterium
ACTTCTACCGTGTGAAGGTAGCACTCTCCCGCTGAGTTAATCGCCCACCGAGGGTCAGCAGAAATAGCCCATCGATCCGATTAGATCAAGCCCATCGCGCGCAGCCGCGCGAAATGGTGTTCCAGTCAGACCCGGTCGAGCTTGGAGAAGAAAAAATCCGTCTCGAGGATGCCGTTGTCGACGGAGTCGGATCCGTGGACGGCGTTGCATTGCAGGTCGGTTCCGTACCTCGCCCGCAGGCTCTGGGGGGCCTCGGCTCGGGCCGTTTCCGAGTTGGTGGGACCCATCAGCGCCCGGTAACGGGCCACGGCGTCCTCGCCCTCGAGGCACATCACGTAGACGGGACCGCTGGTCATGAACTCGACCAGCTCACCGTAGAACGGACGCGCGGCGTGCACGGCGTAAAAGGCCCTGGCCTGCTCGGTGGTCAGCCGGACCTTCTTGCACCCCAGGATGCGGAAGTCGTTGGCCTCGAGCACGGCCATGATCTCGCCCGCCACGCCTTTCTCGGCCACGTCGGGCTTGATGATGCTGCAGGTGACCTGGACGGTCATGGTCTCTCTCCTCGAATGAAAAAAAGAGCCGGCCCGGAGGCTCCCGAGCCGGCTCCTGTTCAGCGGTCTCAGCCCTCGAGGGCGCTCTCCATCACCTCGCCGATGTCCGCGGGCGAGTACGCCACGTGGATTCCGGCTTCCTTGAGCGCGGCGAACTTCTCGGCCGCCGTGCCCTTGCCACCGGCGATGATCGCGCCGGCGTGGCCCATGCGGCGTCCCGGAGGCGCCGTGGCGCCGGCGATGAAGCCGACGACGGGCTTGGTCATGTTGTCGGCGACCCAGGCGGCGCAGTCCTCTTCGGCCTGACCACCGATCTCGCCGATCATCACGACGGCGTCGGTGTCCGGGTCGTCGTTGAACAACTTCATGGCGTCCAGGTGGGTGGTCCCGATGATCGGGTCTCCGCCGATGCCGAGGCAGGTGGACTGGCCGATCCCGCGCTGGGTCAGCTGGTCGATGGCCTCGTAGGTCAGCGTCCCGGAGCGGGAGATGACGCCCACCCGGCCCGGCTTGCAGATCTGGCCCGGCAGGATGCCCATCTTGGTCTGGCCGGGGGTGATGATGCCGGGGCAGTTGGGGCCGATCAGGGTGCAGTCCCGGGCGTCGACATAGGCCTTGGCCTTGAGCATGTCGAAGGTGGGGATGCCCTCGGTGATGGTGACGATCAGGTTCAGCCCGTTGGCCGCGGCCTCGACGATCGCCTCACCGGCGAAGGGCGGCGGCACGAAGATCACCGACGCGTTGGCGCCGGTCTCGGCCACGGCCTCCTCCACGGTGTTGAACACCGGGACGTCCTTGTAGGGGGTGCCGCCCTTGCCCGGGCGGGTACCGCCGACGACCTTGGCGCCGTACTCGAGCATCAGGTCGCAGTGGAACTGGCCCACCTTGCCCAGGCCCTGGATCAGGATCTTGGTGTTGTTGTCAGCGAGGATCGACATCGGTCATACCCCCTTCACGGCCGCGATGGCCTTCTCGGCGGCTTCCTTCATGTACTCGGCGGTGATCACGGGCAGGCCGCTCTCGGCGATCATCGCCCGCGCCTCGGGGGCCTTGGTCCCCTGCAGGCGCACCACCAGGGGCACCTCGATGCCCACGTCCTTGATGGCGGTCAACACGCCGTCGGCGATCCAGTCGCAGCGCACGATGCCGCCGAAGATGTTGACCAGCACGCACTTCACGTTCGGGTCGCTGAGGATGATCTTGAACGCGGCGGAGACGGACTCCACGTTCACGCCGCCCCCCACGTCCAGGAAGTTGGCCGGGTCGCCGCCGTGGTGCTTGATGATGTCCATGGTGGCCATCGCCAGCCCCGCGCCGTTGACCATGCAGCCGATCTCTCCGTCCAGCTTGACGTAGTTCAGGTTGTACTTGCTGGCCTCGATCTCCGACGCGTCCTCCTCGTCGAGGTCCCGCAGCTCCTGCAGGTCCTTGTGCCGGAAGGCGGCGTTGTCGTCGAAGTTCATCTTGGCGTCCAGCGCCATCAGGTCACCGTCCTGGGTGACCACCAGCGGATTGATCTCCGCCAGCGACGCATCGGTGGCCATGAAGGCGTTGGTCAGGCCGACCAGGAACTTGATCCCGGAGCGCACCTGGCCGCCCTCGAGCCCCAGCTTGTAGCAGAGGTTCTGCGCCTGGAAGTTGCACAGCCCGGTGACCGGGTCGACCCACTCCTTGTAGATCAACTCCGGAGTCTCGGCGGCGACCTTCTCGATCTCCATGCCGCCCTCGGTCGACGCCATCACGCAGACCCGCTCCGCGGCGCGGTCGAGGACCAGCCCCACGTACAGCTCGCGGGCGATGGCGCAGCCCTTCTCCACCAGGATCCGCTTGACCAGACCGCCGTCGGGCTTGTTCTGGTGGGTCACCAGCACGTTGCCCAGCATCTGCTCGGCCGCGGCCTGCACCGCATCCAGCCCCTTGCAGATCTGCACCCCGTGTCCCAGCGGCTGGTCGGCGTCACCGGCCTCCAGCGGTACCGTACCGGGGGCGTAGAGCTTGCCCTTGCCCCGGCCGCCGGCGTGGATCTGGCACTTGACCGCCCAGACCTCGCCGCCGAGTTCCCTGGCGTTGTTCAAGGCCTCTTCGACCGAGAACGCCACCTTGCCCTGGGCGACGGCAACCCCGTACTTGGCCAGGAGCTCCTTGCCCTGATATTCGTGGACCTTCATCCGCGTCTCCCTTCGGATTCACTCGATGGGTTGTTCGCGTCGTGTCCGGGGTCACGGGCCTCGACGGGCCGGTCCCCGGAAGGTCGGTGAATATAGCCCCTGCGCGCCGATCTTGCAGCAGCGGAGGCCAAATTTTTCGCGTGGGCTGCAGACGCCCCGGGCGGGGCACCCGGGGGAAGTCAGTCGGCGATGGGGGACTGCTGGTCCGGGCTGGCGAAGCGGACACCGATGATCGTGTTGTCCGTGCCGTCGTCCATCGGCTTCAACCACACCACCCGACCGATGAGTTTCCGGGCCGGTCCGTTCATCTCGATCAGGACCGGATCCCCCTTCTTGACCCAGTAAGGCACGGGTTGGAAGGAGATGCCGCCCATGCTGATGTCGATCCCCCGCGAGCGGAACTCGCGGCCGTAGATCGACACGCGGACCGTGTCCGGGTAGGGCGCCCGCCACCGACTGCGGCGGTCGTCGTCCTTGGGTTTGTCGAAGAGCCACTCCAGATTGGCCACCGGGATCTCGGGCAGGGAGGTGTCCTCCTCCAGATCCCTCCCCTCGATCATGCGCGGCAGCGGGTACTCGCCGCTGGGCCGCGAGAGCTCCTTCTTGCGGGACCTGTCGTCCGATCCGGCCATGGTGAACCGCCCCCTTTTTCGTGCGAAACCGGCGTCCCTCACCGGCCCGGTCTCCGGTCGAACACGAAGGGCGAACTCTACCACGGGAGGCGGGACGAGCCCAGGGGCGCTCAGGCCCGTTCGAGGGCCCGCCAGGCCTCGTCCACCACCCGGTCGAGCCGCGGGGCGAGCCCGTCCTCCGGGTCGACGAGATCGGAGGCCGAGTCGATGTGCGACCACATCTGCTTCCAGCGCAGGAAGCGCGACACGCGCCGGGCGAGGATCCGTCGGACGAGGGTCCGCCGCTGCCGGGCGTCCAGCTGTCCCCGCAGCGGATCCCGACCGCGTTGCTCTCCCCCGGGCTCCCAGCGCGCGGCACCGTCGCCGGCCCCTTCACGGGTACGGACCCCGAGGAGCGCTCCCTCCACGACGGCGAGCTCGATCTCCGTGCCCTCGAGCCAGACGCGGACCCTCCAGCCGCCGGGGCGGGAGGTGAGCTCGCGCAGCGCCCGCCTGGCGTCGCCGGGGCTCCAGGGCACCGCGCCCCCCGCCCGGGCTTCGCGGCGCGACCACCGGTCGTGGGAGGGTGCGGACGACACGATCTCCACCGGCGACGTCGTCACTCGCTCGCCCATCCCGTCGGCGGATTGCAGGGTCTCGAGGAGCTCGGACAGGTCCCGCGGCCCGGAGCGCTCTCCCCGGCGCAGGCGAAGCTCGTCCACCTGGGACCGAAAGGAACCCGCGCTGCGGTACCGGCGGGCGGGATCTCGCTCCAGGGCCCGGACCAGCAACGCTCCCCCCTCCCCCAGGGGTACGGTCGCCGGGATCTCCTGTGTCGGCTCGAACCCGAGCCAGAACTCGTACGCCGACCGGGGCGATTCCGCCCGCTGTAACGCGCGCAGGGCGAGCATCTCGAAGAGGAGCAATCCGGCCGCGAACAGGTCCGACGCGACCGTCGCCTGCCGCCGCTCCAGGAGCTCCGGAGCCATGTAGCCCAGCTTGCCCAGGGCCGTGGTGGTCGACCGCGGCGACCGCGAGACCGCGGCCCGAGCCGCGCCGAAGTCCGCCAGACGGACGGAGCCGTCGTGGCCCAGAAGCACGTTCTCGGGGCTGATGTCCCGATGGACCAGGCGGAGCGGCCGCCCGCCGGAGTCCCGGGCGCCGTGGGCGTGATCCAGCGCCCCGAGGAGCTCGGCGGTGACGTACAGCGCCACCGCAGGCGGGATCCGCCGGCCGGTCCGACGGGCGGCGTTGAGCAGCCAGCGCAGGTCGACCCCGTCCACGTGGTCCATGACCAGGTAGAGGTCTCCGCCGTCGCGGCCCACGTCGAACACCGACACGATGTTGGGATGGTCCAGCAGCAGGTTGATTCGCGCCTCGTCGAGGAACAGCGCCACCGCGTCCGGATCCTCGGCCCGTTCGGGGAGCAACCGCTTGACGACACAGCTCGCACCGCTCTCGGGTCCGCGCAGGGGTCGCGCGAGGTAGAGCTCGGACATGCCCCCGGTTCCGATCCGGGCGTCGAGGGCGTACGGGCCGAGGCTGGAGGGTAGGGTCCCGGGCATCGGGACCACGATATCACGTGGGTGAGGCGCGGGAACCCACGGGACGAACCGACGCTCCCGGTCCGTCCAGGATGAAGATGGCCTCCAGGGAGTGCAGGAGGGGAATCAGAGCAGCTTGCGCAGCTCGTCGGCCTTGTCGGTGGCCTCCCAGCGGAACTCGGGCTCCTCGCGGCCGAAGTGGCCGTAGGCGGCGGTCTTGCGGAAGATGGGCCGCAGCAGATCCAGCTCGCGGATCATCTCGGCCGGCTTGAGCGCGAAGATCTCGCGGACCGCGTCGCCGATGACCAGGTCGTCGACCTTGCCGGTGCAGAAGGTGTCCACGTAGACCGAGACCGGCTCCGCCACCCCGATGGCGTAGGCAAGCTGCACCAGCGCCCTGCGGGCCACGCCGGAGGCGACGATGTTCTTGGCGATGTACCGGGACATGTAGGCCGCGGTGCGATCCACCTTGGACGGATCCTTGCCCGAGAAGCAGCCGCCGCCGTGGGCGCCATGACCACCGTAGGTGTCCACGATGATCTTGCGGCCGGTCAGACCGCTGTCCGCCGCGGGGCCGCCCATCACGAAACGTCCGGTGGGGTTGATCAGGTAGTGGGTCTTGTCGTCCAGCAATCCCTCGGGAATGACCGGCTTGATCACCTGCTCGCGGACCGTCTCGACGATCTCGTCGTGGCTCACCTCGTCGTCGTGCTGGATCGAGACCACCACCGTCTCCACCCGCTTGGGCCGTCCCATCTCGTACTCGACCGTCACCTGGGACTTGCCGTCGGGGCGCATCCACTTGACCCGCGGCCGCAGCTCGGCCAGCCGCTCGGTGATGCGGTGGGAGGCCTGGATCGTCAGCGGCATCAGCTCGGGGGTCTCGTCGATGGCGTAGCCGAACATCATGCCCTGGTCGCCGGCGCCCTGCTCCTTGAACAGGCCCTCTCCGGCGGTGACTCCCTGGGAGATGTCCGGGGACTGCCGCTCCAGCGCGATCTGGACATCGCAGTTCTTCGCGTCGAATCCCAGCGCCGGGTCGTCGTAGCCGATATCGGCGATGGTCTCGCGCACGATGGCGTCGTAGTCGGGCTCCACGTCGGTGGTCAACTCGCCGAAGACCAGCAGCATGTTGGACTTGGTCGCTGCCTCGGCGGCGACCCGGGCGTTGGGGTCGTGGGCCAGGACCGCGTCCAGGACCGCGTCGGAGACGTTGTCGCAGACCTTGTCCGGATGACCGGCGGTCACGGATTCACTGGTGAAGAAGTGCCTGCGATGGATCGAAGGTGAGGTCATTCGCGGTTCTCCCAACTTTGGCGTAGCGGTGCATCTCCCCACGGGTCGACGCATCATAGCCCCCCGATCTCCGTTGTCAAACCGGTGTGGGAACGGCGCGCGCAGCGACGCCCACGGTGTGCTGGTGGGATTCTAGGTCCGCGCTCACGCGCGGCAAGGACTCAGCTCATGTACTCGTCGGTCGAGTCCTCCATGGTCGGCTGATCCCGGTGGCTGCTGCGGCCCTTTTTCTGCTTCATGCGTTCCTTGTAGCGCCGGGCCTGACGCTCGACCTTGTCCATCACCAGGTCGATGGCGGCGTACATGTCCTCGGACTTCTCCGAGCCGTTGAACGAGACGTCCTTGGCCGAGACGCTGACCTCGGCGATGTGGTTGTGCCGCTCCACCGACAGCACCACGTTGGCCTCCAGCGGCTTCACCAGCACCTTCCGGACCTTCTCCAGCTTGCCGATGCTGTAGTCCTTGAGGGCCTGCGTGGTCTCGAGGTTGCGGAACGTGACGTTGATGTTCATCGAGATGGACTCCCCTTCCCTGCGCACCCCGACGCTCGCCCCCCTCGGCGGCCCGGGATGTGCGTTGGCCACCCGGCCGGATGCTTCTCCGGACGGAACCGGTAGATCGGTCGGGTGACGCTGACTGGACCGCGGTACGGAGGCACCGTGGAGGTCACTAAATGATCTTCTTTCTACGGGAGGACGACAGGATCCCGAGCATCTCGCGGTACTTGGCGACCGTGCGCCTCGCGATGTTGATGTTCTGCTTCTTCAGGATGTCGACGATCGTCTGATCGCTGTACGGTTTGTGCGGATTCTCCTCGGAGACGATCTTCTTGATCCGGTCCTTGACCATCTCCGACGCGACGTCCTCCCCGTGAACGCGCGAAATCCCGCTGTTGAAGAAGAACTTGAGCTCGTAGATGCCCTGGGGCGTGTGGACGTACTTGTTGGTGGTCACCCGGCTGATGGTCGACTCGTGCATCTCGATGTCGTCGGCCACCGTGCGCAGGATCATCGGCTTGAGGAGGGAGATCCCCTGGTCGAAGAACTCCCGCTGGTGGTTCACGATGCTCTCGACCACCCGGTAGATGGTGCGCTGTCGCTGGTGGATCGACTTGATCAGCCAGGCCGCGGACCGCAGCCGCTCCTGGAGGTACTCCTTGTCCCCCCGGTTCGCCCCCTTGAACACGTTTCTCACGTAGGGGCTCACCCGCAGGCGGGGCAGACCGTCCTCGTTGAGCTGGATCACGTACTCCCCGCCGATCTTGCGGACGTACACGTCGGGGGTGATGTACTGGGGCGTGCCCGAGGAGAAGGCCCGACCGGGCCGGGGCTCCATCTCCTGGATCGTGCGCACCGCCTCGGCGATGCGGGCCAGGCCGACGCCTAGCTTGCGGGCGATGCCCTGGTAGTTGCGGCGCTCCAGGTCGGAGAGGTGGTCCTCGAGGACCTGATTCAGCAGTCGGTCTTCCGGGTGGAGAACCCGAGCCTGGATCAGCAGGCACTCCCGCAGATCACGCGAAGCGACCCCCAGGGGATCGAAGTTCTGGACCCGGGTGAGGGCGGACTCCACCGACTCCGGCTCCTTGCCCAGGTCCGCCGCCAGCTCCTCCACGCTCATCTGCAGGTAGCCGTCGTCGTTGAGGTTGCCGATGATCTGGGCAGCGATCCCCAGCTGGTCCGGCTCCATCGTGGTCAGCTGGAGCTGCCACATCAGGTGCTCGGCCAGGGTGTCGGCGTGGGTGAGGTTGGTCTCCGGAGGCGGGAGATCGTCGGCGATCGTGGGCCCGACACCGCCCCGGGGCAGCGAGCTGGACTGCTGGTCCAGGTACCGCTCCCAGTCGATCTCCTCCCCGCGGGGATCGACGGCCTCGTTGGCGTCCTGGTTCTCCACGGGAGACTCGGGAGCCGCCGGCGCGTCCTCGGTCGTCTGGCTGTCCGGAGTCTCCTCCAGCGCCGGATTCTCGACCATCTCCTCGGCGATGTGCTCGGCGAGCTCGACGTGGTTCAACTGGAGAAGCTTGATGGCCTGTTGCAGCTGGGGTGTCATCACCAGCTGCTGGGTCATCTTCAGCGCTACCTTCATTTCGAGGGCCATGGTGCTAGCGCTCGCTACTCCTTTCCCACCGGCGACAGCCGGGATCGAAGACAGGGGTCGGTGGCCTCCCGGGCAAGTCCGTGTCCGCACACGGTGAACCCATTATAGCAACCGCGGCCCTGGGGGACCACGCGGCCTCCGTCGGTCGGTCAGAGCCGGAAATCGGGGCCCAGGTAGCGCTCCCTCACCGCCGGGTCCTCCACCACCTCTTCGGCCGTCCCCCGGGCCACCACGGTGCCATCCAGTAGAACCGAGACCTGGTCACACAGGGGAAGCAGCTGACGGGCCCCGTGGTCGGTGAGCAGCAGTCCCAGCCCTCGGGAACGCAGACCGCGGACGATCTCCACCAGCTCACCCGCCATGCGGGGATCGATGGCGGCAAACGGCTCGTCGAGGATCAGGACCCGGGGATCCGCGCACAGCGCGCGGGCGATCTCCGTGCGGCGGCGCTCTCCCCCCGAGAGGGTGGCCGCCCGCTGGTCCGCCACCGCCTCCAGGTCCAGCTCGGCGAGCAGCCGGTCGGCGGCCTGGCGCCCCCCCGCGCCCCGACGGCCCCGGAGTTCCTGGGCCGCGAGCAGGTTGTCCCGCACGGTCATCCCCCGGAACACGGTGGGCGCCTGGGCCAGGTACCCCAGCCCCAGGCGCGCCCTGCGGTGGATCGGCATCCCCGAGAGATCCCGGCCGTCCAGCTCGATACGGCCGCGATGGGGACGCAACAGCCCGATGATCATCTTGAAGATGGTGGTCTTGCCCGCGCCGTTGGGCCCCAGCAGGCCCACCAGCTGTCCGGGCTCCACGGCCAGGTCCACGCCGTCCACCACGGGACGGTTGCCGAAGCTCCTCGCCAGATCCTGGACCCGCAGACCGGCGCCGGCAGATCCGGGGGCGTCGCTCACGGACCGCCTCCGAACACCGCCCGGCACCCGTCGCAGGAGATCTCCCCACCGTCCACGTGGAACCGGATCGTCTGCCCCCGCAGCCGGACGGGCCCCTCTTCCAGGTAGGGTGAGCCGCTGAGCTCGACCGACCCGGAGGTCCGATCGAAGACCGCCCGCTCCCCCCGGCCCAGCCGGTCCCCCTGGCGGATCTCCACGCCCCCCGTGGCGACCACCGAAGAGACCTCCTCGGTCTGCCGGTCGTAGGTCACCTCCAGGTGCTCGCACACCAGCGCCAGGTCACCCTGGGTCACCTCGACGGCGCCGTCGAAGACGCCGGTCGCTGCGCGGACGTCGACCCGGAAGCGGTCGGCCCGGATCTCCACCGGCGCGGTCGCGTCGAGGGTGGCACCCACCTCACCGGAGGTCTCCAGGGTGCCCTCGTCCAGCTGGGCGACACCATCCTGCGCGCGGACCGTGAGCTCGCTTCCCACCGCGACGCTGGGCCGGTCCAGGACCAGGGAGCGGCGCTGGCTCTCGGAGACGGCGTCGGCGTCCACGTGGATCGGCGGCGCACCGGTCAGCCACAGGTCCAAAGAGACGTCCCGGGCCTCGGAGAGCGGACCCTCCTGGACGTCGGCGGCGCGGGACGCCTGGGCCGGGCCGACCAGGGGGACCCCGGCGAGGATCCATGCCGCGGCGAGGGGGCTTGCCCGGTTCAGGAGGCTCCGGACCAGCGATCGTGCATCCATACCCATTGTTCCGGGCGTGAGCGTACCACGTCCTCGAGTCCGCGCGAGAGCAGGCCGGTGACCCTCTCGGCCGCCCCCGCTCCCTCGATCCGGTACAGGGGCCCGAAGCGGATCCGGTGCCGCCCGGCCGCCTCCCGGGTCGTGGTGACCAGGACCACCGGAACCCCCGCCGTGCGCGCCAGCCGCGCCGCGCCGGTGGTGGTCCACGCGGGGGCGCCCAGGTAGGGCACGCGGATGCCCCGGCCGGGGAGCCGCTGATCGATCAGCATCGCCACCTGCCCGCCGGCCCGCAGGACCTCCACCGCCCGGCGCAGATCGGGGCGGGCGGGGGTGAGCACCCGCAGCCCGTGTCGCTCCCTCAGACCCCGGACCCAGCGGTCCAGGGCGGGGTAGTGCACCGGCGCGGCGATGACGTGCAGCACGACCCCCCGGGCGGCGGCCCAGGCCCCGGGGAGCTCCCAGTTTCCCAGGTGACCGGAGACCCAGACCGTGCCCTCCGGCGCGGCCAGTCGCTCCTCCAGCAACGCCTCCCCTTCGATGTCGACCATCCCCTCGAGGGTCTCCCCGTCGGTGGGCAGGGTACAGACTTCGGCCACGCACAGCCCCAGGTGCCGGAACACCTGGGACACGGGGGGCCGGCTGGCTTCGGGGAGGCGCTGGATCTGGGACCTCGCCCGCCGGGCGTCGCCGGGGAGGAGGCGGACCGCCAGGGCACCGCCCGCGGCTCCGAGGGCGCAGGCCAGGCGTCGCGGCATGAGCCGCACCGAGGTGTGGATGGAGGCGCACAGAGCGTAGAGGAACGCTCCGGTGAGGCGACGGCGGAGGGAACGGAGGGGGGACACGTCCGGGTCGGACGGTCGATCAGCGCTTGCTGAACTGGAAGCGCTTGCGGGCGCCGGGCTGCCCGTACTTCTTGCGCTCCTTGATCCTCGCGTCGCGGGTCAGGAAGCCGGCCTGCTTGAGGATCGGCCGGTACTCCGGGTCGATCTGGGTCAGCGCCCTGCTGATGCCGTGCTTGATCGCGCCCGCCTGGCCGGTCAGGCCGCCGCCGTCCACGTTGACGGAGATGTCGACCTTGCCCAGGGTCTCGGTGAGCGCCAGGGGCTGCTTGATGACCATCTTGGAGGTCTCGCGGTCGAAGTACTCGTCCAGCGTCCGCTTGTTGACGAGGAACTGGCCGTTGCCCGGGCGAACGTAAACGCGCGCGGTGGCGTGCTTGCGCCGACCGGTCGCGTAGTAGACGGGCGTGTCCTTGGGCATCGTGACCTCGCTACAGTTCCAGCGGCTCGGGCAGCTGGGCCTCGTGGGGGTGATCGGGACCGGCGTAGATCTTGAGCTTACGCAGCTGCTGCTTGCCGAGTCGGCTCTTGGGCAGCATGCCGCGCACCGCGTGGCGGATGACCTCTTCCGGCTTCTTCTGCATCATCTTGTCGGCGGTGGTCTCCTTGAGGCCGCCGACATATCCGCTGTGCCGGTAGTAGGTCTTCTGCTCGAGCTTGCGGCCGGTGAGCTTCACCTTGTCGGCGTTGACGACGACGACGAAGTCGCCCACGTCCACGTGGGGGGTGAAGATCGGCTTGTGTTTCCCTCGCAGGTGGAGGGCGATGCGAGTCGCGAGACGGCCGAGCACCCGTGAGTCCGCGTCGACCACGTACCACTTGCGCTCGATTTCGCCCGACTGCACCTGCTCCTTGCGAGCCACGGTGGTCTTCATCGTCCACTCCTGGGGCCAGGCGTACGTCGCCCGGCAGAACGGTCGCAGTTATGTAAAGGAGGGGGTCGGGGATGTCAAGGCAGATCCTGACGGTTGCGCGTCGCCCGACGTCACGGAATGGCGTTGTCCGGGGGGGACTCGGCGTCCAGCAGGAGGTGATCCCGCCAGGCGGGGTAGAAGGTCGCGTCGGCTCCGTGTGCCTTCTCGTACAGCGTGTGGGCGCCTTCCCAGTCCCCCGCCCGGTGGGCGAGTCGCGCCAGTCCGTGGTACCCCAGCGGTCGTTCCGGAGCCAGATCCGCGATCCGTCCGAATCCCTCATTCGCCGCCCGGACATTCCCCACCGCCTCGTTCAGCCGGTGCGCCCAGTAGAGGTACGCCGGATCCCCCGGCTCGTCCTCCGCGGCGGCCAGGAGCTGCTCCGCGGCCAGCTCCTGCTGCCCCTCGGCCAGGGCGGCCTGGGCCAGGTAGAGGCGATGGATCGCTTCCCCCTCTCCGCGCCGGACCAGCGTCTCCAGCAGGGGGATCGCACCGGCGCTGTCCCCCTCGTGGAGGCGGACGAGGGCCCTCAGCTGCAGGTGGCCCAGTCCGGCGGGGTCCTGCCCCTCCAGATCCGTGGCAGCGGCCTCCAGGGCGGCGGCGATGTCGGAGAGCTCGAACGTGTCGTGGAACCGGCGATCGCGGACCTCGACCAGCGGCCGCTGCTCCAGCTGGGCGTACAGCAGGGCGACCAGCCGCCGGATCTCGTCCAGGTTTTGGTATTCCTGCAGCACGATGATCAGCGAGAAGTAGCCCGGGGCGAAGCCGGGATCCACGTCGATGGACTTCTCCGAGCCCCGGACCAGCCCTTCCAGGTCCCCCGAGCGAGCGCACATCTGTCCCAGCAGGAACCAGGCCTCCGGGCGGCGGCTGTCCGTCTCGCGCAGGTGGTCCTCCAGTGGACCGATCAGCTCGGCGACCGGACCCTCGGCGAGCCTGACCTTGATCCAGTGGAAGCGGGCGGCCAGGTCGTCCGGATCCCGGGCCACCAGGGGGTCCAGGTAGCGGTGGGCCAGGTCGTGGTGGCCCGACGTGCGGTAGACGATGCCCAGGTGCAGCATCGTCGAGTCGCGGAGCTCGGGTTCGTAGTCGATCTGGCCTCGGTTCAGGATCCTGAGCAGAGCCTCCCGGGCGTTGTAGAGGTCCCCTTCGTCCTGGTAGCTGAAGATCGCGTCACGCAGCAGGGCGTCCGGGTGGTTGCCGTCGTAGCGCAGCGCCAACCGGACCTGCTCGCGCGCCCGAGGGACGTCTCCGATCGCCTCGAGGATCCGGGCCCGGATGACCGCCGCGTCGGCAGCGCCGCGCCCGCGGGAGGGGACCCCCTCGAGGGCCTCGAACACCTCGTTGTACTCCCCGACCCGCCGGTGGTTCTCCGCCAGCAGGAGGTAGGCTTCCGTGGGATCGGGGGCGCTGCCGGCCACCTGCCGAAGGCGCTGGGCCGCCTCGTCCGAGCGCCCCAGCTCCATCAGGCAGCGCCCGAGCTCCAGCAACGCTTCGGGATCGTCGGGGTAGATGACGAGGACTCGGCCCCAGGCCTCCACGCCACCCTCCCAGCCCCGCAGGCTCATGGACAGGCGGGCCTTCACCCGGTAGGGCCGGGGGTCCTCGGGGTAGGTCTCGGCCACCGCGTCGCAGTAGGCCAGGGCGCGCTCCACCTTGAACCCCACCCCCTCCCGGTCCAGGAGGGGGTACAGGCCCGCGATGCCGAGCAGAGCGTCCGCGTTCTCGGGGTCCAGGGAGAGGGCCTTGCGATACTCCTGGTACGCGGCGACGGCGCTGGGACCCCGCTCGTCCACGGCCAGGTTCTGGGCCAGCTTCACGTGCTCGGCCGCCGTGCCCCCCACATGGGGGTAGTCGGTCCGGGCGGCGGCGATGTCCTCCCGCACAGCCGGATCCGCGCCCAGGCCCGTCCCCTGGCCGCCGTCACCTCCGAGCACCAGGAAGAGCGCGAGAGCCAGGAAGATCACCACCACCACCACCAGGGCGATGATGGTCCGGCCAATGCTGGCACCGGCGCGCATCTTGCCGGCGGCGTGGGTGGGACGGCGCGAGGTCAGGGTCGGCTCCGATCCCGGGGGTTGGGTGTTGTCAGGGGTTCACGCGCCGGAAGAAGATGTCTCCCAGCCCCATGCGGTAGTCGGACCACGCGAAGTAGAGATCGCCGTCCTGCAGGTCCATCTGCATGCCGATGGACCGCGCCGTGTGGCTCTCGTCGTCGTCCACGCGGAACTCCTCGGCTTCCCAGCTCACTCCCCCGTCGGTGGAGACGTTGTACAGGATGTCCTCCCAGTCCCCGTTGGCCGGGTTGCCCAGGTCGGTCCAGGCGATCACCACGGTGCCGTCGGGCTGGGCCACCATGCGGGGCTCCACGCTGTGGGCACCGCCGCCGTCCGTGTCCACTGCGATCTCGTCGCTGAACGAGATCCCCGCGTCGTCGGACCGGGTGAACTGCACGTCGAAGCCGTCGTTGAGGCGGTCGTCTCGGAAGGCGACCAGCACGTCCCCATCGACCACCACCACGTCGGGGAACAGGGAATCGGCGACTCCGGGACCCGTGAGGGCGTCGATCCGCAGGGGCTCGAAGAACGAGGTCCCGCCGGTCTGCGACACGGCCACGTAGATGTCGCTCAGCTCGCCGTTGCGCAGGTCGTGCCAGGCCACGGCGACCAGGCCGCCGGCCTCTGCGTCCACGTCCGCGCCGAAGGACTCGGCGGGGTCTGTGGTGACGGTCCCCTCGTCGGTGCGCTCCACGTCCAGATCGAGCCGCACGTCGGGGTCGGCCCAGTGGGCGCCGAAATCGGCGCTCTTGTTGTAGTAGATGTCGTTGGCCCCGTTGCGCAGGTCCTCCCAGATCACGTGCACGCCGCCGACGCCGTCCGCGATCATCCTCGGCTTGGCGCTGTAGGCGTTGCCCGCGTCGTCGGTGTCGACCCGCCCCTCGGCACCCCAGGTCGAGCCCCAGTCGGCCGAGTGGCTGTAGTAGATGTCGTAGGCCCCGTCCCGGCCGTCGTACCAGGACACGTAGACGTCCGCGGCGCTGAGCTGGATCTGGGGGTCGAGGGAGTTCCAGTCACCTTCGTCGTCGGCAGTGAGGTTCAGGTCCTCGCCGAACCAGCTGCCGCCGGCGTCGTACGACGCGTTGAAGTAGATGGCCTTGTTCGCCAGCACGCCGTCGCGGTCGTCCTCCCAGACCGCGTACACGGCCTGACCGTCACAGGCCAGGGCCGGATTCTCCGCGATCCACTCCCCGTCCGGGTTGCTGTTGAGGCGCATGTCCGTGGCGTTCCACGAGTCACCGCCGTCCTGGGAGACCTGCAGATAGACGTTGTTGGTCCCCATGGCCCGATCGTCGTGCCACGCCACGTAGATGTAGTTGCCCGAGACGCACATGACCGGAGGGGAGGATTCGGGCTCGGGCTCGAACTCGTCCCCGTGGTCGATGCGCTCGTCGGCCCACTCGGGAGTGCCCGTGGGGTCCTTGGGACAGCCGAGGAATGCGAACGCTGCGGTCGCGACCCACAGGACGCGCGACAGCCGGGTTGTACTGCTCATCAGAACTCCGCTAACTAACCGTAAACACTCAGGTATTTTGGCCTTCTCGCCGGTGGCCATACTATACCACGGCGCACGCACGCGCAATCCGTGCTTTTTTGGGGCCGCTGGTCTGGACCTCTGCGCCCGATGTGGTATCTATCGCCACTCGCTTCGTCGCGGCCCTGTCGGCGGCGGTCGGAGCGCGGGAGGTGTTTCGATGCTCCAGGACAAGTCCAAGCTCGGCAAGAAGTTCACGTGCTTCAAGTGTGAGTGCAAGTTCTACGACATGAACCGGCCGGAGCCCCTCTGCCCGCGCTGCGGCGCCGACCAGCGGGAGGATCCCAACCCCGATCCGCGGGACGCCTTCCTGGCCAAGTACCGCTGGACGCCGCCGCCGCCCCCGCCCAAGGAGGAGTCCAGCGAGGAGCTGATGGACGACTTCGAGGACGACCTGATGGACGACGAGGGCATCGAGGATCTGGTCGACACGCCCAAGGGCGAAAAGGGCGACAAGAAGGACGGCGACAAGGCCGACGACAAGAAGAAGACGGACAAGAAGGGTGCCAAGAAGGGCGCCAAGAAGGCCGCCGCCAAGAAGAAGGCCGCCAAGAAGACCGACGACAAGAAG
>CAZITQ010000221.1:0-15797 GCA_964542165.1 uncultured Rickettsiales bacterium
ACGGGAGACGACGACACCGGGGACGACGACGCCACGGGAGACGACGACACCGGGGACGACGACACCGGCGATGACGACAGCGCCGGAGACGACGACACCACCGGAGACGACGACGACGACACCGATCCCTGCGCCCGCACCGTCCCCGACGACCACGCGACCATCGGCACGGCGCTGGCGGCGGCCGCGGACGGGGAGGTCGTGTGTGTTCGCGCCGGTACCTACGCGGAGAACCTCGATTTCGGCGGAAAGGCGGTGCATCTGCTGGCGCTGGACGGGCCGGCGGTGACCGTGGTGGACGGTGGCGGGTTGGGCCCGGTGGTGAGCTTCGTCACCTACGAGGGTCCGGACACGGTCCTGCAGGGGTTCACCCTCACCGGCGGCGAGGCGAGTGATGGCGGTGGAATCCACATCCAGGTTGCCTCGCCGACCCTGGTCGACCTGGTCGTGGAGTTCAACCGCGCCCTCAACGACGGGGGCGGGCTCTACTCGGAGCAGGGCAATCCCTCCCTCGAGGGCGTGGTCCTGCGCTACAACCTGGCCGACGACGACGGCGGCGGGGCCTTCGTCGAGAGCGGCGCAGTGGTCATCGACGGGACGTTGCTGGCGGACAACGAAGCCGGCTGGGACGGTGGTGGACTCTTCCTGTTGGGTGCCCAGGCCAGCCTGCTGGACTGCGACCTGACGGGGAACACCGCGGGGGACGACGGTGGCGGGCTGTACCTGGAGCAGGCCGCGGCCACCCTCGCCGGCGCAACCCTGATGGCCAACACGGCGGGGGACGACGGCGGTGGAGTCTTCGGCCTGTCGTCCTCCCTGTCCGCCGAGGACGCAATCCTGGACGGCAACGAGGCGGGGGACGACGGGGGCGCGGCGACCCTGGAGAGCACCACCACCCTGCTCTCCCACACGCTGATCACCTCCAACTCCGCCGGCTACGACGGGGGCGGACTGCATGTGCTCAGCTCCAGCGTGGCCCTCTCCCACGTCGCCTTCCTGCTCAACGCCGCCCTCAACGACGGCGGCGGCCTCACCGCGGTCTGGAGCGACCTCACCGCGACCCACGTGACCTGGCTCGCGAACCAGGCCGAAGACGACGGGGCCGGCCTCGAGGTGCAAGAGGCCAGCGCGGTCCTGTCCGGCTGCATCCTTTCGAGCAACGTGGCCGGTAGTCACGGCGGCGGCCTGGAGTGCAACTCCTGCTCGGCCACGGTCCATCACTCCGCCACGTGGGCCAATTTCCCCGACGCCTACTCCGGCATGACCGATCCCACCGGCGTCGACGGCAACCTGGCGGCCAACCCCGGGTTCCTCAACATCTGGCCGACCGATCCGCTGGAGTGGAACCTCCATCTGTCGGCCAGCTCCTCGCTCGTGAACGCCGCGGATCCGGCGGAGCAGGATCCGGACGGCGGCCCGGCCGATCTGGGGGGCTACGGTGGCGCCGGCGCCCTCGGCTGGGACCTGGACCGGGACGGGTACGACGTCTGGTGGCAGCCCGGTCCGTACGACGCCGCGACCTACCCGGCCCTGGGCCTCGACTGCGACGACCAGGACCCGTCTGTGTTCCCCGGGGCGGGGTGCTAGGCTACGGATCCAGGGGAGGGTCTCCCCGTCCACGAGAGGAGGCGACGATGGGTTACCCGGTGGTCCTCGGCATCACGGGGACGTGGTTGCTCACGGACGACAACGGAAAGAAGCTGGGGCTGTGCGCGGTGTGGGTCGAGGGTTCGTCGGCGCTGCCGGCGGGGTTCCACATGATGCGTGCCGGCAACAGCCTCAAAGACGTCACCTGGACCGCGGAGCCCACCACCGCCTACGGGACCCTCACCGGCGCCAACAAGGCCGCCCGCAAGAACAGCTTCCAGCGCATCTGGAACAAGTTCGTGGCGGACGAGAGCTTCGACCTCTCCGCGGCCGACCACCACGAGTGGGCCCACAACGGGAAGATCCGCAAGATCCCGAACTTCACCCTCTGACCCACCCCGCGCCGTCCCCACGGGGACACGGCTGTACCCGCGCGTCGGGCGTGCTATATACCCGTCCCGTGGCAACGGTCGAACTGGACGGGGTGGTCAAGCGCTACGGCGACGTGGAGGTGATCCACGGCGCCGACCTGCACATTGGTGACGGCGAGTTCCTGGTCCTGGTGGGCCCCTCCGGCTGTGGCAAGTCGACCATCCTGCGGATGGTGGCCGGCCTGGAGACCATCACCGAGGGTGAGCTCCGGATCGCGGGCCAGCGGGTCAACGACGTCCACCCCCGGGACCGGGACGTCGCGATGGTGTTCCAGTCCTATGCCCTGTACCCCCACATGACCGTGCGCGCCAACATGGCGTTCGCGCTCAAGGTCCGGGGGATGCCGAAGCCCGAGATCCGTGAGCGGGTGGATCGGGCCGCGAGGCTGATGGAGCTCGAACCCCTGCTGGACCGTCTGCCCAAGCAGCTGTCGGGGGGGCAGCGCCAGCGGGTCGCCATGGGGCGCGCCATCGTCCGCGATCCCCAGGTGTTCCTGTTCGACGAGCCCCTGAGCAACCTGGACGCGGCGCTGCGCGGCCGGATGCGAGTCGAGCTGAAGAAACTGCACCAGCGGCTCGGCACCACCATGATCTACGTGACCCACGACCAGGTGGAGGCGATGACGCTGGCCGACCGCATCGCCGTGGTCCACGAGGGCCTGCTGCAGCAGGTCGGCACCCCCGACGAGCTGTACAACTCCCCCGTCAACATGTTCGTCGCCGGCTTCATCGGCGCCCCGCAGATGAACCTCCTGGCCGGCGACTCCGACGGCTCCGGCTACGCCCGGGGACCGGGCTTCCAGGTTCCCGTGGGCCGGGCCGGCGTGCCCGAGGGCCCGATCGTGCTGGGCGTGCGCCCCCACGATCTCACCGTGGTAGCCCCGGACCAGGCGGCCATCCGGGCCAAGGTGGACGTGGTGGAGCCCCTGGGCTGGGAGAGCCACCTGCACTGCCGGGTCGAAGACACCGTGGTCCTGGCCCAGGTCCCGGCCGAGGAGACGGCGGGCCTCCAGCCCGGCGCGGCGGTGGGCCTAGACGTCGACGGGCGGGTCCACCTGTTCGACCGGGAGTCGGAGACCGCGATTTGACCCAGGGCCTCGACCGCAGCGGGGCCTGGCAGCGGACGGCGGCCGGGCTCCTCTTGATGGCGCTGCTCCTGCCGGGAGCGCCCGCCCGCGCAGTCGAGGAGCTGGTGCTGTGGCACGTCTACCACGGCCGGGAGAAGGAGGGGATCGAGTCCGCGATCAAGGCCTTCAACGAGGACCACCCCGAGCTGCGGATCCTCCCCCAGGACCAGCCCTTCAACGGCTTCTCGTCCAAGCTCCGTTCGGCCATCCCCCGGGGCAACGGCCCCGACCTGTTCATCTACAACCACGACCAGATCGGCGGGTGGGCCGACGCCGGCCTGCTGGCCCCCCAGGAGGTCCCCGGGGACATCATCGCCCCGGCGCTGGAGGGCGTGCGCTACAACGACCAGTACTGGGGCCAGCCGCTGGCCTGCAAGACCGCCGCGCTGTTCTACAACCCCGAGCTGCTCCCGCGCCCGCCCGGTAACGACGGGGAGCTGTGGGAGACCGCCCACCGGGAGACCCGCAACGATCGCTACGGGCTGGTCTACGAGGCCACCAGCATCTACCACAACGCGGGGTGGTTCCTGGGCGCGGGGGGTTCGTTCTTCGACGCCCAGGGCAACATCACCGTGGACACGCCCGCCATGGCGGCTGCCCTGGACTTCGCCCACCGCTCGGTGATGGTGGACCGGGTCTGTCCGGAGGAGGCCACCGCGGTGGTCGTGGCCCAGCTGTTCAACGACGGCAAGGCCGCGATGGTGATCAACGGGCCCTGGTTCCTGTCCGAGATCGACGCGGACACCCCCTTCGCTGTCGCCCCCTTGCCCCAGCCCGCCCGCCCCATGCTGACGGTCGAGTCGGTGTTCGTGTCCGCCTACGCCGAGGACCTCGAGCGGGCGAAGCGCGCCGCGACGCTGCTGGCGGGGACCGAATACGAGGAGATGCGGATCGCCGAGGCCCGACAGGTGGTGGCCCGGGAACGGGACTACCCCGACGAGGTGCTCGAGGCCTTCGCGGCCGGGGCGAGGACCTCGGTCCCCACCCCGAACCTCCCCCAGATGGCCCTGATCTGGGAGCCCGGCAACGCGGCCTTTCGCCGGGTGGTCCGGGGCGCGTCGACCCCCGAAGAGGGGGCCGAGTGGATGCAGCGGCGGGCGGAGATCCTCAACCGGCCCCTGCCGCCCGCGTCCGACCCACGGCCGACCCTGATCGTCATCGGCCTGCTCGGCCTGATCGCCATGCTCTGGACGACGGTCCGCGCCCGTCGCGAGCAGCTGGTCAAGCGGATCTGGGCATCCCGGCCGGCGTACGCCTACCTGGCCCCCGCCGCCGTCGGGATGTTGCTGCTGCTGGTGCTGCCCTTCGTCACCGGCTCGGCCCTGAGCTTCTTCGCCCACCGGGCCGGCGAGTTCCGCTTCGTCGGGTTGCAGAACTTCGCCTCGATCCTCTTCGCCCAGGACTACCCGATCACCGATCCGCTCAGCTTCTACTTCACCCTGGGCGTGACCACGATGTGGACCCTGTGCAACGTGGTCCTCCACGTGAGCATCGGCATGGCCATCGCCATGCTGCTGCGGGACCCGTGGATGAAGCTGCGGGGGTTCTACCGGGTGTTGCTGATCGTGCCCTGGGCGATCCCCAACTACATCACCGCCCTGATCTGGAAGGGCATGTTCAACAAGCAGTTCGGCGCCATCAACGGGCTGCTGGAGCTGCTGGGGCTCGAGCCCGTGGGCTGGTTCAGCCAGTTCTGGACCGCGTTCGCCGCCAACCTGTGCACCAACACCTGGCTCGGCTTCCCCTTCATGATGGTGGTCACGCTGGGCGCCCTGCAGGCCATCCCCCGGGACCTGGAGGAGGCCGCCGAGGTGGACGGGGCGTCGCGATTCCAGCGCTTCCGGCACGTGGTGCTGCCCCTGCTCAGGCCCGCCCTGCTGCCGGCGGTGATCCTGGGGACCATCTGGACCTTCAACCAGTTCAACATCGTCTACCTGGTCTCCGCCGGTGAGCCGGACGGGGGGACCGAGATCCTGATCTCCGAGGCCTATCGCTGGGCATTCTCGCGCGAGGCTCAGTACGGGTACGCCGCGGCCTACGCGGTGCTGATCTTCGCCGTGCTGCTGCTGTACACCCGGATCACCGACCGCATCAGCGCCCGGGCGAAGGGGGTGTGACCGTGCGCCGCCCCTCCCTCGCCGCCCGCCTGGCCATCCACGCCGGCTTGCTGCTGATCACCTTCGCCACCCTGTATCCGGTGCTGTGGGTGATCAAGATGGCGCTGACCGACTCCCAGGCGTTCTCCCTGTCGGTCAACCCGATCCCCTGGCCCATCACGTTGCGCAACTTCCAGGACGTGGTGACCACCACCGACATGGAGGGCCACTGGCTCTTCGGTCGGCAGCTGCTCAACTCGGTGGTCGTGTCGGCGGCGACCACCGTGGTGGGCATGATCCTGGCCTGCACGGCCGGTTACGCCTTCTCTCGCTTCGAGTTCCCGGGCAACAAGGCCGGCCTCAAGGGGATGCTGGTGACCCAGATGTTCCCCGGGGTGGTGATGGCGATCCCCCTGTACATCCTGATGGATCGCCTCCACCTGCTCGACAGCCTCACGGGTCTGACGTTGGTCTACTCCACCACGGCGATCCCGTTTTGTGTGTGGATGCTCAAGGGCTACTTCGACACCATCCCCCGGGAGCTGGAGGAGGCGGCGATCATGGACGGCGCCTCCCAGTGGACGGTGTTCACCCGGGTGATGCTGCCCCTGGTCCGGCCGGCCCTGGCCGTGACCGCCCTGTTCTCGTTCATGACCGCGTGGAACGAGTTCATCCTCGCGGCGACCTTCATGAACGGGGCCCGGTCCTACACCCTGCCGGTGGCGCTCCAGCACTACGTGGGGGACTACAGCACCGAGTGGGGTCGCTTCGCCGCCGGCGCGATCCTGGTCTCCATCCCCGTCATGGCCCTGTTCATGCTGCTCCAGCGGCACCTGGTGGAGGGTCTCACGGCCGGGGGCGTCAAGGGCTGATCGCCCCCCCTTCCCGCATCGCCTCCCTGGACTCGGCCCGCGGCGCGCCCTAGATCGCAGGGGGGAGCGCGGGGACCGCGGAGGCACGATGAGCGAGCCCCTCGAGTTGCGCGAGTTACCCCGCCTGCTCCCGGACGCCTTCACCCGCGACGACGAGGGTGACGATCGGGAATTCTACGGCGGCGGACGATCCAGCCCGCCCCTCGATTCCCTGGCCGGTTCGACCGTGGCGCGGGTCCAGGGGCAGATCCTGGGCGCCACCGCGGGGCCCGTCCTCGACCTCATGGCGGGGGAACGCACCCACCTGCCCACCGCAGAGGCGACGGGGCCGTGGGTGGGGCTGGGGCTGGACCCGCAGGCCCTGGAGGCCAATCCGCGGCTTCGGAGCCGGGTGCTCCACGACCTCAACACCGAGCCGAGGCTGCCTTTCGACGACGCCAGCTTCGACGCCGTGTTCTGTTCCTTCGGGTTCGAGTACCTGACCCGCCCCTTCGACGTCTTCGACGACGTCGGTCGGGTTCTGCGGCCCGGGGGACTCCTGGCCCTGGCCTTCAGCAACCGGGTGGTGAGGCCCAAGGCGACCCGGGTCTGGCGGGATCTGACCGAGCGCCGGCGCCTGGACCTGGTCACCGAGCTGCTCCAGGTCCTGGGCCACTACGAACGCATCGACCGCTTCTTCGCGGTGGGCAAGCCGCGCCCCGAGGACGATCCCTTCCTGGATTGCGGGCTCCCCAGCGACCCGATCTACGTGGTCTGGGGCGACCGGATCGGCGCCGACCCCCGGCGGCCCGGACGACCGCGACCGGACGACGAGGAGGGGATCGCCCTGGATCCGGAGCTCGTCGCCCGGCGCAAACGACGGGTCGCCGAGACCCTGCGCTGCCCCTACTGCGACGAGCCCCTGACCCGCTGGGAGGTCGAGGTCCACCCCTTCACCGAGTGGTCCAGCGACCACGTGTTCGTGTGCCTCGACAACCGCTGTCCGTACTACTGCAAGGGCTGGTCGGCCATGGATCGCCAGGGCAACCGGGGTTACTCCTACCGGCTGATGTTCAATCCGGACCTGGGGCGCTGTATGCCCACCCCGATCGCGGGGCTGGGGGCCCTGCGGACCGGTCGCTCGCTCCCCAGGGGGTGAACGACCCCGTCAGCAGCCGGCGCCGGGGTGGACGGCGGGGTCGCCGTCGTCGCAGTCCCAGCCCACGGCCGGGTAGGCAACCGGATCGTAGGGGCCGGGCTGCCACCAGGCCTTGTAGCCGTCCCGATCCAGGTCCCACTCGCCGCCCCCCGGTCCGCCGTAGGCGCCGATGTCGGCCGGGCCGCCGTCCGGGTCGGCCAGGCTGGGTTCGCCGGCGTCCACCAGCGACGAGGAGAGGGAGAGGTGGGTGTCCCAGGCCTTGGGATCCGGGGCGGCAGCGTCCAGGTAGCCCGGGTCCGTCGACTGGTTGCCGTCCACGCCGGTGGGATCGGTCATGCCCGCATAGTCGTCGGGCGTGTTCTGCCAGGCGTCGCAGTGGGAGAGCATGGGTACGCCGCCGTCGTTGAACACTCCGCCGCCGGTGGTGCCGACGTTGAACCCCACGACCGCGTCGATGAGCCACAGGTCGTACTGCCAGACGTGGATCCCCCCCCCGCTCGCACCCGCCTCGTTGGCCAGGACGTCCACGTTCTCGAGCCACCCCTCCCCCTGCATCACGAACAGACCACCGCCCTGGTCCAGCGCTCGGTTGCCCAGGACGCGGAGATTGGCCGCGATCACGTCACCGTCCGCGTGCAACCCGCCGCCGTCGTTGGCTGCCTCGTTGTCGGCCATGTAGACCTGCTCCAGGGTGACGTCCCCACCCAGCAACGACAGGCCGCCGCCGTCGCCGCCGGAGGAGTTGCCCTCGAAGGCCACCTCGTCGAGGAAGGAGGTCGAGTCCTCGAAATCGGCGCCGCCCCCCCGACACAGGAGGTCGGGGCCAGCCTCGTTGCCCAGGAACCGCGAGCTCGAGATCGTCAGCTCCACCCCGACCGCGTGGAGCCCGCCGCCCGCGCAGAGCGCGCCGTCGACCGTGTTGTCCTCGCACGCCACCTCGACCAGCTCCACGGTGATCGCCGGGGCCTGGTCCCGCTCGACGTGTATGCCGCCACCATGCTCGGCACCGTTGCCGGCGACACGGAGGTCCACGAGCACGACGTTGCTGTCCGAGGTGCACACCCCGCCCCCTGCCACCACGGCCAGGTTGTCCGCGATGGTCCCCCCCAGGAATCCCACCTCCGCTGACCCCGCGTACAGGCCGCCCCCGTCACCATCGGCCACGTTCCCGGTCAAGGAGACGTTCTCCAGCAGCACCGTTCCGCTGGCCACGTGGATCCCGCCCCCGTCGCCTCCGGCGCCGGCCGTGTTGGCGATGAACGCCGATGCCTCGATCCGCAGGTCGACGCTCTCGGCGTAGAGCCCGCCGCCCGCGCCTGCGTGGTTGTCGGTCACCTCGGCGTCCACCACCACCGGGGCCCCGCCCTGGAGGTGGAGGCCCCCGCCAAAGGCGGCCTCGTGGCCGGTCACCTGGATCCCCTCGAAGGTCGGCGCGCCGGCCACCGTGTAGATCCCGGAGCAGCCGTTGGCGTACACGCCCACGTTGTCCCGCACCACCGCGTCGGTCAGGGTGGCGTCCGAGTGCTCCAGGGAGATGGCCCCGCCGGACGTGGAGCTGTTGTCCACCACCACCAGGTCCGTCAGGGTGGGCGAGGAGTACTCGGCGAGGATCCCGCCTCCGTGGCCGCCGGCCCCGCCGCCGGTCAACGTGAATCCCTCCAGTCGGGCGGCGGGTCCCTCCCCGCCGACGAAGGTGACCACCCGGTCCAGGCCCCCCGCGTCGACGACGGTGCTCGCCGCGCCGCCGAGGCCCAGGAGGTGGATGTCCTTGCCCAGGAAGTCCAGGGACTCCCCGTAGCTCCCCGGATGCACGCACACCACCTCACCCGCGGAGGCGGCGACGATGGCCGCCTGGATCGTGGGGTGGTCGTGGGGAACGTTCCGACCGCAGGCCACGCAGTCCTCGTCCACGTCGCCGTCGCAGTCGTCGTCCGTGCCGTTGCATTGCTCCGCCGCCGAGGGGGAGCGCAGCGGATCCGCGTCGTCGCAGTCGCCGCCGCAGGCCATCACCCCGTCTCCGTCCCCGTCGATCTCACCGGCGGGGAGGGTGCCGTCGCAGTCGGTGTCCGCGCCGTCGCAGGCCTCGGCCGCGCCCGGATGGACCGTGGGGTCGCCGTCGTCACAATCGCCGGCGCACTCGGAGAGACCGTCTCCGTCGTCGTCCTCGTCCTCGTCGGTGGCGGCGTCGCAGTCGTCGTCGATGCCGTTGCACTGCTCGGGCGCGTCCGGGTACACGCCGGCGGACGAGTCGTCGCAGTCCCCGTCGCAGATCATCCAGCCGTCCCCGTCCCCGTCGATCTCGTCCGCGCCCAGGGATCCGCTGCAGTCGTCGTCCACGCCGTTGCACAGCTCCACGGCTCCCGGGTGGAGATACCCGTTGGCGTCGTCGCAGTCCCCCTCGCAGACGCTCGCGCCGTCGCCGTCCCCGTCGATCTCGTCGGCCGGGATCGCCCCGTCACAGTCGTTGTCCAGGCCGTCGCAGAGCTCGGCCGCACCGGGGTGGACGTCGGGATCCGCGTCGTCGCAGTCCTCGTCCTCCGTGAAGCCGTCCCCATCCCCGTCGACTCCGGAGGTGGTGTCGTCGTCCCCGGTGCTGTCGTCGTCCCCCGTACTGTCGTCGTCGCCGGTGCTGTCGTCGTCCGCAGCGCTGTCGTCGTCCCCCGTGGCGTCGTCGTCACCGGTGGTGTCGTCGTCGCCGCTGACGTCGTCGTCCGCCACGTCGGTGGTGTCGTCGTCGTCGCCGGGCGGGCAGCCCAGCATGAGCCCCACGACGCACAGCCCCACGAGCCATCCGGTCCCTCGCATGATGTCCCTCCAGCGGCAGCATACCGCGTCGGGGTGGAGGGCGCCGCCGGGTCAGAGCGAGGCGCCGTACTCGTTGATGAAGCGGGCGTCGTTGGAGGCCTTCACGGCCGACAGGATCATGAACAGGAGCCAGGTGAGCGGAGCCGTGACGAAGCCGATGAAGACGAACATCAGGATGACGTTGACCACCTGGATCGCCCAGTAGCCGAACATCAGGCCGAGGCCGAGACCCACGTTGCCGTTGTACAGATGGCCGATGCCGAAGATGTGCACGAAGAAGCCGGGGAGGGCCTCCAGCAATGCGGCCGTGGACGGCTCCTTGTGCCCTGCCGGCAGCGGGTAGGAGCGCTGGGGGTACGCGCCGTGGGGCCCGGGGGCCGAGGGCGGATATCCGCGGGGCGCGGCCGAGTGGACGCGCGCAGGGGGGCCCGGGGAGGCGGGGTGCCCGAAGGAAGGCGGGGCAGCCGGAGGCAAACCCGGGGTAGCTGCCGGGGGCAGGCTCGGGGTTCCGGCTGGCGGCAAGCTCGGGGTCGCGCCCGGGGGCGCTCCCGGCGTCGCACCGGGCCCGATCACCGGCTGGTTCGCCTGGGTCACCGCGAAGGAGCGCGAGGGGCGAGGCGGCAGTCCGCCGGCGCCGCTGACCGCGTTCTCCAGGGTCGTGCGGAACGTGGCGCAGTCGGTGAACCGCTCCGCCGGATTCACGGCCAGCGCCTTGCGGATGCACGCGGCCAGGCCGGGGTGCATCCCCCCGATCACCCGCTCCGGGGGATCGTAGGTGCCCGCGACGATGTTGTTCATGGTGTCGTATTCGCTGCCGGCGTCGAAGGCGATCCTGCCGGTGGCGATCTCGTAGAGGATCGCCCCCAGGGTGAAGATGTCCGACCGGGCGTCCAGGTCCGCCGCTCCGCGGATCTGCTCGGGGCTCATGTAGAGCACCGTGCCCATGCGCATGCCGGCCTGGGTCTTGCGCTTCCCCGTCTTGAGGGAGGCCCGGTCCAGCACCTTGGCGATGCCGAAGTCCGCAACCTTGACCCGCCGTCCCCCCTTGGGGTGGGTTCCGACGAGGATGTTCTCGGGTTTCAGATCCCGGTGGACCACGCCGGCGCCGTGGGCGGCCCCCACCGCCTCGAGGACGGGGACGAACAGCTCCAGGATGCCCGCCGGTTCCTCGGGCACGCCCTGGGAACGCAGGTGCTCGTCCAGGGGCGCGCCCTCGAACATCTCCATCACCAGGCCGGGCACCGGATCGGTGACGATATCGGTGACCGAGACGATGTTGGGGTGGCTCAGCTGCGCCTGGATCCGGCCCTCGGCCAAGAAGCGGTTGCGCAGGTCGGGGTCGGTGGCCAGTTCGGCGTCGAGCACCTTGAGGGCGTGGCGGCTGTGCAGGCCCGTGTGCACGACCTCGTACACCGTCGCCATGGCGCCCTTGCCGATCTGCCGGACGACCTCGTACCGCTGATCGATCACCAGGCCCGGCTGGAGCATGTCGACCTCCGCGCGGGCCTCCCGCGGCCCCGAGGGTTCCGACAGTAGCAGAACCGCTCGAGGGAGGTGCCCCCGCGGGCACCGGGCGACCGACGACCCGGTGACCTGGACCTGGGGCTGCATGTACGATGGGCCCGGAGGAGGCACCATGCAGCAATCCACGTCCCTGCACGAGATTCGCGACTTCCTGGGCCGACACGACAGCGCCCCGCCGGCGTGGTCCGACGCCCGGGCGCCCCTGGACGCCCTGTACGGGCTGCTCAGGGAGCGACGGGAGGATCCGGTCTTCTGGGCCGAACTGGCCGACCTGACCCGCAAGCTCGAGGACGCCCGCCGGTTCGAGGACGCCCCCGCCCTCGAAGGTGCGCGCCTGGATCAGCTCCTGACCGATCTGCGGGAGGCACTGCCGGTCAACGGCAGCGGACCGGGCAACGCGACTGCGTGGATCGGATCCGGGATCGGCCTGTCCGCCCTGGCCGCCTTCGTGCTGCTGGGTTCATCGCTGGGCTGCCCGACCACGGCCGTGTGCCCCGAGGCCGCGGACGACGGCATCGCCGAGGACGATCAGGTGGTCTACTGCGACCTGGTGGCGATCATCGACGCCGCCGAGATCGACGACGGCGCCAGGGACGACCTGCTGGCCTGCCTGCCCAACATGAACGCCGAGGAGCGGGAGGACCTGCTGGACGACTTCGAGAACGCCAGCGAGGAAGAACTGGCCGACCTGCTCATGGCGCTGGCCGCGACGGCCGAGTGCCACGGCAGCGCCGACGACGACGACACCACGGATCCCTGGGACGACGACGACCACTAGGGCGTCGGGCGCCGAACCGTCGGACCGCAGGCGTCAGGCGCCAGTACGTCGGACCGCAGGCGTCAGCGAAGAAGCTTCACTCCTCGAGGGATGACTCCACCACGCCGCCGATGAGCTCGCCGAGGAGTTCGTCCGTCAGGCGCGCGGGGTGGTTTCGCCAGATGACGACCCCCTCGCGGTCGACCAGCGCCGCTCCGGGGACCCCCGAGATCCCGTAGTCCTGGGTCGATACGTAGCCCTCGGGCTCCACGGCACAGCGCAGGGCCAGCTCCTGCCGCTGCAGGAAGTCCATCACCTCGTGGTCCGTCTGCCCCTTGGTGTGCTTGGTCACCGTGATCACCTGGTAGCCGCGGTCCGCGAAGCGAGCCGCCTGGGCCTGCACGTCCGGCAGGGCCCTGCGGCAGTGGGGGCACCATTCGTTCCAGAACACCAGCAGGACCGGCTGGCCTCGGAGGGCCTGCAGGGTGGTCTCCCCGGTCAGCCAGTGGTCGATCACCAGTTCGGGGGCGGGCTTGCCGACGGTGGCGAGGGCAGCCAGGTTCTTTCTGCCTCGGCGGGCCAGCACGTCCTCGGGGTAGAGGAGGACCAGCCCGTGGAACAGCTCTACCGCTCTCCCGTGATCCATCTCGGTCCAGGCCGCGTTGGCCAGGCCGTACAGGGCCCTGGGCGCCAACGGGTGGGTGGGAAACCTCTCGAGCAGCTCGAGGGATCGCAGGATGACCTGGTTCGTCTCGCCCAGGCTCCGGTGCAACGAGGTCATGTCCATGAGGGCAGGCGCCGAGACGTCGGCGCGGTCCCGATACGTATCCAACAGGCCCTGGTAGTGCTCCAGCGCCCGTCTGTACTCGACCTCGGCATCCGGCGGGGGGAGCTCGTCCCAGGTGGAGAACAGGGCCCGCGCGTGGGCCATGAGCGCCCGGCCTTCCACGAGGGCGGCCTTCCCCTGCAGGCGGCTCTCCGGGTACGACGCCCGCCAGGACGCCAGAGTCTCCATCGCGTCATCGGGGCGGTTGGCGATGACCTGGTTGGCTGCGGACAGGAGGGTGAGCTCCTCCATACACGGGGTGTCGGCGAGTTCCGTGCTGAGGCGCTCGATCAGTGGGCTCGCCCCGCGGGTGTTCTTACGCCGCACGAAGTCCACCGCCTTGCGGAGGGAGTGCCACGCGCCCTCGTGCTCATCGAATCGCTCGGCCGCGACCACGTCCAGGAAGGGGCTGGGCGGTTCCTCGGTCTTGTAGGGTCCGTCCGCGGCCCACGCGGGCCCGGCCACAACGCACAGCAATCCCACGATCGACGCCCGGAGATACGTCATCGGCTCCCCCTCAGGCCCGGATCCCCAGCAGCTCCAGAAGCTCGGGCAACAGGGCCCGCATGGCCCGCCCGCGGTGGGAGATCCGGTTCTTGTCCTCGGGATCGAGTTCGGCCATGGCCTTGCCCGGGCGCTCGTCGACTCCGAACACGGGATCGTAGCCGAAGCCGCCCTCGCCCCTGGGCGCGAACAGGATGTGCCCTTCGCAGGTCCCCCGGGCCGTGCGGGGCTCGCCGCCTTCGGCGGGCACCGCGGCGAGTACGCAGACGAAGCGGGCCGTGCGCTCCGCTTCGGGGACATCGATCAGCTCGCCCAGCAGCTTGCGGTTCTTGTCGGCCGGGGGCAGGTCGGCTCCGCCGTAGCGCGCCGAGTACACCCCCGGACGGCCGTCCAGGGCGTCGACCACGAGTCCGGAGTCGTCCGCCAGGCCGAGAAGGCCCAGGTTTTCGACCATGTGGCGGGCCTTGATCAGCGCGTTGGCCTCGAAGGTGTCGGCGTCCTCCACCGCGTCGGGTAGGTCCGGGTAGTCGTGCAGCGAGCGGACCTCGACGCCATGGGGTTCCAGCAGCAGGGCGAGCTCGGCCACCTTGCCGCGGTTTCGGGTTCCGAAGACCACCTTCATCGGGGCGCCTCCCGTCTTCGACCGGGGGTCGTTGTCAGCCGGTCCGGCTGGAGCAGATCTCGTCGAAGTCGAGATCGGGGAACAGATCGCGCTGCATGGCCGCTAGCTCGCCGCAGCCGAGCACGGCCAGATCCGTGAGCCGGTCCATGGTCGCCCGGGAGAAGGGGTCGCCTTCGGCGGTCCCCTGGACCTCCACCAGGTCCCCGCGGCCGGTGATCACGAAGTTCATGTCCACGTCGGCGGAGGAGTCCTCCCGGTAGCACAGGTCCAGGACCGGCTCGCCCCCCACCACGCCACAGCTGATGGCGCTCACGGTGTCGATCAGCGGAATCGCATCGATCTTGCCGACCTTCTTCAGGCCGACCATCGCCTCGATCATGGCCACGAAGGCGCCGGTGATCGAGGCGGTCCGCGTGCCGCCATCGGCCTCGATCACGTCGCAGTCGAGCCAGATGGTGCGCTCACCCAGGGCGGGCATGTGAACCACCGAGCGCAGGGCGCGGCCCACGAGCCGCTGGATCTCCATGGTCCTCCCCGACTGCTTGCCGCGCTTGGCCTCCCGGGACGACCGGGTGTTGGTGGAGGCGGGGAGCATGCCGTACTCGGCCGTGACCCAGCCCTTGCCCTGGCGCATCATCCAGCGGGGAACCCGCTCCTCGACGCTGGCGGTGCAGATCACGCGCGTGTTCCCCATCTCCACGAGGACGGATCCGGCGGCGTTACCGATGAACCCCCGCTGGAACCGGACTTCGCGCATCCGATCGACTGCCCTGCCATCCGCACGCATGTTCAACCCTTCCCGGCCCCGGGGCCGTGGTGGCGCCCATTCCAGGGATCGGGAGGCGATGTGTCAAGGATGCGGCCCTCGAATCGGGAGGACCCGCGCTGCGCCTTGCTCGCCCAACAACGCTTCTGGTAGGGTCAGCGCGGATTCGAGACGGGACCGAGGGGAGAGTGCGCCCTGGACCACGCAAGCCGCGGGTTCCCACCCACCCCCGACCCGGCCAGAACAGGAGAGAGTCCATGCTGCGGAATCCCAAGCTGACCCTGGCGTTCCTCGCCATCGCCGCCCTGGGAGCGATCCTGGCGGGCTGCGAGTCGCGTACCACCATCGGCACCGCACCCGTCGCCGAGTGCCAGCTGAACGTGGAGGCCCTCGACGGGATGTACATCGCCCAGAAGGCGTCCCCCGAGAAGGGCGAGTTCCTGGACAAGGACTTCCGGATCAAGTTCTACGAGGAGGATGGCGCCAAGAAGGCCATCTCCACCGGCGGCCGGCTCTTCCCCCAGCTCCCGCTGACCCAGAAGTACTCCTACGATTTCAAGGAAATCAGGGAGATGCCCGACGGCGAGAAGGTGGCGTACTACCACGCCGATCTGGCCAAGTTCTACCAGTTCAACGCAGAGGAACTGGAGAAGCAGAAGAAGAAGAACAAGAACCCGGGGTGGAAGATCGAGGGCATGCTCTACGTCCGCGTGAACGACAAGCGCTGCCGGCTGCAGGTCAG
>CAZITQ010000222.1:0-15713 GCA_964542165.1 uncultured Rickettsiales bacterium
GCGAGCTGCCGGAGCAGCCGTGGCTGGACGTGCGCCGCTGGAGCGGCGAGCCCCCCCCCCCCGGCGGGGCCCCCGGCGGGGGGGGGCCCCGGCGCCGCGGGCCCCCCCCCCCCGCCGGCGCGCCGGGGGCGGGGCGGCGGGCGGGGCGGGGGCGCGGCCGAGGACCGCCGCCCCGGCGAGCACGGACCGGCGGTCCGCGGCCGGCCAGCCGGTCTCGAGGGAGGAGCGGCCGGCCCGGCCGGCGACCTCGATCGCGACGCGGAAGCGATCGTCGCGGCGGCCCAGGGGCAACCAGCGGTCCACGAACAGATCCACCAGCAGCAACTCCGCGCTCGCCCCCGACGCCTCCCGCATCGTCCTCCACGTGAGCCAGGCCCCGGCCCGGGCCATGGGGGTCTCGTAGAGCAGCCGCAGTCCAGGCCCCAGGGCCAGATCCCGGTTCCCGAGCAGGCGGGTGGTCTCGTCCCGGGCCACCAGATCCAGCATCGCCTGGATCCGCAGGTAACCCAGCGTGCCCCCCGGGACCGCGGGCAGGATGTCCACGCCCATCCGCAGGACCTGGTCGCCATAGGCGTCGGTACCGAAGGGATCGTCGCCGAAGGTGGCCCCCGCCGGCCCCCCCGAGCTGGCCACCGCACCGAGGCCCCAGTCGTCGAGGACCAGCCCCAGCAGCATCTCCACGCGCTGGCCCCGGATCCTCAGGTCGACGCGGCGGATCTCCGCGTAGCGCAGGCCCGACGCCTCCCAGCGCAGCCGCTCGTCGGTGGCCACCTCCCGATCGGGCAGGTGGCCCCCCAGCACACCGGTGAGCAGATCGAGCTCCACGCCGATGATCACCCGCTCGGCGATGTCCAGCTCCGGGGCGGCCCGCAGGCGGTGGTCCAGGTAGAGCTGTTGCTCGAACAGCGTGCCGTCTGGATCGATGGCGTAGGTGTCCTGCAGGGTCAGGCCGGCCCGGTACCCCCCGAGCAGCCGCATCCGGACCTTCTCGTCGCGATCCCGCTCCTGCGAGAACTCCAGGTCGACGTCGCCCCGCGCGGGTGTGGCGGGCGCGAGCGCGAGCAGGGCGAGGGCCGCTGTCAGGTGCGTCGCAGCGGGGATTCGTGTGGGCATGGACCGGACGCGGAGCGCGTCATCCTCCCGGCACGAAGCTGAAGGGGTACTCGATATCCACGGCGGCGCCGTGGCTGGCCGGGAAGTTCCACGAGCGGATCGTGCGCTTGATGCAGCTCTCCATGTCCCGGTTTCCGGTGTTGTTGGACAGGATGTGGACCCCGCGCACGTCCCCGTCGGCCTCCACGGTCCAGGCCACCTGCACGACGCCGGCCAGATCGGGCTCGCCCTTGAGCTCCTTCTCGTAGCAGGAGCGGACCTGCCCCTTCTTCTTCTTGACCACCGACACCACGTCGTTGGCGTCGATGGTCTTGCCGGACCGGCGCGAGGAACTGGATCGGGAGCTGCCTCCCCCGTCGGTGGTCTGCTTCACCACCGGTTCGGGCTCGGGCTCGGCGTCGCCGATCAGGATCGCCCCGGTGTCGGCGCCGAACTCCATCTCCTCCAGCGCCTCGTCGATGGGGTCCTTCTCCTCGCAGCCGGGCGCGAGGGCGCCGGCGAACACGACAATCACGGCAAGGGTTCGGGTGTGCATCTCTGTGGTCGATCTCCTGCTCCGCGGATGGCGAATCCTATCCGGGTGCAAACGGGAACGTCAACGCGGCATCGCCCTTGCACGGACAGGGGAAAACCCTTGCTGAGTTCGTCAGCGGGCTGTTAATAGTGGCTCTGGGCTCGTATGCCCAGAGGGCACACCGGGTCGGCGGGCTGCGCCCGCCTCGAGAGGTCGATTCCATGCGTCACATCGCGATCGCGTCCGCGTCCGCCTGCGCGCTCATGCTCCTGCTCGCGGCGGGCTGCACCGAGCACACCATCTACGGCGAGACCGCGGAACGTCCCGTGGCCGTGGCCCTGATCGAGACCACCGATCAGGCGGGTCAAGAGGCGTCGCTGCCCTACGTCCAGCGGCCCTTCGGCACCTCGGTCCAGCTGGACGGCACCCTGTCCTACGATCCCCAGCACCAGGACTTCACCTACGACTTCCTGGACTACGAGTGGGAGTTCGTGCTCACCCCGCCGGGGAGCGAGGCCGTGCTCGAGTACCCCCACACCCTCGAGGACAGCGACGAGATCGACCACGCCCGACCCACGTTCACCGCCGACGTGTCCGGCGCGTACCGGATCGGCCTCAAGGTGTACAACGCGGACACCGAGCTGACCAGCAAGTCGGACTACGCCGCGGTCCAGGCCACCCCCTGGGAGGGCCTGGAGGTCCACATGTACTGGACCACGCCGGCCACGGACGTGGATCTGCACCTGGTCGGCCCCAGCGGAACCTACTACGACATCGGCGATCCCGAGGATCCCTCCGGGAGCGGCTCCGATTGTTTCTTCGGCAACCCCAACCCGGACTGGGGGGTCGAGGGCGCGTCCATGGACAACCCGGTGTACTCCGGGGACGACGACAACGGCGGCGACGCCAACAGCCCGGCCCACGAGCAGGTCGCGCTGGAGGCCCCCGAGGAGGGGACCTACACCGTGGTGGTCAGCTATCACTCGGACCGCCACACCGGCCAGAAGGTGGCTCCGTGGGTCGAGGCGACCATCGCCGGCGAGGAGCTGCAGGCGCGCATCGACGTGGCCGAGGACATGGACGAGCTGGACGCGTGGGTCGTGATGGAGATCGAGATGCCGGACCTGGAGGTCACCGTGGTCGACGAGCTGACGACCCACGAGGACCTGGGCGGACCGCCGGTGAACGATTGAGAGGTTGCGGAGCCGAGCCGCATAGGAGGGCGTCGATGCTGCGACGAATCACCCCGTTGGCCCTGGTGCTGACCCTGCTCTTGCCCCTGTCGGCGAGCGCCGATCCCCCCGAGGACCTGCTCCAGGCGATGGAGGTCAGTCTCACGGACTGCTTCAACATCACCTCCGACGGGCAGGACCAGCAGCGGGCGCAGATCCAGAGCCTGGGCATCATCCAGCCCCAGATGAACGGCAACATGTCCCTGCTGGCCGCGTCCAACGCCGGCACCCTGATGTCGGGCGGCTGCGACGACGTGTCGATCTACCACTGGGGGGCGGATCCCCAGGGCAACCAGCTGTACGACCTGGTCAACATCGAGATGGACTGCGTGGTGCCCAGCTACGCCAACTCCCTGGGCTTCAGCTTCTACTTCTTCAGCCGGGAGTACCCGGACTACGTGGGCTCGGTCTACAACGACACCTTCCAGGTCCACCTCACGTCCGCGGCCTGGAACGGGAACATCGTGTTCGACGGCGCCGGCAACGTGATCAGCGTCAACAACGCCCTGTTCACGGTCACCAACCAGGCCCTGCTGCTGGGCACCGGGTTCGACTGCGGCTACCGCGGCGGCGGCACCGGCTGGCTGACCACCATCGCCCCGGTGGTCCCCGACGAGACGATCCACCTGCGGTTCGAGATCTACGACATGTCCGACGGCATCTACGACTCGGCGGTGCTGGTGGACGACTTCTACTGGAGCGAGACCGATCCCAAGTCCCCCACCACCGGACACCCGGTGGAGCTGTGGTTCCTCTCCCCCAAGGAGGGGCCGGTCGAGGGCGGGACCGAGGTCTTCGTCTACGGCAAGAACTTCACCGCGGACACGCGAATCTACTTCGCGGCACAGCAGGTCGGAGCGACCCTGATCGACAGCGGCCGGATGAAGGTCATCACCCCCGAGTGGGACCAGCCCGAGAGCATCACGGTGATGGCGGACAACAGCGAGTTCACCGCCGAGCTGGAGGGGGCCTACACCTACGTGGAGGGCGGGGCCAGCGGCGACTACCCGCCGGAGTTCTTCCTGGTCCAGCCCGACGAGGGCGCCGAGACCGGCGGCGAGACCGTGGAGATCCTCGGCGAGAACTTCGTCCAGGGCTCCACGGCGTTCTTCGGCGGGCTCGAGGCGGCGACCACCTACGTGTCCGCCACCAAGCTCACCGCCCTCACCCCCGCCCACGAGCCGGACACGGTCGAGGTGCTGGTGTTCAACCCCGACGGGCAGTACACGGATCCGTCGGCCTTCTTCACCTTCCAGGCCGACGCCACCGGGGACGACGACGACAGCGCGGGGGACGACGATGACGACGATCCCGACGACTGCTCCTGCTCCACCCTGGGCTCGCCGCTGTCGATGGCCGGTTCTCTGGCCGTGATGCTGGCCGGGCTCGGCCTGCTGGCGATCCGCCGCCGGAGCTGACCCGGATCCGGGTCAGCCCACCTCCGACTCCACCCGCCCCTCCACCGCCAGGTCGACGAGATCCCGCTGGGAGGGTTCGCTGCCGTCGGGCAGCCGGACCAGCTCGCACAGGGGCTTGTCGAAGGTCGCCAGGTTGCGCACGACGCTCACCGAGCGCACGACCCTGCCGTCCTCCAGCTGCAACAGGGTCCCGGGTGGGTAACAACCCAGGGTGTTGGTCAACAGCTGGGACAGCACCGGGTCGTAGCGGGAGCCCTCGTAGCGGGTCAGGCAGCGCAGGGCGTCCGGCGGGGTCATGCCTCCGCCGGTGGGGCGCTGGAGGTTGTCGTAGGCCTCGGCCACGCGCAGGATGCGTCCGAACAGGGAAGGCTTGCCCCGCGGGTCCTCCACGTCCCGGTGGTGGTGCAGGGTGGCCAGGACGCGGTGGACCTTGGCCGCGTGGAATCCCCGCTGGCGCAGCAGCAGCCGGGCACCGGCCGAGGTGTGACGCTCGAAGGGCGGCGGGTAGCCGGCCAGCTCGTCTTCGTCCTCCCCGTCCAGGCTCTCGGCGCCCTCGCGGGCGGCGTAGCCCACGTCGTGGAACATGGCCGCCACGCCCAGGTCCTGCAGCGCCTCGTCGCCCAGCCCCAGGGCGCGGCCGATGAGCATGCTCGTCAGCGCCACGCGCAGGGTGTGGGCCGAGTAGGACGACGAGGCGTCCTGTTCCTGCCACAGCCCCACGGCGCCGGTGCCCGCCTCCAGGATGTCGGTCACCGCCCGGCGGATGGGCAGGGGGTTGGGGATGCGATTCGCGCCCAGGTTCTCGAAGGCCGCGTCCACCAGCACGGCCGCCCGCGAGGTGACCCGCGCCACGTCGGCCTTGGGCGCGGCGATGCGCTCCCCCGAGGTCCGGTAGCGGAACACGCCGGTCAGATCGATGCAGTCGATGCCCTGGTTCACCAGCACCGCCTGGAGCACGGCGCGCGGGTTGCGCGGGTCCGGCTGGCGGGCGAACAGCGCGACCAGCGCGCGCAGGGCGTCGTGCTCCGGCACCGCGTGGAAGGTCAGCCCACCCACCCGGTGCCGCCGGAGCTCCTCGCCCAGCAGGCGCCCCAGGTCGGTCTTCGGATCCAGCCGGACCCGGATGTCGTTGACGTAGACCTGGTCCTCCACCGCGACCAGGTGGACCGCACCGAGCAGGTCCACCAGCACGGTCAAGGTGCCTTCCAGCTCCTGGATCGGCTTGTCGTAGGCCTGGTTGTCCAGGGCGTGCAGGCGGGTCATCCGGACCGCGCCGTACAGCTGGCGCACCAGGCCCTCGCCGCGTTCGCGGACCCGGGACGCGAGCTCGCGGTCCTCGCCGGCCCAGGCGCGCCGCAGGGTGCGCTCGAGCTGGTTCTGGTCCCGCCGGCCGTCACTCATCGTCGACCACCTCCGCGCGGTAGCGCCTCAGGGCGCGCTTGCAGTGTTCGCGCACCTCGGTGCCCGCCCGCTTGGCCAGCCACAGCAGCGCGTCTTCGGCCTCGGGGCTCTGGATCTCGCCCATGGCGGAGATGCCGGCCCACTGGTGGAGGTCGGGTCGGGCGTTGCGCATCACGAAGCGGGCCCACCAACCCGGCGGCTTCAGCTGCGGATACAGCTCCTCCAGCGCCCGCCGGGGGTTGACCGCAGCCAGGGCCTCGCCGATGGCCGCGGCCTCTTCGAACGAGGGGGGCTCGTCCCGCTCCAGCTGCTCGGCCAGTCGCCGGTAGGACCGCCGGTCGCGCCGCTGTCCGAGCATGGCGCAGGCGAGAAGCCGGACGTCTTGCTCCGGCGACAGGAGCAGGGCGATCAGGCTCGCGGTGTCGGCCTCCGCCGGATCGGCCGTGCGACTCACCTCGAGGACTCGTCGCTGGATCTCGGATTCGGGCCGGCCCGCCACCAGGGCCGCGAGCTGCAGGCCCAGCTGGGGAGACGCGGCCCCCACCGCCGCCAGGATGTCGCCGGCGACCCGGGCCTCGGCATCCTCCAGGTGGGTCCGCAGGTAGTCCAGTCGCTGGGTGACGAAGCGCTCGATGAGATGCCTGGCGACCCGGCGGGGCGCCGCGCCGCGCTCCACCTGCAGGATGTTCACCAGGGAGGCCAGGTGGTCGCCAGGCACCAGCTCCATCAGCTCCATCAACTCGTCCGGCGCCTCGGTCGCGCTGCGCGAGATGGAGGCCAGGACCTTGCGCAGGGCATTCTGGTCCGCCAGCCGGCCGAGCTCCTCGCGGAGCCGGTCGGTCACCAGGTCGTCCAGGGACCTCAGGCCGCGGGCCAGCCGGACGAGCTGCTCGAACTGTCCCTCGGACAGCAGGAAGTCCCGGACCTCGCCGATGTAGTGGTAGAGGTCGGTCAGCGAGGTCGGATCGGTGGGATCCCGGACCAGCGCCAGGGACTCGGTCAGCAGCTGGAGCGCCTGATCGGCCAGGTGGACCGACGCCATCTCGTCCCGCCGGCTCTTGAGGTCCTCCTCGGGGACGTCCTCGTGGACCAGGGGACGGGTCGAGGGCCGGTGGTCCTCCAGGGGGAGGTCCCAGTCCCCGGGCACGTCCATCCGGCCCGCGGCCTGCTGCATCCCCAGCAGGTCCGAGCCGGCCGCCGGGGCCCCTCCCCCCACCGCCAGCGAGTCCGCCTCCTCCTCGGGCACGAACCCCTCGACGGCCACCACGTCCAGGTGCTGGAACCCCGCCTTCCACAGCAGGGTGACGATGTCGTCCTCGGTCTGCCGGACGCCGGTGTAGCGGATGGAGAGGATCTCGAGCAGGTGGAACAGCTCCTCCCAGGACGCCTCGGGGGCGATGGTGAGCCGCCGCACCCCGTCCCGGAACATCCGAAAGGCCACCGACCGCTCCCGGTCCCGTTCCAGATAGACGATCTCCCGGCCGATCAGGATCTCGAACGGGCGGATCTCCAGTTCCATCGCCCCCAGGGCCAGCGCCTCGAGGGCGGCCCCGCGGTACTCGTCGATGAACTTGCGGACGGCCTCGTTGGAGGGGTCGTACAACAGGATGCTGCGGGCGGACTTGGCCAGGGCACGCAGGAAGGCGTTGGCGGCCATCCCCGCCGGGCTGGTGCCCAGCTGGGCCTCCGATCGGAGGAGGTGCTCGTGTTCGGCCGACGGCGCCGTGGATTCGGCCGCTGGTGCGTCGGTCCCTGGTACGTCCTCGGCGATGATCGTGCCCCGTTCCCCGTCCCCGGACCTAGAATACCCGAGATCGGCCCCCCCGTGGCGCGGTCAGCGCCCTTCGCGCCGCTCGAACAGGACCAGGTAGTAGTCGTTTCGGCGGCGCCAGACCCGCACGAACTCGAACTGCTCGTCGAAGCGCGGATCGCTGTACATGCCGTGGTGGTGCGAGTTGCGGTGCAGGTTGGGGGCGAGGAGATCCTCCACCGCCTCGTCGTCCGCGAGCCGGATGGCGGCGTCGAAGGCCTTGCGCACCGACTTGCGCTTGCCGCGCGGGGGGTAGGCGACCATGGCCACCCAGCGGGCGTTCTGCTCGAAGAGGTGTTCCTTCACCCGGTCGTCGAACTCGCGGATCTGCTTGGCGCCCCCCTTCTGGCGCCGCTTGGCGCCCTTGAGGAAGGGGTTGAGCTCGATGGCCGCCAGCTCGTGGGCCACGAAGGGGTTGACCACGCCGATGGGGTCCACGAACCGCAGCGGATAGGCGGCGTAGGCGCAGGCGCCCGCGTCCTGGAAGATCCCCACGTCGTCCGGCTCGCTGTTGTCGAGGATGTGGCGCCCCATGAGCTGGAACGACCACATGCTGCGGGCCACGTAGGACGAGTGCTTCTTGGTCTGGGACTTGGTCAGCTCCAGGGCCGGGAAGCCGATGGCGAGAGCCGCCAGTAGCGCCGGGATCGCCGCCACCCAGGCCGGCTTCCAGCCCTTCCAGATCGTGAGCAGCCAGCGCATGCCCTCGGCGGCGCAGACCACGTACAGTCCGAGCACCGGGAGGAACAGGCGGTGCCACTTCATCTCGTCCCGGCCGATCTTGACCAGGTAGAGCATGAAGAACACGCACAACATCAAGGCCACCACCCTCGCGTGCCTCCGCCGCCGTGGGAGGATGGCGAAGAGGGCGAGGATGCCGATCAGCCAGTTGAGGTTGAAGGTCAGCAGCTCGCCCAGCTCCTTGAGCCCCTCCTTGTAGACCTCGGGGCCGGCGGCCGCCTTGACGTAGTAGGTGTTGGGCAGCAGGTCGCCGAAGTAGAGGAAGCGCCAGGCGTGGTAGGGCACGAGCACCGCGCCGGCGATGCCCACCATCCACAGCACGTTTCGCGGCAGACGCCGGTCCACCGAGGTCTGCACGGCGGCGACCATGCCGGCGACGATCACGAACATGTGGCCTTCGGGCCGGGTGAGCGCAGCCAGAGACATGAAGACGCCCGCCAGGGCGAAGTGGAGGACGCGCTCGCTCTCCAGGGCCCGGAACGTCAGGTAGACCGACGCCGCACCGGCGAAGAGCAACAGGCAAGGTGCCATCCCGCTCATGGCCCACAGGGCCACCGAGGAGGAGCAGGCCAGCAGGGTCGGCGCCACGTAGTTGAACGGCGACGGCCGCCCTCCACCGAGCCAGCGGGAGGCGTAGAAGGTGGTGAACAGCGCTCCGAGCGCGCAGCCAGCCCCGAGCACCTTGCTCCACACCACCGGATCGGCCCCGAGCCAGAAGGCGGGCGCGCAGAGCACGATCCACAGGAAGTTGGTGTACCCCTCCACCCTCTCGCCCAGGTTGTAGACCATACCCTGGCCGTCGGCCAGGAAGTGGGCGTAGCGGTAGGAGATGTAGGCGTCGTCCTTGATGTAGCCCGCCAGCTGGACCATGCACCAGGTCAACACCGAGGCGGGCAGGATCAGCGGGATCGGCTCCCACCAGTGGCCGCGGTGGGGATCCGGTGTGGTTGCGGGGTCCGGTGTGGTTGCGGGGTTCGCCATGGGGTTCACATCGGGACCGCGCCGGTCAGGAAGGGGTTGAAGCGCTTCTCCGCGTCCACCGTGGTCTCCGGTCCGTGGCCGGGCAGGATCCGCGTGTCGGCGGGCAGGGACAGGATCTGGGTCTTGATCGACTCGATGAGGGTGCGGAAATCGCCCCCCCACAGGTCGGTCCGACCGATGCTGCCGGCGAACACCGAGTCACCGCAGATCGCGATCCCCGGTTCGTCCCCGGCCGCGCTGCCCACGAAGGTCACGCTCCCGGGGGAGTGCCCGGGGGTGAACCGCACGTCGAGGGTCAGTCCCCCCACCGCCACCGGGGTCCCCGGGACCAGCTCGCCGTCGGGGGGCGGACCGTTCTCGGCGGACATGGCGAAGGCCCGGGCCTGCTCCGGGAGGTTGTCGTACAGCTCACGGTCGCCGGGGTGCAGCAGGATCGGGGCTCCGGTGGCCTCCTTGACCGCCGCCACCCCGCCCACGTGGTCCAGGTGGGCGTGGGTCAACAGGATCGAGGCGACCTCCAGGTCCAGTGCGCGCGCGCGCTCGACGATGCGCGCGCCGTCGGCTCCGGGGTCGACGATCGCGGCCTTGCGGGTCTCCTCGTCCCCCAGGATCACCGCGTTGACCTGGAATGCTCCGACGGTGACGACCTCGACGATCACGGCGACCTCCTCCCGTGGGTTGTGAAGGGCCACGGGTAGCACCGCCGCAGGGGCGGGTCAAGGGCCCTCGCCGTCGGGAATCCCGGGCGCCCCCGCGCCCCGTGCTCCGGCGGAGGGGCGCGTGTATGATGGCACGCTGGAATCCGGAGGGCGGAGTGCCGACGCTGAGGAACACCAAGACCGGACAGACCGTGCGGTTCTTCGACCGCCTGACCATCGGGCGCGCGCCCGAGAACGACCTGCCGCTGGAGGATCCGCGCATCAGCGGCTCCCACGCCCTGCTGGCGTTCCAGGGTGGGCGCTACCGGATCATGGACCTCAACTCCCGCAACGGGACCACCGTCGACGGCGTGAGGATCAGCCGCTGGGTCGACCTGGTGGAGGGTTCGACGCTCATCTTCGGCCCCTGCGGGCCCTTCGTGCTCGAGGAGCTGGCTCCTCCGGAGGAGGCGGGCGAACAGAGGGACGCGCCGACCCTGGCAGCGACCAACGTGGACGGGCAGTTCCGTCCCACCCGCCTCGTCCTGTACTCCAAGGACCTGACCGCCGGCACGATCCTCGTCGAGCAGGGAGGCGCCCGCTGCGAGTTCGAGGGCAGCATGAGGTTCCTGCTGCTCTACGTCCTGGCCAGCGAGCTGCTCAACGAACCCCGGGACACACCGGAGCCGAATCGGGGCTGGATCCCGGACGAGCAGCTGAGGATCAAGCTCTGGGGGCTCCGGGGCTCCGAACGCCGGGACCCCTCGTCCCTGGGCAAGCTGATCCACGACACCCGGGCGATGATGCGACGCAAGGGGATCGAGGCCGGCTTCGTGGAGAAGCGCAAGGGAGCGACGAGGCTGTCGTTGCTGCCGAGTCAGGTGGAGCTTCACACGCCCTGAAAAAAAGCCCCCCGGGGGCGCGACACACCCGGGGGGCTTCCAGGGGCGCCGGCATCATGCCGGCACACGGGGGCAGTCGGTTCCTAGCGTCGGCGCCTCAGCACCAGCACGGAGCCGGCGAGGGCCAGGGCGAGCATGGAGGAGGGGACGCCCGCCCCGCCCTGCCGGCAGATGCACACGAAATCGATATCCTCGCAGAAACCATCGTCACACTCACCGCCGCCGTTCTCCCCGCTCTCGGAGTCGTCGTCGTCATCGTCGGGCAGGCTCGGGTCCGCGTCGTCGTCGTCGCCGCCACCGTCGTCGGGATCCAGCGGGTCGGTACCCTCGTCGATCTCGCCGCCGTCGGTATAACCATCCCCGTCCGTGTCCGGGTCCAGGGGATCGGTGCCCTGGTCCACCTCGGCGCCGTCGGTGATCCCGTCGCCGTCACTGTCCGGATCCATGGGGTCCGTACCCTCTTCCAGCTCCTCGCCGTCGTCCAGGCCGTCGCCGTCGCTGTCCGGATCCGTGGGATCCGTGCCCTCTTCGAGCTCGTCACCGTCCTCGACGCCGTCGCCGTCGCTGTCCGGGTTGTCGGGATCGGTGCCGATGTCCGGCTCGTCCCCGTCCGACAGCCCGTCGTCGTCCGAATCGGAGTCGTCGGGATCGGTGCCCAGCTCCTCCTCCTCGTCGTCGGTCAGGCCGTCCCCGTCCGAGTCGTTGTCCCCGGGGTCGTCGTCGTCGTCCAGGTCGCCGTCATCGTCCCCTGGACGCGGATTGGAGTTGTCGTCTCCACACTCCCCGACCAGCTCGTCACACCATTGTCCGCGGCCTTCCTCGACCACGTAGAGTCCGCAGCCCGTGCCGATGATCGCCATCGCGATCCACGCCACGCTCAACCCTGCCAGGCCCACGACCCGTTCGACCTTGTCCATCTCGTACCTCCCGAGGCCGACTCTCGCGCCTCGACTCGACCTGATGTCCAGCTTGCCCGACGCCTCTCGACATCGCGATTACCGGACCGTTACCGACCGTTTCCTCCGCGCACCACTCCTCGCAGCACGTCCCGGTAGACGTCCGACGGGACCCCGTTATTCGACGTCCTCGCTCTTGACAGGGCGCCCCCCGTGGGTCAGACAGCCGGCATGTCCCTGACCGTGGCCGACCTGACCCTCGACGGCCCCGCCGCGCTGGCGCCGATGGCCGGGTACACCGACGCCGGCTTCCGGCTGCTGTGCCGGGAACAGGGCTCCGCCCTGGGGGTGTCGGAGATGGTCAGCGCCGAGGGGCTGCTGAGGAACGTCCGGGTCACGGGCCGGCTGATGCGCATCGCCGACGGAGAGCGGCCGGTGGGGATCCAGCTCTACGGCCACGACCCGGAGCGGGTGGCGGAGGCGGCCGAGGTCACCGAGGAGCTGGTGGCGCCGGACCTGATCGACCTGAACATGGGCTGCCCGGTCAAGAAGGTGGTCCGCAAGGGGGCCGGCGCGGCGCTCATGCGGGACACGGCCCGGGCGGTGCGCATGATGGAGGGCGTCAAGGCCCGGGTCCGCTGCCCCGTCAGCGCCAAGATCCGCGCCGGCTGGTCCGCCGAAGAGCGCAACGCGCCGGACTTCGCCGCGGCTCTGCAGGACGCGGGCTGCGATCTGATCACGGTCCACGCCCGCACCCGCTCCCAGGTTCACTCGGGGGACGCGGACTGGGACCTGATCCGACAGCTCGGTGAGCAGCTGCACATCCCGGTGGTCGGCAACGGCGGGGTCAAGACGGCCGACGACGCGGTGGCCCTGCTCCGGGACACGGGGATCCCCGCGCTGATGGTCGGCAGGGCGGCCATCGGGAATCCCTGGCTGTTCCGTGAGATCCGGGCCGCCATCGCCGGCCGGACCGCGGCCCCGCCGACCCACGACGAGGTCCGACAGGCGGTGACCCGCCACCTGGACGCCCTGATCCAGGCCAACGTCGAGGCGGGACTGCGGGGGGCCGAGGGGCGGGCCTGTGCCCACTTCCGCGGCCACCTGGTCAAGTACACGGCGGGCCGGCACCGCTCCGTGGCGCTGCGCCGCAGACTCAATGATCTGGGGGATCGGGCGGCGATCCTGGAAGCCCTGGACGACCTGTTCGCTGAATAACCCCGCGCCCGCACCCGTCGTTGCTTCGGAGGGACCGGCCCGATAGGATGCGGCCGGGCGCGTCAGAAACGCAGCAACGGCGGGCGAACGCGCGAACCCCGCCCTTCCGAGGAGGTGCTCCATGCGCAACGCGTCGTTTACCCTGTTGGTCCTTTCCCTGTTCCTGATCCCCACCCTGGCCGCGGCCCAGGACTCGTCGGGCACCGGCGGCGAGGAGGGCGGATCCGAGGAGCCGGCCCCGCCGGCCCTGCAGCTGGGGGATCCCAACATCGATCCCGCCGTCCCGTGCACCCTGACCATGACCGACGGCAAGGTCTTCAAGGGCAACCTGACCCACGTGTACCGGGCGACCGACTGGTACGGGCACGATCCCCAGCCCAACTCCATGCTGAGCATGGCGGTGGGGGCGCACCTGCTGGACCGGGACTGGAAGGATGTCAGGAGCGTCACCGTCAGCCGGCCCAACACCTCCAGTGACATGGACTGCTACAGCGACGAGGACAAGGATCCCATCCTGTGGGAGTGCACGCTCAAGCAGCCCTCGGCGGTGAAGCTGCGCGCCCCCCACGAGCACTCGGGGACCTACCTGGTCGACACCCGCGAGCCCTTCACCTTCGTGTTCGACGGCGACCCGGACAACACGGTGACCTTCTGGCTGTACAAGCTGGTCGCGAACACCCAGTCGTACGAGGACATGTCGGACGCGATCAAGGCGCTGCAGACCACGCTGAAGGAGAAGAACCGCTCGGTGGTCAAGTCGATTCGCTTCGAGTAGCCCGTAGTTCCTGGGTCGGTTCCGCCCTGAGGGGCCGCATGGCCCCGTCGTAGACCGCGATGACATCCCCGTCCGTGCGGACCACGTAGTCCGCGAACGGCCCCAGGCAGAGTTCACCCCCGTCGGGCAGCTTCTCCGGCTTGGTCCGGATCACGTGCACCGGTTCGCCCACGAACACCAGGTAGTGGAACTCGTAGCAGTGCAGGGTGTTGCCCCCGGGGCGGACGACCGCGGTCTCGTGGGAGGCGTCCGGTCCCCCCACCTGGAGCTCCGGGTCCTGGAGCACCGGCAGGTGGACCTGGCCGACCCGCTCGGCGGTGTCGGTGCGGAAGAAACACAGCTGGCCCACCTCGTCGATGGTCGCCACCAGGCGGCCCCCGGCGGCGAGGATCACGTCGGTCACGTCCCGGTGGGGCACCTCCAGGCGCCGCAGCTGCCCGGCGGCCACGATGGGCCCCAGCAGGACCGGCGTGCCCCGCCCGGACCAGGCCAGGGCCACGTCGCCGTCCGCGGTGGGGCCGCAGCGGGTCACCGGCTTGCGGGTCAGGTGGCGCCCGCCGACGATCACGTCCCGCGCCCCCTCGATGTCCACCATCCGGACCTCGCCACGGGCGGTCCCCAGGGTCAGGCGCCTGCCGGTGGCACCCACGGCCAGGGCGGTGACCTCGTCGTCGATCTGCGGGATGACGGTGGCCCAGTCCCGATCCGGGTCGTGGACGGCCAGGGCGTACCCGTCGCCATCGGCCCGCGGACCGGCGACCCAGACCCGCCCCCCCTGGCGTTCGCAGCAGACGTGGGTCGCGCGCAGGCCCGGCAGGGGGACCGCGCGCGCCTCGCCGCGGGCCTGGAGCTCCTGGAGGGTCGCGTCCACCGGTTCGGTGTCCGGTCCCTTGCCGAAGACGCCCGAGGGGATGCGGATCAGGTGGGCGCCGGTGGTGAACGCGAGCAGCGCCGGGTTGATCGTCGGTCCCGCCCGGGGGGTCTCGCGGATGCGGGCCAGCAGGCGCATGGCTTCGTAGCGGGTGCCGGGGAGGGGCTCGCCCACCCCGCCGGTGGCCACCGCGCCGCGGGCGATGGTCGCCCGCATCGCGTACTCCAGCCGGGTCCAGGTCTCGTCCCCGCCCACGTGCTCCCCCGCCTCCTGGATCAGGTCCAGGGCGGGGCCGATCTGGCCGATGGCGCGCAGCTCCTCCGCGCGCTGGACCAGGGCCCGTACCTCCGGGCGGTCCATGGCGCTCTCGCGGATGGACTGCATGGTGGTGGTGTGCCGGGCGCCGCAGTGGTCACAGAACTGGGCGCTGACCGGCAGCGTGTGTCCACAGCGGTCGCAGCTGGGCAAGGGATCCCTCCGGACCCAATCTACTCCATCGAGGGGTCGTCGTCGACGGAATGGGCGGCAGGATCGCGGTCGAACAGCGACGGACGGCCCACGGCCCGGGCCGGCTCCACGGCCCACCCCCGGGCGCGGGCCTCGGGACCGATGCTGTTGGCGTCTCCGGCGTCGAAGGCCACGGCGTGGGTGGCCCAGCCCAGCAGCTCACGATCGTTGGGCGAGTCGCCGATGGCCAGGTCCGGCGGGGCCGACAGCCGGGTCGACAGCACCTGGACCTTGCCCGGGCCGAAGACGTGGGGCAGCTCGGGGCTGCGGGTCAGCAGACCGCCCCGGACCGCCGTTCGCTGGCCCCGGACCTCCCCGGGGGCCACGCCCAAGGGCGCGACCGCCTCCTCGACGGCCCACTCGGCCGAACCCGAGACCACCAGCACCGTCCAGCCCCGCTGGCGGAGGTGGCCGATCAGATGCCCCATGCGACGCCGACGCCGGATCCCGCTGCGCACCCGCGCGTGGGGAGCCCCAGCGAGTGCCCGGAGCCCCTGGGGGGCGGTCAACTCCACCTCGAGCACACCGCGGACGTGTTCCCGGAAGCGTTCCAGAGTCCAGCCGCCGAAGGCCTCGAGGACGAAGGAATAGGCGGCGCCCGGCCCCCCGCGGCCCCCCGCCCCCCCCGCCCCCCCCCCCCCCGCCCCCCGGCGGGCCCCCCGGGCCACCGGGACCCCCCCCCCCCCCCCCCCCGGC
>CAZITQ010000223.1:0-15664 GCA_964542165.1 uncultured Rickettsiales bacterium
CCGGCGGCGGGGCGGCGCGCGGGCGGGGGGGCGGGGTGTCGGTGGGTGTGGGCCGGTCGACGTTCTGCTGCGGGCCAGGCCCGACAGCAGGAACGTCGCTCGGCTTCGGAGCTGCGGCGAAGCCTACTCCGATTTCTCGAGCACGATGAACTGGACGCGGCGGTTCTTGGCGTGGGCCTCTTCGGTCTCCGCGGTGTCGAGGAGCTTGGTCTCGCCGTAGCCCTTGGACTGCAGGCGGGAGGCGTCGATGCCCTTCTTGACCAGGTAGTTCTTGACGGCGTCGGCGCGTCGCTGACTCAGGTCCTGGTTGAGGTAGTCCGGCCCGCGGATGTCCGTGTGGCCCTGGACCTCGACCAGGGTGATGCTTGGGAACTTCTCCAGCACGTTGTGGACGGCGTCGAGGATCTCATGGGACTGGCGCTTGATGGTGGCCTTGTTCAGGTCGAAGTGGACCTTCTCGAAGATGTAGATCTCCTTCTTGTTCAGGTCGAGCTGGACCTTGCCCTCGTCGGGGCAGCCGTCCTCGTCGTCCACGCCGTTGAGCACCTCGGGCACCAGGGGGCACTCGTCGTCCACGTCCAGGATGTTGTCCTGGTCGTTGTCCGGGTCCGGGCAGCCGTCGTCGTCCTCGAAGGTGTCGACGTCCTCGGGGTCGTTGATGCACCGGTCCACGTTGTCCAGCAGCCGGTCGCCGTCGGTGTCGGGGATGGTGTCCAGGCAGCCGTCCTCGTCCTCCCAGCCGTTGACGTTCTCGGCGATGTTGGGGCAGCCGTCGTTCACGTCGAGGATGCCGTCGCCGTCGTTGTCGATGTCCGGGCAGCCGTCGCTGTCCTCGAACTCGTCGATGTCCTCGGGATCCTCGGGGCATTCGTCCTTCTTGTCCGGGATGCCGTCCTCGTCGGTGTCCTTGGCCTTGCTGGGGGTGTACCCCACGCCGAACACGATGCGGCCCTCGGGGGAGGAGTAGCCGCGGCCGAGCGCGGTGCCAGCGGCCAGGCTGATGCCCAGACCCGAGACGGGCTGCACGGTCACCCCCGCCAGCCACTCGGCCGGGTTGTTGCGGGGGATGCTGTGGGCCTCGCCGTAGATCTCGGCGCCCACGGTCAGGGCATCCACCGGCTGGACGCTCGCCGCCACGCGGTACAGGAAGGCCTTGCCCGCGGTGAGGTCGTCGACCTCGTCGACGCCGGCGATGCGGTAGCCGAGGTTGCCGCCCAGCCGGAACATGCCCACGTGGCCGGTGACCAGCAGGGTCGGGGAGAAGGTCACGGTCCGGCGGCCCACGTAGCGGTCCGAGTTGCCGGTCGGGAAGGTCAGCGGCAGGGCCAGGCCCAGGCCGATGCCCTTCTTGTCCGGGTCCAGGAAACGGACCTTGGGCAGCAGCCGCAGGTCGCCCACGGCCGAGCCGGAGAAGGCGTCGTTCCAGCCCGCGTAGCCCTCGCCGCCCACGGCCAGGTGGATCGGCAGGTCGATGGCCAGGTCGACCATCCCGAAGCCGATGGCCGCCTGCAGGTCCATGGTCAGCAGGTCCTTGACCACCAGATCGGTGGGCTCGCCGTCGACGTAGTGGACCAGCGGCTTGTTGGCGTAGCTGAGCCACAGGCCGAAGGCCGGCTTCCACATCTCGAGGGTCTGGGCCGACTCGGTGACGAACCAGCCCGTGCGGTCACCGTGGGGCTTGAAGTGCTGGACGTCCATGGGCGGCGGAGCCGCCAGGGCGGTGGCGGGCACCATGCCCAGTGTGAGGAACAGCAGGGTGGAAAGGGCCTTGCGCTTCAGCATGTCGTCTCCTGTGGATTGAGGCGGCGTCCCGCGACCGCCTGAATTCGTCTCGCCTGTCTGTGGACGCTCCCCGACCGAAAACTACCCATCACACGCCTTTATAGCAAGGCCTGTGCCACCTCGAATACACGGGGGCGAGTCGGGGGAAGGGGAGCAAGTCGATGGTCCCTGGGGAGGAACACGCGAGCTGCGGTGTTCCGTTTCGGGCCGTCCCTGAGACAGGTTCTGTCTCGTTTCCACGCATCAGGTGCGGTGACCGGTCTCCAGCCCCTGGTACTGGCCGTAGCAGCCCCCCTGCTCCCCCAGCTCGCGCATCCTGTCGATCACCTCTTCGATGGGGGTGTCGACGATGTTGCCCGCGGGCAGGCGCAGGAAGGGACAGGGGCGTACGTCGCCCCGGGGATCCACGTAGAGGAACTGCTGACCCGCCGAGCAGCCGCGACGCCGCTCCCACACCACGGCAGAGTAGGCGATGGGATCCCCGGCGTGATCGGCGCCGCGGTTGATCCGGTCCATCAGCTCCTCGAGGTGCAGCAGCTCGTCGTTGCTCAGGGTGGGGATGTCGAACTTCTCCACCCCGCCGATGGTGTGGGGGGGGAAGAAGTTGACGAAGTGCACACCCAGCCCCCGCAGGAAGTCGATGTAGGCGAAGAACTCGTCCTCGTCCAGCAGCTCGGCGTCCACCATGCAGTCCACGCTCACCAGCAGACCCAGCTCGACGGCGACCGCGATCGCCGACACGGCGTTGGCGAAGGCCTCCCGGTGACCCTTGAGCCGGTTGACCCGCTCCTCGGTCCGTCCGTCCAGGGAGATCACCACCCCCTTGAGCTTGTGGGCCAGCAGGGGCTCGAGCGCCGCGCGGTCCATGTGCCAGCCGGTGGACACCAGCCAGAACGCGTCGACCTCCGCTGCCGTGGCCTCCATCAACCCGGGCAGCTCCGCCGACCGGTACATGGGCTCCCCGCCGGTCAGGAAGATGTTCCTCACGTCCCGGCTCGTCAGCCCCCGGATGGTTCGCTCCAGCGCTTCGACGGGCACCGCCTCCTCGTCCCCGAGCTCGGAGAGGGCGTAGCAGTGCTTGCAGCGGTAGGGACAGCGCGAGGACGTCGAGAGCAAGGCGAAGAACATCGGCGACGGCTGCTTGTGGTTGAACGTGACGATCTCGTCGAGCAGGTAGCGCGAGAAGCGCGGTCCGTTGACGGTGGGCATGGCCGAGGCGGCGAACACCTCGCCGTCCCGCAGCAGGTAGCGGTCCGCCGAGCCGTCCAGGACGTTGCGGTTGTCCCGCAGATAGGCCCGCAGCTCCCGGAGGAACCCCAGGGGGCCGAGTCGGCCCACTCCCCGGGCGGCCACCCGCAGCATCAGCCACAGGTCCACGAGCCACCTGCGCGGCCCCCGCAACACCCGCACACTCACCGCGCGACCTCCGCGCCCGGCCCGTCCACGGCATAGGGCGCCAGCACCGTGATCTCGTCGGCGTGCTCGTCGAAGTAGCGCTGGAGGAACTCCCGGTCGGTGTAGAACAGGCAGTGGACCTTGTCGTTGCGGCCCGACTCCCGGTTGGCCCGGGCCAGGTCCGCGTGGCGCTGGCGAAGGGCCCGGTACAGGGGGTCGTTGACGAAGATGTCCCGCAGGTGTCGCTGCTTGACGTTGGACTCGGTGCGGCCGGCGGGGATGGCGAGACAGGGGGTGACCGTGCCGTCGTGGTAGACGGTCATGGTGTAGACACCGGCCGGGCAGGAGGTGAGCTTCTGCTCGATGCCCAGTAGATCGAAGGTGGCCAGCCGCCGTCCCCCGCGGTTGAGCGCCAGGGACCGCTCGAACAGCTCGTCGCGGTCCGACCCATTCATCACCAGATCCGCCTCCTTGCGCCGGTCCACGGGGGTGTAGGGGGCGTAGGCCAGGAAGTACGCGCCGCAGTCCTCCAGCGTCCTGACGAAGTCCTCGCCGGTGACCTCGTCGAGGTTGGCGGTGGAGACCATGGTCGACACGCCGAAGACCATCCGCCGCGCCCGGAGTCCGGTCAGCAGCCGATGGACCCGGGACCACGAACCCTCGCCCTTGCGCCGCTCGGTGGCCTGCTCCAGCCCGTCGATGTTGAGCACCAGCACGATGTTGCCGGCGGCCCGGATCCGGTCCAGGTGGGCGTCGGAGACCGCCTGACCCTCGGTGAACAGCAGGAACAGCTGGTAGCGGTGCCGCGCGAGCCGGTCGATCAGCTCCTCGATGTCGTCCCGGTAGAAGGGATCGGCCCCCAGCAGGTAGACGTTGGTGACGTTCATCTGAAGCGCCTGGTCCAGCAGTCGGTCCAGGTCGTCCAGGGTCAGGCGCGTGTGCTTGTCCCGCATGGCGGTGTACACGCAGTTGGCGCAGGCGGCCTTGCAGCCCACGTCGTCGATCACCTGCAGGGTGACCGGCATGCGCACGCCGAGCCGCCATTCGCGGATCTGCGAGGGCAACCACACCATCCATCGGCGCAGGGTCATGCGCAGCATGGCCATGCGCATGGGCCAGCCGGCGAACCACAGGCCGCGGATCAGCGCCCGCAACATCACCGGCGCGTAGACCTTGAGCAGGCGCCAGCTCAACCCGTAGTTGCGAAACAGCACGCCCTCGTCCTCCTCAGAAGATGTTCGGGGGCACCCGCTTCATCACGTAGTGCCGGTAGTGGAGGTTGACGACGAAGGAGAACAGCGCCAGGCGGGGCCGGGTCAGGAACCAGGGATTGAACAGGGTCCGCCGCAGGATGCCGCCCCAGGAGAACACCCGGCGGTAGAGGGTCCAGTACGCCTCGGTGAGCGCCTCGGGATCGATGTTCTCGGGGCGATGGACGGCCTCGGAGCCGCTGTAGCGGGTGTGATCCTCGGTGAGCAACCGCCCCGCGTCCCGCAGCTCGCCGTACAGCTCGGTGCCGGGCATGGGCGTCAGGATGTAGAACCGCGGGATGGGAATCCGGGTGCGGTCGATGAAGTCGGCGGTGGCGCGGATGGACTCCACGGTGTCGCTGTCGGTGCCGACCATCATCTCGGTCGACGGCATGATGCCCGCGTCCTGCAACCGGCCGATCAGCCTCTCGTGGTCGTCCACCTTCAACCAGGACTTGCCCAGCTTGTCCACGCCGTCCTGGGAGATGCTCTCCACCCCCAGGCTCAGGATCTCGCAGCCCGCGCGGGCCACGCTCTCCAGCAGCTGCGGGTCGTGGGCCAGGTGCAGGGAGCACTGGGACGACCAGCGCATCTTCAGCGGCTCGATCTCCCGGCACAGCTCCCGCAGGAACGAGCGGTTGGCCACGATGTTGTCGTCCAGCAGGTAGAACCGCTTGAACCCCAGCTCCTTGACCCGATGGATGTCCCGCATCACCTCGTCGACGGGCCGGGCGACGTAGCGGCCCTTGTAGATGCAGGCGATGGAGCAGAACGAGCACAGGTTGGGGCAGCCGCGGCCGGCCTGGACCGGCAGCATGTCGCCGATGGGCTTGTCGGTCAGCAGCTCGTAGCGGGGCAGGGGGAGGCCGGCCAGGTCGTCGACCGGGTGGTCGTAGATCGGCTCGATCTTCCCGGTCCGCTCGAAGTCGTCCAGCAGCTTGGGGTACGAGACCTCCGCGTCGCCGATGACCACCGAGTCGGCGAACTCCAGGGTCCGCTCGGGCACCAGCGAGGGCATGTAGCCGCCCATGAACACCGTCTTGCCCCGCTTGCGGAACTCGGCGGCGATCTCCACCCCGCGGTAGATGGCGTAGCCCATGGCACCGATGCCCACCAGGTCCACGTCGGCGTCGTAGTCGATGTCGTCGACCACCTCCAGCTTGACCTCCACCTCCCAGCGGTCGGGCGTCATCGCCGCCAGCAGTGGGAACACCAGCCCCGGCAGGTAGATCCGCCGCTGCTTGCACAGCGTCCCGTCCACCCCGTACTGGGTCGGCTGGATCAGCAGCAGCTTGGGCACGCGCGCTTCCCGTCCGAGGCAGGATTGGGGAAAGGGGGAGGATCTCGCAGAGGCGCAGAGCAGGCAAAGGGCGCCGAGAGTGAGCCGGGGGAAGAACCTCTTTCTCCCGCTCTGCGCACTCCGCCCTCTCTGCGCCTCTGCGAGAGAATCTCACGCCGGGGGTCCTTGAGGTACATCAGTTGCTCCCAGCCTCTCGCTTCTTCCGCTGGTACTGCCGGTATACCTTCGCGTTGCCGGAGATCATCTTGCGGAGCATGTGGGGCGGGTAGCGCAGGTAGCCGAGCAGGGGGCCGGGGCGGTAGAGGGCCCGGGTGTAGGACTCGATGATCTTGCCGTAGTAGGCCTCCACGCTCATCCTCGTGGGCCGGATCGTGACGTGGGCCAGATCCCAGCGGGCGAAGTCGTCCCGGGGGATGACGAGCTGGTCGTCGGGGACCTCCATGCCGGTGCCCGGCAGGGGCGTCAGGGGCTGCAGGTTCACGAAGCGGATGCCCAGCTTCTTGACGGTCCGGTCCAGGGCCTTGAACTCGCGGTCGCCCCAGTCCGGCGAGAGGATCACGGTGGCGTAGCAATCGATCTTCAGCCGGTTGAGCACCGCCATCGCCTCACGGTTGGTGGCGGCGTCGATGCCCTTGTCGAAGCCGGCGAGCTCCTCGTCGTCGAAGGATTCGAAGCCCACGATGACCGTCCGCAGCCCGGCCTTGCGCAGGCGCTGCATCAGGTCCGGGTTGCGGGCGATGAAGTCGGCCCTGCCGTACACCAGGAAGTGCTTGTCCACGCCGTGGCTGCGCAGGGCGTCCAGGAACTCCTCGACCTGGTGGCGGTTGACCAGGAAGTCATCGTCGACGATGTAGATCTCCCGCTCGTCGATCCGCGTCAGGTCGCGCATCACCTCGGTCAGCGGCCGCCGCTGGTACGCATGGCCGGTGATCTCGCGGCAGAAGCAGAACGTGCAGGTGTACGGGCAGCCAAAGGCGGTCTTCAGCAGGGCCACCTTGTCGTGGAAGATGTAGAAGTAGCGGTGCCGGTAGCGCCGGCTCAGCTCCCGGCGGGGGAGGGGGTAGGTCCAGTCGAACGCGGGCAGGGCGTCCCGGTCCACCGCCTCGCCCGGACCGAACACCCCGTCGGGCCGTTCGCCGTCACCGGTCAGGTGCCGCAGCAGCGCCGGGAAGGCGGCCACCGGGTTGCGGACCACCCGGTAGTCCACGGCGGGATCGTCCAGGTCGTGGGGGCAGACCTCGCAGTGCACGCCGCCGACCGCTGTGGCCACCGACGGATTCCACGCCTTGGCCCGCCGGCAGTAGTCGATCATCGCCGGGACGTTGGTGATGTAGCCGGTGACCCCCAGGACGTCCGGCTCGAACCGGGCCAGGAAGTGCTCCAGGCGCTCCCGTTCCAGCACCATGTCCCGGATCTCGACGGCGTCGTCGGGACCCAGGGTGGCGGCCAACACCTCCAGCTCCATGGGTTCGACCAGCATCACGTGCTGCAATCCGATGGTCTCGGGATCGGGCCGAGGACGGACCAGCAGCACCCTCATCGGGTCCCCTCCACCACCTGGATCGAGGGGATGAACCAGGGCCTGTCGAAGGACTGCACCACGCCGGCCTCGAGCCCGGCGTCCGCCATCAGCCCGTGCAGGCCGGCGGCCGAGTGGTAGGTCGCGCTCGTGGTGGTCAGCTTCACGAACAGCAGGAACGCGGCGTCGTACCAGGTCTCGGTGTTGGCCTGCACGATCAGCAGCCGTCCACCCTCGCGCAACAGGCCGCCGAGGTGGTCCAGGGCCGCGGGTTTGTCCGGTACGTAGGGGAACGCGTGCATGCAGGTGATGGCGTCAAACCCGTCCCCCCGCTCTACGTCGGACCAGGTGCCCACCGCGTAGGTCGTGTTCTCCCTGGCGTAGTCGGCCCGGGCGCGGGCGATCATCTCCGCCGACGTGTCGACCCCCACCAGCTCCGCCGTGGGTCGGCGCTCGGCCAGCTCCGAAAGGAACTGACCCACCCCGCACCCCAGGTCCAGCACCCGGGCGTCGTCCGCCAGTCCCACCTCGTCCAGCCGCGCATGCACCAGCTCCCGCGACGGCCGCAGCGAGAAGTGCTGCGCCCACAGCCCCTCGTAGCGCCCCGCCCAGAAATCCCAGATCGTGCGTTCGGCCGTCATTCGTTACCGCCAGATCACCAGCTTCACCAGGAACTCGATCCCCACCAACCACGACTTCATCGACGCCTTGATCAGCCCCCACAGGCCGAAGCGCCGCAGCATCGTCCTGCGCCCCGTCGCGGTGAAGCTGGGCACCATGTACAGCACCAGCAGCCACAGGTAGAAGCGCATCCGGCTCATGTGCTTCGGCTCCTCGTGGAGCCGCAGCAGATCGTAGCGCCACCAGCCGCCCTCGCCCGGACCCGTGGGGGGAGGGGAGGGATCCAGGTCTGTCCCCGGGAACACGGTGGCCGTCGCGAAGGTCGCGAACACGATCCGTTTCTCCAGTACGTACCGGGCCAGCGCCCGGAAGTCGGACGAGGTCCAGTCGGGCTGCACGATGAACAGGGCGAACAGCTCGATGTCGTGATCGCGGCACAGGTCCACGCAGCGATCGTTGTCCGCCCGCCGGGTGCTCTTGCGCATGTCCCGCAGCTCGTCGTCGCGGATGGACTCGAAGCCCACGATCAACCCGGTGACCCCCACCGACCGCAGCTCGGGCAGCAGGCTCTGGTGGTGGGAGACGAATCCGGCGCCGCCATAGACGATGAACTCGTGGGCGTCCGCCAGACCTCGCTCGTGGAGCCCGGCGCAGAACTCCCGCACCCTGCCCGCAGACGACAGGAAGTTGTCGTCGAGGATGAAGATGTTGCGCTCGGAGATGCCCTCGATCTCGTCGAGCACCGACTCCATCGGCCGGGGCCCGTACCCGCCATCGTGCATCCGGGTGCAGAAACAGAAGCTACAGCGCTCGTTGCACCCCAGGGCGGTCTTCACGGACGCGCAGCGCCGGTAGTACAGGTAGTAGTAGCGGTCCGGATCGTCCTCGAACAGCACGCGCCGGGGGATCGGCAGCTCGGCGGGGTCGGCCGGCGGCGCCGGGTTGCGCTGCCACCCGTCCTCGCCCGGGAAGGCCCCCCCCGCCACGTCGTCGAAGGCCTGGCCCGCGGCGATCCGGTCCACGGCCGTCCGGATCCCACGCAGCTGGTCGGCGAAGAACACCCCGTCCACCCCCTCGGCGAAGAAGTGCTCGGGAACCACCTCCGCGTGGGGTCCGCCCACGAACAGCCGGGGTGGATCGGGGTGCTGACGCAGCTCCGCGGCGATCCGCAGGACGCGGTCGATGTTGGTGATGAAGGCCGTGACCAGCACCACCTGGGCGCCCACGTCTCGGGCGGCGACGACCGGATCGCCGCTGTCGACCATGCCGTCCAGCAGGAAGATCTCGTGGCCCTCGAGCACCGTGGCCAGGTATTCCAGCTCCAGGGGTTCGCAGGTGATCAGCCGCTCCATGCGGATGGTCTGGGGCTCCGGGCTGGGCTTGTAGGCCAGCACGCGAAGCGGGGCGCTCATCCCTGCTCCGAGAAGACGTGGGTCTCCGGGACGGTGCCCGTGTACTCCAGCCAGCCCCGGGCCCGACCCAGCATCCCCCGCAGCGCGCGGCTGCGGTGGTGGGCGAACAGGTGGCGCTCCTCGGCCACCCCCCCCAGGCGGGTCTTGGAGGTCTCGGCGGTCTGGCCCAGGTCCAGGACCGCGGCGCCGTCGTCGATGGACTCGCGCAGCACCGACAGCAGCACGTTGGCGTGGGTGTTGAGGGTGCGGGCCCGCGGATAGTCGATCCCGACCAGGAAGAAGCGGTTCGCCGCCCCGTCCCGGACTCCGATGTGCCAGCCCACAGTGCGCTCCTGGAGGCGGTGGACCGTGAGGGTGAAGGGCTCGGGGAGGGAGCGCAGCAAGTCGGCAGACAGGCGCTCCAGCCGGGCGTCGCTGCGGCGGAACACCTCCAGGTAGAGCCGGTACATCTCGTCGTCGAACCGCTCGCAGCTCCCCCGCTCGGAGACCACCTCCCGCCAGGGCACGCGCTGCCGCCGCAACCGCCGTCGGTAGGAAGAGCGCAGGGACGCCAGGTAGTGGTCCCAGTCGTCGAAGCGCCGGCGGAGGACGATCGCCGGCAGGGTACGGCCATCCAGCACTCCGGGAAGGTCCAGGGGCGCCTCCAGGTTGAGCCCGACGACCAGGCCCCGCTCCCGTTCCAGCACGGCCCGCACCAGGGCTCGCTGGTCCGCCGGATGTCCCACGATGCCCGGCGACGACTGGGAGCAGGGCACGCCCACCACCTGCATCCGCATCGGGCTGGGCAACCTGCTGTAGGTGAACAGGTCGAGGGCGATGGAGTAGACGCTGGCCCCCGCGGCGAATTCCCCATCCCGACGCAGCTCGTAGTAGCGCTGGTCGCAGGGGTTGAACCGCTCGAGGATGTCCAGCATCTCCCGGCGCTGGAACAGGCTGTGGGAGGCCCCGTCCCAGCCGTCGGACAGCTGCTGCGCCCGGTCCAGACGGACCACCTCCCCCTCGCCGGCGCCACGGACCGGAGCGGTCCGCCGGCGACGCGGCCTTGCCACCGGACCGGGGCCGGGACGCAGCGGGCCATCGAAGACCACGTACCGCCGGTGGGGCCGCGGCGTGCGACCGGTGGCCCGGCGGATGTAGCGCAGCGTCAGGGCGATGGACGCCCGGTTCTCCTCGAAGATGAATCCCCCCTCGGTGTAGCGGTAGCCGGCCTCCTCCACCCCGCGGATCATCCGGAGGATCATCGCCAGGTCGACCCGATGCGCGCGGTACTCGGGGAGGACGGCGATCTCGGTCAGCCGGGCGGTGGAGATGGGATCCGCCAGCCGGTAGCGGGCCAGGTGCCGCAGCCCGAACTCCTCGTCTCCCCGGCACAGCTCGTTGAAGTCCGGGTACCACAGCAGGAATCCCACGGGCTTGCCCCGGTGCTCGGCCACGATGAAGTGCTCGTCCCGCAGCAGGAAGCGGAAGGGGTGGAACAGCTCGTGGTCCTCGGCCGAGGTCCGGTCGGCCCAGTAGGGGTGGTCCCCGAAGCAGGCGTTGTTGAGGTAGGTGTAGACGTCCACCTCGCGGGCGAAGTGGGCCCGGTCCATGGTGCGGATCCGGATCTCCCCGGGGTCGAAGGTGGGCGCCAGCTGGCGCCGCAGGGCGAAGAAGTCCTCGGAGTCGAAGCGGAAGGACGCCATCGGGCGCGGGGTCAACTCGTCGAAGTAGTCCAGGTAGTAGGCGGGGGTGTAGGGCATCCCGAACAGGGGCGGCTCCTCGAAGCGGTTGGCCAGGAAACCGGCGCCGTAGTTCAGATGACCGTTGAGGCCCACCACCAGGCGCGTGCAGTTCGGGAACTGGCTCGCGGCCTTGAGGCGGATGGTCTCCAGGACCCCGTCCAGCCCCGGCAGGGCCTCGAAGAACGCCACCTGCACGTACTCGGGAAGGCGCTCGTCGCGGATCAACGCGAAGCGGCCCACCAGACGCCGTCCCTCCCGCATCAAGAAGGGATCGACCCGGGCGTGATCCAGGAAGGCGGTCGGGCCCTCCACCAGCATCCGCATCACCTCGTCCTCGGTGGAGCGGTGCAGGGGCAGATCGCGGTACACGTCGCTGCCGATGCGGTAGAAGGCCCTCAGCCGGCGGCGTCCGTCGACCGGCTCCAGGGCGATCACACGAAGACCTCGGCGGCGCGCGGAAAGCCCAGGAAGTGGGTGTAGGACGACGCGCTGTAGGCCCCGGCGTGACCGAACACCAGCAGGTCACCGACCTGCAACCTCGGCAGTTCGACGTCCCGGGCGAAGTAATCCCGGGAGTAGGTGGAGCACCCGTAGATCGACGAGAGGGTCGACTCCTCACCCAGCTCCCGCGCGTCCCCGGCCAGCGGCGTGATGGGGTGGTAGGCCTCGTCCGGGTAGAACAGGGGGCGGGTGAACTGGGCGGTGGAGGCGTCGATCCCCACCAGCTGCTTGCCGGCGCGGGACTTGATGTCGGTGACCCGCCCCACGAACACGCCCGCCTCGGCGCCGATGATCCGCCCGGGCTCGAGCACCAGCTTGACCTCGCGGCCCGCGTCCGAGGAGACGCTCTTCATCAGCCGGGTCACGAAGCCCCCGTAGCGACGGAAATCGAAGGGGGTCTTGGCCTCGGTCTCCACGCCGAAGCCGCCGCCGAAGTCCAGGTAGTCCAGGGCCGGGAACAGCCTCGACAGCAGGACGACCTGCTTGTAGCACTCGGTGAAGTAGGCCAGGTCGTTGATGTCGGTGCCCAGGTAGAGGTGCAGGCCCGACACCCTGGCGTCCCCCTCCAGCCCCCGGATCTCGTCCACGCTCAGGCCCAGGCGGCTCTCGGGTCCCAGGAAGTACCCGCCGCGGGTCCGGCGGGGGGTGACCAGGGTCCCGATGTTGCACCGGATGCCCACGCGACCCTCGGGGAAGAGCTCCCACCAGGTGTCGAGCTGCCCCAGGGAATCCAGGTTGAGCACGACCTGCTCGTCGTGCACCCGGTGCATCAACGCACGGTTCATGGCCGAGGCGGTGAACACGATCTCGTCGGCGGCGAAGCCCACCTCGCGGGCCAACTCCAGGTGGCCGATGGAGTTGACGAAGATGCCCAGGCCCGCGTCGCGGACCGTGCGCAGGAACTCCGGGTGGGCGTTGGCCATCGAGGCGAAATGGATCGACTTGGCGCCGTAGCGGATGCCGGTGAACCGGGCGCACTGGTCTCGGATCGCCCCTCGGTCGTAGAGGTAGAAGGGACCGGGTTGCTGCCCCGCCGTCTCCCGGATCCGCCGCTGGATGACCGTTCGCATGTCCCTCTTTTTTCCTGCCGCTCGGGGCATGCAGGATGCCCGCCGGACCGGTCGAAGGCAACCGCCTTGTTGCGTGCAGCCCGCGCGCCCCCGCGAGGCCTCAGAGCGTGCCAAAGGAGGTCCGGGCGATGATCTCGTCCTGGATCGCCGGCCCGAGGTCGGTGAAGAAGGCCGAGTAGCCCGACACCCGGACCGTCAGCCCCCGGTAGCGCTCCGGGTGACGCTGCGCATCCCGCAGGGTGGCGTCGTCCACCACGTTGCACTGGACCTCCATCCCGCCCCGGTCGAAGTAGCCCCGGATCAGCGCGGCGAAGTGGTTCCGCCCTTGCTCGCCGTCCAGCAGCGCCGGCAGCAACTTCACGTTCAGGGCGCTGCCGTTGGAGATGCGGTCGTGGGGCAGGCTGGCCACGGAGTTGAACACACCGGTGGGCCCGGCCCGCTCGGATCCGTTGGCCGGCGAGAGGCTGTTGGAGATCGGCTCGCCGGACCGGCGCCCGTCCGGGGTCGCCCCCAGCAGCGCCCCCTCGAGCACGTGCATCCCGTACGAGAAGAACCCGGGACGCAGGGGGCCGCCTCGATACGACCGGCGGGAGGACACCTCGTCGCAGAAGAACCCCACCACGTCGGCGGCGAGGGCGTCCGTTCCGGGATCGTCGCTGCCGTAGCCGGGCGTCCGGTGGAGCAGGTACTGGCGCAGGGGCTCGTGGCCGGAGAAGTTGCGGTCCAGGGCGGCCAGCAGCTCGTGCATGGTGCAGCGGCCCCGCTCGTAGATCGCCGACCGGATGGCGGCGAGGGAGTTCACGGCCGTGCCCAGACCGCGGGCGGAGATGGAGCCGAAGTCGTAGCGGGCCCCGCCGCGGGTCATGTCCCGGGCCGACTCCACACAGCCGTCGAGGGTGGCGGAGACGTAGGGGTTGGGCAGGGTCTCGGCGTACACCCGGTCCTTGAGCTCGACCCCCTCGGCCACCCGGTCGATCAGGGCCCGGACCTGGCCGTGGAAGGCCTCCATGAACGCGTCGAAGTCCGCGAACGCGCGGGGATCGCCGGTGTCCGGCCCGACCCGGCGACCGACCATCCGCAGTCGCCCCCGCAGCAGGGTCATCTCCAGGGCTCCGACCAGGGAGATGTCGTTGCCCGAGGTACAGCCGAAGGTGTTGCCGTCGGAGGTGGGCTCCACGCAGCCGACGACGGCGTAGTCCCGGGCGTCCGGGAGCTCCATACCGCAGCCGACCAGGGCTTCCACCGTGCGCTCGTCGTTGAACAGCGCCGGGCCGGAGGTGGAACGCAGGGTCTCGGTAGCCGCGTCCAACCAGGCTTCGGGAGAGCGTTCGCTGACCCGGATCGTGAAGGTGTTGCCCAGCCCCTCTACCGCTCGGACCGCGTCCAGGAAACGGTAGGAGAGCTCGCTGGTGGCGTCCTCACCGTCCCTCCCGAGACCTCCCACGGTCACCGCCATGCTGTCGGCGCCCAGCTCGCTGCCGGTGGCCTTGCCGGCGCCGGGCAGCAGCAGCAGGTTGGAGCTGAGCTTGACCAGCAGCTCGCTGAGCAGCTCCACGGCCTGCTGGGGCTCGATGGCGCCCCGGGCCCGATCCGCCTGGTAGTAGGGCGCGAGCTGGAGGTCGGCACGCCCCACCGCGAAGATCCCCGCCATCCCGTAGGCCAGCATGGCGCCCACCTGGGTCAACCACAGCGCCTGGACCGCCTCGTGGAAGTCCCTGGGCGGCAGATACGGCACCCGGTCACAGCGCTCGGCCATGGCCAGCAACTCGCGGCGTCGGGTGGGATCGGCGCAGTCCGCGGCGCGGGCCCGGGCCTCGTCGGCGTACCGCCCGGCCAGGACGCGGATCGCGTCGCAACAGCGCACCACGGACGTCAGGAAGATCCCCCCCTCCGGGTCCCCCTCGGACTCGCAGCGCACCCGCCGCTCCTCCGCCCGTTCGCGGATGGCCGCGAATCCGCCGGGGAGCACGTTGCGGTTGCCCAGCACCATGTGGCCCTGCACGTCGAACACGTTGGTCACCAGGGCGGGGTTGTTGTAGGCGATCTCGCGGAATTCCCGCAGGGCGTTGAGCGGCTGGAACACCGGCGACCGGACCATCGACGCCAGGGGCCGCAGATCGAGGCTGCGGAGCCGGTGCGCGATGCTGCGGGGCGAGAATCCCAGGTCCACGGTCAGGTCGGCTTCGTCCATGGCTCGCTTGCGGCGGTCCCGGACCGTGCGACCGCGCCAGTAGGGGAGGATCTCGCGCTCCAGCTCCCGCCGGTCGCCAGGGTCGATGCGGTAGGGCTGGCGCTCCCGGGCCAGCAGCGCGTCGAGTTCGTAGGTCAGGATGGCATTGGCGTCGCCCCGCTCGATGGACAGGGGCGCGCTCACCAGCCGACCGGTCTGGTGACCGGCGAGGACCTCGTCGTCGTGGATCCAGACCGTGGTCTCCCGCACGCAGCGCTCGAACGCCGCGGCGGCGCGGGCCGCCGGATGCTGACCCCGCGTTTCCCGGTGGGCCGCGGTCACACAGCGGGCCCGCTCGATGCAGATCCAGTAGGGGGCGGTCAGGACGGCCTGCCGATATCGCTCCGCGTTGGCCGGTCGATCCGTCACGGCTCAATCCCTCAGCCGGAAGTCCAGGGGACGGGCCAGCCAGCGCAGGGTGGGGAGGAGGGCCATCGCCAGCCCCAGGATCGGCAGCACCAGGACCACGAGGGCGGCGCTCGCCAGATCCATGTCGAACAGGGGACCCGTCCGGAGGCCCAGCTCGTCGTGGACCCAGTCCGCGAGCCACCCGGCGACCGCGTGTCCGGCGACCGCCGCACCCAGCGCGCCGATGGCGATGCCCAGCACGGTGGCGGGCAGGGTCCACAGGGTGACCAGCCCGAGTACGCCCCGGGGGGTCGCCCCCAGCGACTGGAGGAGGTCGATGTCCCGGCGCCGCAGCTGCAACTGGGCCGCGGTCAGCTGGGCGTACATGGCCAGGAACAGGAGCAGCAAGGCGCCCCCGGCCCCCGTCCCGCGCGCCCCCGGGGGGGCGGGGGGGCGGGGCCCGGGGGGGGGCGGGCCGGCGGGGGGGGGGGCGGGGGAGGGCGGCTGACGTGGAC
>CAZITQ010000224.1:0-5045 GCA_964542165.1 uncultured Rickettsiales bacterium
GCGGAAGCCAAGGCCAAGGCAGAGGCGGAAGCCAAAGCCCAGGCAGAGGCCGAAGAGAAGGCCCAGCGGGAAGCGGAAGCCAAGGCAGAGGCGGAAGCCAAGGCCAAGGCAGAGGCGGAAGCCAAGGCCAAGGCAGAGGCGGAAGCCAAAGCCCAGGCAGAGGCCGAAGCGGAATCGGAAGCCAAGGCGGAGGCGGAAGCCGAAGCCAAGGCCGAGGCCGAGGAGAAGGCGAGGGCCGAGGCAGAGGCAGACGCCAGGGCCAAGGCAGAGGCCGACGCAGAGGCGGAAGCCAAAGCCAGGGCCAAGGCCGAGGCGGAGGCGGAAGCCAAGGCCGAGGCGGAGGCCGACGAGGAGGCCAAGGCCGAGGCCGAAGCGGAGGCCAGCGCGGAGGCAGAGACCGGAGCGAAGGAAAAAGCGGAGGATGAGGCCGAGAAGGAGGCCGAGAAGGAGGCGGACGCCAGGGCCGAGACAGAGGCGGACGCCAGGGCCGAGAACGAGGCGGAAGCCAAGGCCGTGGATGCAACCGCGCCTTCGGCAACGAGCACCTCGGAGGGAATCCCCAAGCACCTGATCCCCGAAGGGCCGATGCCCACGCGAAGCAGGAGGCGGACCCTGGACACCGGACCGCCGAGCGTGGACCAGGTGTTCGACGACACCGACGACGTGGAGGCCGCCCGGAGCGGGGTCAGCACCCGGCTGTTCACCCTCGGCGTCGGCGGGGTCCTGCTCACCCTGGCTGCGGTCGGCGCCTACCTGCTGATCCCCGACATCCCCGGCCGCATCGAGGCGCTGCTGGAATCCGGTGGAGCCGACGAGCCCCCCACGGAGACGGCCTCGGACGTCCCGGTGGGCGAACGGGCACCGGTCTGGATCGACACCTCGGGCGATACCTTCGAGGTGGGCTTCCAGGGCCCCTGTCCCGACGGCACGCTCTGTCTCGAGGGAACGACCTTCTCCGAAGCCTCCCTGCGTCCCTTGTCGGACGTCCGTGCCCGGGACATGGACCCCCGCGTGGCCGAGTCGCTGGGGACCTACGTCCACACCCTGCACTGGATGTCAGGCGTCGGCCCCGCCCTCGTGGCCTGGCACCCCGACGGTCCGGACGGCCGTACCCTGGCCTGCGGCGAATCCCTTCCCGGTGGCCGCGCCTGGATCCACAGCGTGAACCCCAACGCCAGGGGCCTGGTTCCCCTCTCCCCGGACGCCAACCCCGACGACCCCTACAAGGTCTCGGACCTGGCCGACGACCTCCTGGTCGCCGCGGACCAGGGAAGCCGATCCTGGGAGCGGGCCATGCGGATCCTCTGGCCCGCAGCGGAGGTCCTCCCCGCCGATCCCATGGCGGACATCTACCGGGATCGGGTCGCCGCCGCGCTGGAGCTCGGCCTGGCCACCGGTGCGATGCCGGACCGGGACAGGCTCGTGGACGGGCTGGTCGACCGGATCGGGGCCGACGAACCGCTGATCCTCCGTCTCCCCAGTGAGCCCCGCCCCGGGGCCGGCTCGACCGAGTACGCCTCCAAGGGCTTGATCCGCGACCTGGACTCGCTGGCCGGACTGGAGGGGCGCCGCCTGGACGTCCAGCTCTGCGCCACCGCGGACGGGGACCCCGCCCTGTTGCCCCACCTGCGCGCCGCCCTGGTCGAGCGAGAGCTCGACGGCCGGATCACCGTCTGCGATCAGCCCCTGCCCCCCCCGCCCGCCGGCGATATCTCCGAGGCTTGCATCGCCGCCCGACGCGGTGGGGCGGCCCAGGGGCTGGCGATGATCAGCGTCCCGCGACCAGCGCCTTGATCCACAGCCGGCGTGGCCGTGGCCCGTCGAACTCGGCCAGGAAGATGTTCTGCCAGCGGCCCAGCTGAAGTTCGCCGTCCTCGACCAGGAAAGTCTCCGACGCCCCCACCAGGCTGGTGAGGATGTGTGCGTCGCTGTTGCCCTCGGCGTGCCGGAAATCCGGCTCTCCGTGGGGCACCAGCCGCCCGAGAAAACGCGACACGTCCCGGCGTACCTCCGGATCGTAACCCTCGTTCACCGTCACGGCGCAGGTGGTGTGGGGCGAGTAGAGCACCACAGCCCCCTCCCGGACCCCCAGCTCCGCCACCGCCTGCCTCACCTCCTCGTCGATGGGGACGAGCTCCTGTCTTGCAGCGGTCTGTACGTCGATGGTCTTCATGCGGCGATTGTACCCGCGGGAGCCGTGCCTGGCCGCTTGCACTCCCGCCTGGCCTCTGCTAGACGCTTGCCATTCGCCACACGCGTCTGAAGAACGCGCAGGATCACGGCCGCCAGACGGTCGGACCCAGGCTGGAGGTGACATGGCGCGCAGCGAGAATCGGGGGGTTCGAGGGGGGCGTGACGGCGCGACGTGGAAGACCGCGCTGCTGTCCCTGCCCTACCTGGGCGTGCTCTACCTGTACGCGGCGGACTCGGCGTTCCTGCTGTTGCCGGGCATCCTGGTCTGCGCCGCGGTCTTCTTGCTGTACGAGCGGATCCACAAGGGCCACGCCTGGCGGTTCCCCGCCGGGTGGCTGGTCTCCCTGCTGATGCTGTTGCCGTGCATCTACCTGTACGTGTACGAGCGGCTCGCGATCCTGCTGCTGGTCGCCGCCCCCGCGCTGTTGGTGTTCGGGGCCAGCCTCGCGACCCGGGGAGCCGTGGGACGCTGGTGGTCCCACCAGCCCATGTTCGGATCGTTGCTCTACCTGTTGGCCGTGGCGGGCCTGCTCCTGGGCCTGACCGGGAAGATGGGGCTGCCGCCGATCTCCGACGACACCCTCTTCGAGCTGTACTCCGCGCCCCAGCGGTTCCGCATGAACCACGAGGAGATGGACGCCTCGCTGCAGGTCGTGGACGCCGCGATCCAGGGGTACCAGAGGGACGAAGGGGACGGCGTCCCCGCGGAGGTCAGCGCACTGGAATCCGGTCTCCCCACGGCCTTGCGTCAGGACCGGGAGCTGGACGTGTACGTGACGCTCTGGCTCGACCGCAAGGCCATGCTGCGGGGGCACGCCGCCGGGGGCCGTCTGTTCGAGGATCTCAACGCCGCCACCGACCAGGCCCTGGACGGAACCCTGAGGTGGCGCGACTGGGTGGACGGCAGGGAGCGAATCCGGGTCCAGGTGGACGTGGTGGACAGCGTGCGCCTCGTGAAGCGCAGGCCGCTGCATCAGGCGGTGATGGTGGTGCGCAACGCCGTGGTGGCCGGGCTGCGCAAGATGGGTGTCAAGCTCCCCAAGCGCATGCTCAAGGAGGACCTGAGCGAGATGGGCTACGTCTACCAGCTCATCTACGAGGTCGAACCCGGCGTGGACGGCATGATCCTGCGTTCCGGGGACCGGGAGGGGTTCTTCCTGCCGGCGGATCCCGTCACCCGAGGCTGGCTCACCCCTCGCGTGCGCAGCCGGGCCGACAAGCTCCTGCGCATGCTGCATCAGCTCAGCCGCGAGGCGCGCGGCGGCCGCGACCTGTGGAAGCAGGACGGGGTGGAGCTCTACAAGTTCCGCAGCTTCTGCTTCGGGCGCCCGGTGCCCGGGGGCGAGACCGTGGAGTTCTACCGGGGCAACGTGCTCCTGGACGGGATCGACGAACAGCATCTCCTGGACGGGATCGAGGAGGCGGGACGCTGGCTCCTGGGTACGGTGCAGCCGGACGGCAAGTTCGACTACGAGTACTACCCGAACCAGGACCGGGGCTCCAAGGGCTACAACATCGTCCGCCACGCAGGCTGTGTCTACGGCCTGTTCCACATGTACAACCTGGCCCTCACCGAGCCCCAGCTGCGGGACGACGCCAACGACTACCTGGAGGCCGGCCTCCGGGCCATGGACTGGGTGTACGGCAACCTGGAGGGCCCTGCGGGGGCCGAGGACGACCGGCTGTACGCCCTGGTGGATCGCCGGGACCGCGCGGAGAGCGGCGCCGCGGCGCTGACCCTGCTCAGCCTGCTCGAACGTCCCGCCCCGGAGCAGGTCAACCACCCGGTCCTGCGGGACCATCTCCAGCGGGAGGACGACGCGGAGGTCCTCGAGGGGTTGGGGCTGTTCCTCCTGGAGATGATCGACGACCGGGGTCAGGTCTTCCGCCGCTACAGCGAGCGCCTCGAGCTCGACGAGGTGGAGAAGGAGCCGCTCTACTTCCCCGGCGAGACCATGCTGGCCCTGATCCGCTTCCATGTCGCCACGGGTGACGAACGCTGGCTCGAGGGCGCCAAGAAGATCGGTGACTGGCAGGTCGAGCGTTACTACGACCGGCGCCCCAACCCGGACCACTGGGTGATGCAGGCGCTGTGGGTCCTGTACCAGGTGACCGGGGACGACGAGTACGCCGCCTGCGCCCTGCACATGGGCGACCGGCACGCCTCGGAGCAGTTCCCGCCGTACTGGCCGCCGTTCGCGGACTACTTCGGGGCCTACCGGCGGTTCGACGACCTCCCCCGGACCACCCGCGCCTGCTCCCGGTCGGAGGCCATGGGCGGGGTGATGCACACCGCCTGGGCCAAGGGCGTGGACGCGACCGCGTACGAGGACGCCCTGCTGCGGGCTGCGGAGCACCTGCTGGAGAACCAGTGGCGCCCCGAGAACAGCTACTACCTGCCCAACCCGGACAAGGCGCAGGGCGCGATCCGCATGGGGCTGGTGGACAACCACTGCCGCATCGACAACAACCAGCACGCGGTGGTCGGCCTCCACCGGGCCCTGGAGGCCCAGCGCAAACGGGACGGCGTCGAGATGCCCACCGACGAGGTCCTCCCCGACCCGCCCGGCGACGAGGAGATCCGCGCGTGCAGACTGCGATTCGGCGACGAGGTGGAGCCCCTGCCCGAGGAGCCCCCTGAGGGCGCCCCGGCGGCGGCGGACAGGGGGGGCGAGGGGTGAGGCCCCGCGCGGGCGCGGCGCTCGCCGTCGTCGTGATCCTGGCGGGACTGTCCTGCCGATCGTCCCAGGCGCCCCCCCCCCGCGCCCCCCCCGCCGCGGGGGCCGCCCCCCCCCCCCCCCCCCCCCCCGCCGACCCCCCCCCCCCCCGGGGGCCCCCCCCCCCCCCCCGCC
>CAZITQ010000224.1:5055-15525 GCA_964542165.1 uncultured Rickettsiales bacterium
TCGTCCCTGGCGCCCCCGCCCGGGGCCCCCCCGGCGGCGGTGCAGGCCGACGCCGCCGCCCCGCCCGCGGCTACGCCGCCCCGCGCGGGTGGAACGACCTCGACCCAGTCCCCCCCGGAGGAGGCCGATCCCACCGAGCGGGTCGACTTCGACGTCGCCCTGCTGGCCACCGACATGACCGAAAAGCGCCTGGACGAGGCGGCCCCCCTCCCCGTTGCGATTTTCTACTTCTCCACCGGCTGCCCCCACTGCTGGAACGTCGCTCCCGAGTTCCAGGAGGCCTGCGACGCCTTCGCCGACCAGGGGGTGAGCTGCATCGCCATCGCCAGCGCCGCGTCCCGCCTCGGCGGCGTGCGGGAATTCACCGAGCAGACCCGTCTGAGCTGCCCGGCATACGTGGACTATGCGGGCGGGTACCGGGACGCCCACGGGATGACCTCGACCCCGACGGTGCTGTACGTGGACGAGGGGGGGGACGTGGTCCACAGGGCCGACCCCTTCTTCCGTGGGGCTTCGCTGGCGTTGCGGATGGCCGTCGCCCGGGACCGGGGTGGGGACCCCGATGCGGTGTGGGGCCACGGGGACTACGTGGGCAGCCGTGCCTGCGCCGCCTGCCACGAGGTCCAGTACAACTCCTGGCTGCTCTCCCCCCATTCGGTGTCCATCCGGCGATTGCCCGGAGACACCCACGAGGACCCGGCCTGTCTGGCCTGCCACGCCACGGCCACGGGCGTGGAGGGCGGGTTCGTGGATCTGACCACGACCGGCCACCTGCGGGACGTGGGCTGCGAGTCCTGCCACGGACCGTCGGGGGGCCACACCGCCTCCGGGCTCTCCCCCGACCGGGTGGATCCCCGGTCCCGGTGCACGGCCTGCCACGACGGCGGGCATTCCCTCGGGTTCGACCTCGGGGCGGCCGTCGCCCAGATCGACCACCGACTGGCCGAGACCCTCCCGAGGGAGCGCTGGAACGGGCGGCGACTGGATGTGGAGGAGGGGCGCTTCGAACGGGTGGGCCTGCGCATGGCGCCGGGCGAATGCGCCGGCTCGGCCAGCTGCGAGGCCTGCCACGAGGCCCAGTACACCTCCTGGTCGGAGGGTCCCCACGGCGGGGCCCTCGAGACCTTGCGCGAGGCCGGATCCCATCGGGATCCGAGCTGCCTGGCCTGCCACGTGCCGGAGGGGGGGTGCGAGGAAGGCCCCCGGGGTGCCAAGGAGACCGGGATCGGCTGCGAGGCCTGCCACGGCCCGGGGTCAGCGCACGTGTCCAGCGGCGGCCAGGCCCAGCTCGGCGGAGTGGGCCCTGCCCACGCCCACGAGTGCGTCGTCGAACCCTTCTGTCGCACCTGCCACACGGACGTCCGAGATCCCACCTGGGAGCTCGCCCCCCGCCTCGCCGGCGTTCATCCCTGATCCTCTTCACGAGGTGTCCCACGAGGTCCTCGGGAGGCGGGTGAGAAAGCTCGTGCGGAGGCGCGGAGACCGCAGAGATCATCCTGGAAATCCAGACCTCCGCGCCCCCCTCGGCTCCATGCGAGAACATCTTCGTTGCAGTTCGTGAACCATCGACCGGGGTGGGACGTGCGGTGTTCGGCCTAGCGCTTCAAGAAGCTCCTGACCTTCGCCGCAACCTCCTCCGGGGGTAGGCGCAGCAGGTCCACCGGGGGTAGGGAGCCCAGGAACACCTGTCCGTAGCGGCGGGTGATCAGGCGGGGATCCAGCACGACGACGGCACCGCGGTCGGCGCGGGAGCGGATCAGGCGGCCGAACCCCTGGCGGAACCGGATCACGGCCTGGGGCAGCGAGTACTGCTGGAAGGCGTCGCCGCCCCGAGCCTCGATGAGCTCGGCTCGGGCCCGGTACACCGGTTCCGTGGGGACCCGGAACGGGAGACGGGTGAGGACCACGCAGGACAGGGCGTCGCCCGGCACGTCCACCCCCTCCCAGAAGCTGTCGGTGCCCAGCAGCACCGCCCGCGGGCTGGTGCGGAAGGTCTCCAGCAACCGTCCCCGCTCCATGGAGCCCTGGGCCAGGAGCCGGTAGCCCTTCAGCCGCGCGGAGAGGGCCCGATGGACGCGCTGGAGCAGGCGGTAGCTGGTGAACAGAACGAAGCAGCGCCCCTCGGAGGCCTCCACGACCCGGCCCACCGCATCCTCCAGGGAGCTGCCGAACCCGGGCTGCCGCGGATCGGGCATGCCGGTGGGCAGGGCCAGCATCACCTGGGAGCGGAAATCGAAGGGGCTGGGCAGCTGGGCCGTCTCCGTACGTTCGTGGGCCAGCGTGCCTTCGGCCAGCCCGACCCGTCCGCAGATGAAGTCGAACCGCCGGTCCACGGTGAGGGTCGCCGAGGTCATGGCCACGGTCGGGATGGCATCGAACAGCCGCTCGCGGACCAGGGGGGCCACGTCGATGGGGCAAGAGCAGAAGCGGGGCGCCACCGTTCGACCGCGGTCCAGTTCGATCCAGCGGCAGATGTCCCGGTCCTCGGACAGCAGCGATCCCATGGCCCGCAGCTGTCCGCCGAGCCGTTCGTGGACCGAGCGCAGGTCGAGCACCAGCTGGATCTCGTCGTCCAGCCACCCCACCGGCATCCGGTCGACCAGCGAACGGACCCGGGAGACCCCGTCGGCCACATCCAGCAGCAGTCCGGTGATCACCTCGGCGTGCTGGACCAGCGGCTGCAACGGCTCGGGGATCGACTCGTGACGTTCGGCAAAGCGGTAGGGGCACCGGCCGTCGGCCGCTTCGCCCGCGTGCTCCTCGAGGATGCGGCGCACGTCGTCCGCGATGGGCGGTAGTTCGTCGCGGAGCCGGGTGATCGAGCCCTTCAGCGGTCCCTCCGCCAGCTCGCGGATGGCCTCGATCCCCTCCACCCCGGCGGGGAGTTTCGCGACGAGGCGCTCGAGCAATCCCCGGCGGCGGGCCCGCTTGGGATCCATCCGGCCCAGCAGCTGTTCGATCCCACGGGGCGTGACCCGGGTCGCCAGCAGCTGGGATGCCACGTCCTCGAGGTGGTGGGCCTCGTCCAGCACCACGGCCTCGAAACGGGGGAGCACCCCCACGTCACCCAGGGTGTACTTGAGGTTGAGGTCCACCATCAGCAGGTGGTGGTTGACCACCAGCATGTCCGACGCCGCGGCCCGGCGGCGGGACTGGTAGTAGAAGCACTCCTGGAAGTGGGGACAGCGGGAGCGCAGCGTCTGGTCGGCGTCGGAGCGGACCAGCTCCCACAGCGCGCCCTCGGGCACGAAGGGGAGATCGGCCAGGCTACCGTCCGAGGTGGTGGCCGCCCAGGCCCCGATCTGATCCAGGAAGGTCTGTTCGTCGTCGCCGTACTCCTCCCGGTGGGTCAGGGCGTGCTCCAGCTTTCGCCGGCAGAGATAGTTCCCCCGACCCTTCACCAGGGCCACCGTCAGGTCGCCCACGAGCCGGCGGACCAGGGGGATGTCCTGGTTGACCAGCTGCTGCTGCAGGTTGATGGAACCCGTGCTGACGACGACGCGCACCCGGTTGGTCCGGGCGTGTTTGGCCAGGGGGACCAGATAGGCGATGGACTTCCCCGTGCCCGTGCCGGCCTCGATCACGGCGATGCCGTCGTCGTCGATGGCGTGCACCAGACGGCTCGCCATCTCCTCCTGGGACGGCCTGTGCTCGAAGGACGGGTGCAACCGGGAGAGAGCGCCTCCGGGGGCGAAGTGTCCGACGATCGCGTCGTGTTCCAGGGGCTCGCGGCGCGAACGGTGGGCTTCCACCACCACGTAGATCGAGGTCAGCTCGCTGTCGACGATGAAGAACCCCACCCCGTCCTGGCCGAAACGCGACGCCAGCGAGAGGTCGGCGTCGCTGGGTTGCAGGTCGCCGCTGGGGTGGTTGTGGATCACCACCTCGCCGGCCCGGGGGACGTTCACCAGCGCCGGGACCGCGGCCGCGCCGCCGCGGCAGTGGACCTCCACCTCGTCGACCTGGTCTCCCTTGCCCAGGCGCCCCACGAAGAACACCTCGTTGCCCGCCGCATCCGCGATGGCGTCGCGCATCTGTTGCCGTACCGGCGAGGTGAGGTAGCTCTCGATGTCCATCGACCATCCACCGTGGCGCGCAGAGCCCGTCCGGTCCCCTGCCCGCCTGGCGATGCCGCCGGGACGCTGCTAGGGTCCTCCCTGGCGTCCCCGCGGCGTCGGGCATTGTAGCCTGCATCGGGAACGGGGGGACGGGGAGGCGACCATGGGAAGCGGGGTCCCCGAGACACCCCCGCAGATCGGAACGGGTGGTCTGCCTGACGTGGCCGTCCTCGGATTGGGGCGCGCGGGCACGGACCTGGTCCACCTGCTTCGGGGCGCGGGCGCGACCGTCGTGCTCGCGTGGCGGCGGGGGCGGGGGCCGGACCGGATCGCGGACGTGGAGACGGTCTCGGGAGACCTGCCGACGTCGATTCCCGCGGACGTGATCCTCCTGGCGACGCCCGATCGAGCCATCGCTCCGCTGGCCCGGAGGTTGGCCGATGGGGATCTCGTGGGCCGGGACGCTGCGGTGCTCCACCTCAGCGGCGCCCTGCCCGCGTCGGCCCTCGCGCAGGCCGGTCTGACGGCAGCCTGCGGTGCGATGCACCCCCTGCAGACCCTGCTCGGGGACGGCCGCCCCCGCCGCCCCTTCTCCTGGGTGCTGGAGGGGGACGACGCCGCCCTGCGGGCCGCCGCCGCACTCGTCGGGGCCATGGGCTGCGACCACGTGCGTATGGACCCCGAGAGCAAGCACAGGTACCACGCGGCCGCCACCCTCGTCTCCAACCACGTCGTGGCCCTCGCGCGCGCGGCCGAGGCCCAGCTGAGCCGGGCGGGCATCCCCGAGCAACGGCTCCCCGACCTCTTCCTCCCGCTCCTCGAGGGTTCGGTGAGGAACATCGGCCGGGTCGGCACCCGGGACGCGCTGACCGGCCCCGTCGTGCGGGGAGACGTCGAGACCGTGGCCGCGCACCTGGACGCGCTGGGGGACTCGCCGGAGGCGCTGGACATCTACCGCGCGGCCAGCGCCTCGCTGATTCCTGCGGCCGAAGAGGCGGGACTCCCCCCCGAGATCGCGGCCCGTCTCCGGGACTTGCTCGACTCCGACTGAAGGTTGTCGCCTTCCCGTCGATGATTATTGTGGATGGAGACCGCCCCGGCGCGAGGGGCGCGCGTCGCTCCTGAAAACGGGAGTCACGTGCTACAATATCGATGAACGCGTCGCTGGGACGGAGGCGCTGGAGAAGAACGATGCTGGATGCCTACATCATCCAGAAGATCAAGGAAGAGCAAGAGGTGGAGTCCGCCCAGGTACCGATCCGCATCGAGATCCCCCACGAGTCCGAGCCGTCACACGGCCATGAGAGGGACGCGGAGGAGGACGAGAAGCGCGACCGGGGCGTGACCATCATCGACTACTCGATCTGACTCACCGAACTCGTCCGGCCGACGAGGGCCCGGTCCCCGGATCAACGAACGACGAGCGTCTCGCCCTCGTGCGCCGCGCTGACCAGTAGACCGCTGCCTTCGAACCGCGCCTGGGCCAGCCGGGCGTCGATCAGGTCGTCGTTGCAGTCCGGGTTGTGGTGGAAGAGGGCCAGGTGGGTGACGCCGGCGGCCCGACAGATGTCGATGGCCTCGGCCGGGGAGGAATGGCCCCAGTCCGGTAGCCTGGCCATCTCCTCGGCGCTGAACATGGTGTCGTAGATCGCCACGGAGCAGCCGCGGACCAGGTCGACGAGCCGCTCGCGCAGCTCCCTCAGGACGGTGGCGGGATCCCCGGTGGGGAACCCGTCGATGTCGCTGGACTCCGACGGGAGCAACAACGGACCGTCGAAGGCGCCGGTGTCGGTGACGTAGGCCACCGAGACCCCGTCGGCCTCGATCCGGTACGCGTTGCAGATCGTCGTGTGGTTCACAGTCGCCGCACGCACCACGGCGGATCCCACCTGGATCGTGTCGCCGCCGTTCATCCCCTGGAAGCGGACGCTGGCCTGCACCGTGTCCAGGGGAGCCGGATGGTAGGCATCCCCCATGAAGTCCGACACGACCCCCGACAGCGGCGCATCCGGCAGCTCCGGCCCGAAGATCTGGATGTCGTTGCCCGGCACGTACAGGGGATCGAAGAAGGGGAATCCGTGGATGTGGTCGTGGTGGGTGTGGGAGAGCAGCAACGTGGCGGACAGGCCGCCATTGCCCGCGACGCCGGTGCCGGGCACGGCGTTGAGGGACTTGCCCAGCGCCCGGATCCCCGTGCCGGCGTCCACGATCAGCAGAGTTCCGTCGTCCGGACGCACCTCCACGCACGACGTGTTTCCGCCGTACCGGATGGTGTTCGGACCGGGTACGGGGCAGGAGCCTCGTACACCCCAGAACTTAATCCGCATCGGACCATTGTAACCGAAACGCGGCGGAGCGAGTCACCCGCGGAAGGGCGCCATCTTCCCGCCCTTCTGTACGGCGAGGTCCTGGTCGCGCCAGCGCACGGTCCGCATGAAGAACGAGCGGACGTAGGCGAGCATCAGGACGGCCTCCATGAGGGGGGTCCCCCACACCAGGTCGGCGGTGAGCGGCCGGCGGCTGAGAACCCCGAGAACCGCGTACCCGTAGCCGATCCGCGCCAGCCAGAGGCCGAGGGTGAGCAGGCCGAACTGCAGCGCTTGTTCCGGGTAGGCCAGGGTCGCGAGGGGCCAGGTGACCAGCGACAGCGGCAGCGCGCACAGCACCATGGGCACATGGATCCGCAACGGATCTCGGTACCGCCACATGATGAAGGTCCAGCGCACGAGCCGCCGGTAGAAGTCTCCCAGGGTCGCGCGTCCCGGATGCTGGACCACCGGTACGGGGGAGATCGCCACCCCCCAGCCGGCGTCCTCCAGGTGTCTCGCCAGGTGGATGTCTTCGGCCAGCACGTCGGCGTAGGCCCGGAATCCGCCGACCTCGTCCAGCGCGTCCCGCCGCACCGCGAACAGACCGCCGGCGGAGAACACCCCCAACCGCATCACCCGGTGCAGCACCGCGATGACGAAGAAGTTCAACGAGCTGGCCGAGAACGCCAGTCGCGTGAGCCGGGCCCCCAGCCCGCCGACCCCGTCTCCGGTGTACGGCGCCCAGGCGAGGCCCCGTCGCGGCTGGGCCACCAGGGTCGAGACCAGCTCGACCAGCGTCGTCGCCTCCAGCCGGGTGCCGCTGTCCCCGGAGACCACCACCGGATGGAGGGCCCTGGCCAGGCCCCGGTCCAGGTGCCAGATCTTGCGATTGACCGGGGCGGAGTCACCGGCGGTGGAGAGCAGGAGCTCGGCCTCCAGCCCCTCCACCGGCTCGTCCCGGAGGCGCTCCAGGGCCGCCCGCGCGGCGGCGATGCCGTCCTCGTTGGCGCCGTCGGTACACAGGAGCACCTGTCGGGGAGCGGGGTACGGCGTGGAGAGGTAGGTCCACAGGTTGTCTTCGAGGCCGGGGTCCACACCGTCGAAGGGTTTGAGGACGGTCACCGGCGGCAGGCCCCCGGGGGGAAGGGGAGCGCGACGCGGCCGGAGCAACAGCACCACGGCCGTGAGCAGCATCGACGCGGCGATGCCGGTCGTGCACACGGCCCAGTGGGCAAACTGCAGCGGGTATACCAGATCCACGTCGTCGGCCACGGCCCTCTCCGCGAGGGGCGACCCATCGTAGCAACGTCCTCGGTCTCCCGCCATGACCGTCGTTGCGCGGCCGGAATCGGGCCCCGATAATCACCCTCCTACGGTGAGGTGTGCCATGTCCTTCGTACTCACGGCGTCCCAGCACGATCTCAAGGAGCATCACGCGGCCCTCGGCCGGGAGCTCCAGGGGATCCTGGAGGCCCATCCCGGGCCCCTCCCGGAGGCCGCATGGGCCTGGTGCGGGCAGAAGGGACTGCTGGGCCTGCCGGTACCCGAGGCGCAGGGGGGTGGCGGGCTCTGTGCCCTGGATGCGGTGCTGGCGATGGAGGGGCTGGGGATCGGGTGCCGTGACCTGGGGTTCCTGATCGCGCTCAACGCCCACCTCTGGGGGACCGTGCTTCCCATCGCCACCCTGGCCCCGCCCCAGCAGCGCGCCCGCTTCCTGCCGGGGCTACTCGACGGCTCCACGGTGGGCGCTCACGGGATCACCGAGCCGGAGGCGGGGAGCGACGTGCACGGCATGAGCACCACCGTGACGTCCGAGGACGGCGCGCTGGTCGTCGAGGGCTGCAAGCACTTCATCACCGGCGCCTCGCGGGCGGCACTCTTCCTCGTCTACGCGCGGGATCCCGGCGCAGGCGACGACGCCCTGTCGGCGGTGATCGTGCCCGCCGACACCCCCGGCTTGACGGTGGTCGACCAGCCCAAGCTGGGCCTGGAGGGCGCACCCATGGGGGAGGTCCGGCTGGAGGCCTGCCGGGTCCCCGGGGATCACCTGCTGGGGCGCGCGGGGGCCGGCATGGCGCAGTTCGGCACGGCCCTCGAGTGGGAGCGGGCCTGTATCTTCGCCCCCGTCCTGGGCGCCATGCAGCGCCAGCTCGATCGGGCGGTCCGTTTCGCGCGCACCCGGCGCCAGTTCGGCCAGCCGATCGGACGGTTCCAGTCGGTGGCCAACCGCATCGTGGACATGCGTATGCGCCTGGACATCGGACGGTTGCTGCTCTACCAGGTCGCGGGTCTCAAGGGCGACGGGGGCCGGGCGCCGCTGGAGTCGTCGGAGGCCAAGCTCTACATCTCGGAGGCCTTCGTCCGCTCCTCCAGGGATGCGATGCAGATCCGCGGTGGCGCGGGCTACCTGGCCGACTCGGAGGAGGCGCAGGACGTGAGGGACGCGCCGGCGGGGACCCTGTTCTCGGGGACCTCGGAGATCCAGCGGGTCATCATCGGGCGCTTCCTGGGTCTGTAGAGCGCCGAGGCCGCCTCGCGTCGAGGTGTTCGCGGGCGATCTCCCGGGCCTGGGCGACGTCCACCTTGCCCCGCCCGGTTCGCGGGAGCTCCCCGGTGATCACGAACAGCTCGGGGATCGCGTACCCCGGCAATAGTCGCGCGAGTCCGCGACGCAGGGCCTCCTCGTCCACCGTCTCGGGGGCCTCGACCCGCACCAGGGCGGCCAGCGTGGGTCGATCCAGCACGTCCCCCGCGGGAACGACCACGGCGCCGGTCACGCCCGTCTGGGCGTTGAGCGCCCGCTCCACCTCCTCGGGCTCCACGCGATAGCCGCGGATCTTGATCATCCGGTCCACGCGGCCCAGGAAGTGGAGGCAACCCTCGGCATCTCGGCGCGCGCGGTCACCGGTGCACAGGAAGCGCTGTCCCCCCAGCTCCACCCAGTGCTCCCGCCTGGGTTCGGCCCAGTACCCGGCCATGACGGTCCCCCCCGAGGCGATGATCTCCCCCTCGTCGGCCTCGCGGCCCGCCCCGTCGAGCAGACGCAGGTCCAGATAGGAGCAGGGCCAACCGATGGGCACCTCCCCACGTGCGTGCTCGCGGGGCAGCTCGTAGAAGCACGACACGTTGGTCTCGGTGGGGCCGAACATGTTGAGGATCCGGACGTTGGGGAAGGCCTGCCGGACCTCCACCGCGTCCCCCGCACCCATGGGCTCTCCGGCGTACAGCAACGCCCGCAACCGGTGGCGCGGGTTCGCCGCTGCCAGGCCCGCACGGGTCATGCCCACCACCAGCGAGGGCACCGAGTACCACACGGAGATGCCCCTGCGGGCCACCCACCCGGCCAGGTCGCCCGGGAAACCCAGCAGCGCCTCGGGGACCGGCACCACGGTGGCACCGCCACGGAGCGTCGCGCCGATCTCCAGCAGCGAGAGGTCGAAGGCCAGATCCGAGGCGTGGGCGACCCGGTCCCCCCGGGTCAGACCCAGCTCCTCCGCCCAGAACGCGGCGAACACGTCCACGTTGTCCCGGGTCAGGGTCACGCCCTTGGGGACCCCGGTGGAGCCGGAGGTGAACAGGATCGCAGCGGCATCGTCGGAGCGCGTGTCGGTCACCGGGGGTGGGCCAGTTTCGGGTTCGAGGGCCTCGAGCCGCTGCCCCGTCCACGCCGTGGGGGCCTCGGCGAGCACGGTGCGCTTCTGCCACGGCTCCCCCAGCTGGCGGCTCAGGGCCGCGCCCCTCGGGCCGTGGGCCACCAGCATCCCGGCATCGCTGCGCGCGAGGATCTCGCGAACCCGGTCCACGGGCCAGTGCAGATCCAGGGGGACAGCCACCGCTCCCGTGCGCCAGATGGCCAGGGGAACCGCGGGCTCGTGGGGGCCGTGGGGGAGGTGCATGGCGACCCGCCCGCCCCCGTCGAGCCCGCGCCGCCGCCCCACCCCGGCGATGGCGTCCACCCCCCCCCGGGGGATCGGAGTACCTCAAAGTACCCCCCCCCGGGGAATTACCCGCTCCCCCTTGGGGAGCAGGTATTTTTCCCCGTTTGACTTTTCTTCGAAAATACAAAAGGGAATACAAAGGGAATACGCGGCACGCGAAGCGCG
>CAZITQ010000225.1:0-6916 GCA_964542165.1 uncultured Rickettsiales bacterium
CCGCGTCCAGGTCGAAGCTCAGGCCGTTGTCGGCGACCCCGTTGCAGTCGTTGTCGGCGCCGTCACAGACCTCGGCGTTGCCCGGGAAGTTCAGCGGGTCCGTGTCGTCACAGTCGTCCTGGCTGCCCTCGCAGCTGTCCAGGCTGGTGTGGCCGTCCGCGTCCAGGTCGAAGCTCAGGCCGTTGTCGGCGACCCCGTTGCAGTCGTTGTCCGAGCCGTCTCAGACCTCGGCGTTGCCCGGGAAGTTGTGGGGGTCCGCGTCGTCGCAGTCGTCCTGGGTCCCCTCGCAGGAGTTCGGCGTCGAGTAGCCGTCCCCGTCGTCGTCGAAGGTCAGGCCATTGTCGGCCACACCGTCACAGTCGTTGTCCACCCCGTCGCAGGCCTCGGCGTTGCCCGGGAAGTTGGCCGGGTCCGCGTCGTCGCAGTCGCCCTGGCACTCGTCGTGGCCGTCGCCGTCGTTGTCCATCTCGTCCGGGTGGAGGAATCCGTCCCCGTCGTTGTCGATGTAGTCGCAGGCCACCTCGCTGGCGCCGGGGTTGATCGATGGGTCCGTGTCGTCGGTGTCCCCGGAGCACTCGTCGAAGCCGTCCCCGTCGTCGTCCACCTCGTCGGGGTGGAGGACGGAGTCGCAGTCGTTGTCGAGGTAGTCACAGGCGACCTCCTGGGCCCCCGGGTACACGGCGTCGCTGCCGTCGTCGCAGTCGCCGTCGCAGGAGGAGGACCCGTCCGCATCGGCGTCGTCCAGGTTCTGCGCCGGATCCGCGTCGTCGCAGTCCCCGTCGCAGGAGGAGAACCCGTCCGCGTCGGCGTCGTCCAGGTTCAGACCCGGGTCCGCGTCGTCGCAGTCGCCGTCGCAGGTGCTGGCGCCGTCCGCGTCGGCGTCGTCCAGGTTCAGTGCGGGATCCCCGTCGTCGCAGTCCCCCTCACAGGTCGCGATCCCATCCCCGTCCGCGTCGAGCTCGTCGTCGGGTACGTCCCCGTCGCAGTCGTTGTCCAGACCGTCACACAGCTCTTCGGCCCCCGGGTAGGTGTCCGGGTCCTCGTCGTCGCAGTCGTCCTCGGCCGGGTACCCGTCCCCGTCGGCGTCGGTGGCCTCGGTGGTGTCGTCGTCCCCCGTGGTGTCGTCGTCCCCCGTGGCGTCGTCGTCACCGCTGGTGTCGTCGTCCCCGGTGGCATCGTCGTCGTCCTGGGTGGGACAGCCCAGGGTCAGAAGTGAACACGCCAGCAGGGCGGCGATAAGCAGGTGCAGGGGGGTTCTCGGGATCATGGCGGCCTCCTCCGGATTCACGATCGAACCATGGTATCGGAATTTCCGGCTCTGCCACGCGGGAAGACTCCATTGATAGGCGCCCGGGTTCGGGGTAGAAGCGAATCGGGAGGTGGGTATGCGCGGCTTCCTCGCATTCCTGACCGTCGCACTGCTGACGCCCCTACCCGCGGCCGCGGCCGTGCAACTCGGAGCCGTGGCCCCGGACCTGGACGCCGACCGGTGGTTTCCCGCGCCGCCGGAGAGCGCCGACGGCCCCTCGCTCGTCCTGCTCGGCGCCACCTGGTGCCCCGCGACCCGGGCCCTGCTGGACCACATGGAGGGGGTTCCGTCCGACGAGGCGCTTCCCGTGGTGGTGATCGTGCCGGAGGACGCCGATCGGGTGGCCCGATTCCGCGACATCGGCGGCTGGCAGCGGCCGGTGTTCGCGGCCGACGGCGCCGGGAACGCATGGAACGCGTGGACCGGGAACGACGGCGGCTCCACCTTCTTGCCCTACGCCTTCGTCCTCGACGGCGATCCCCTGGGCGGGTCCCGCGTCCTGTGGCACGGCCGGGTCCTGGTCCCGGACGCGGACGATCCGCTGGCCTCCTTCGAGCAGATCATCGCCCAGGTGGTGGACGGGTCGTGGGATGTGGAGCACGCCCGCGAGGAGAAGGAGCGCAGCGAGGGCGTGGGCGATATCGTCGCCGGACTGCGGGAGGAGACCCGGCTGACGCGGATCCGCGAGCTGCTGGGGGAGCTGGAGCGGGCCCAGGTACCCCAAGAGCTGCGCGGCGCCGTGGCCGAGGTCTGCAACAACGTTGCCTGGAGCCTGGCCACCGAAGGCGACGGCCCGGAAGCCCTGGAGATCGCCGAGCAGGCCATCGAGCTGTGCATGGCCAACGGCGGGGACCAGCACGGCGCTTTCGTGGACACCCGAGCCCGGGTGCTGTGGGTCACCGATCGGCGGGAGGAGGCCCTCGAGGAGCAGCGGCGGGCCCTGGCCATGGTCGCGGGAACGCCCATGGAGCGCGAGCTCCGCCCCGCCCTGGACGAGTACGCCGAGGCGCTGGGGGTCCCGGCGGATCCCGACCTGCCGACGCCCCCGTGGATGGGCGTGATCCCCGATGCATACACGGCCGTCAGGGAAGATCACCTCTCCGCGGTGTATCCGGCCGCTCAAGCCGAGGCGGATCCCGAAGACGGGGAAGATCCGCCGGCCAGCTGGGCCGACGAGATGGCCGACCTGAAACGCACCATCCTCCCCCACTCCACCTTCCACACCACCGAAGAGATCGCGGATCTCGACCGCTCCGATCGCGTGCTGATCCTCTACGGCGCGCCGGACAGCAATCCGCTGATCGCCGAGGTGCTGAGCCACCACGGCATCGCGCTCGAGGAGGAGGGCATCCGGTTCACGGACCGGTTCGTCGCCGCGCCGGATCCCCTGTTCATCGCCGCCCTGTCCAGCCCCTGGCACCCCGAGCGACCCGTTCTCCTGTACACGGCCCGGACCGAGCGGGGCGCGACCGATCTGAACGCGGTCCGGATCTCGCCGACCTCGGTGCTGATCGGCCAGTTCGTGGACGGCAGGCCGGAGATCGTGGTCAGCGCCGACCTGAGCTACCGAGACGGCCGGGCCGTGGACCTGCTCCTCGGCCCCGGGGAGCTGACCTCCGAGCAGGCCCTCGCAGACCTGCGGGCCGCCGCCGACCTGCTGTTCGAGGAGTACGCCGGATACGCGGACCTGGAGTGGACACTGCGGACCCGGGGCTCCTCGTGGGACGCTCACATCGCCACCTTCGAGTCGAGGATCGCCGAGCAGCCGACCTGGCCCTACGGAGACTTTTTCGACCTGCTCGTCGAGTACCTCGAGCCCGTGCAGGACACCCACTTCCGAATGACAGGGCGCGCCCTGGGCACCGAGGGGGCGATCCGCAAGCGGGCCCAGCTGGTGGACAGCCTGGTCCCCTACTTCGCCGACGAGGTGGTGGACGGCCAGGGGCTCGACATCCAGGTCGTGCCCGGCCCTGACGAGGTGGAGGCTGGCACGCCCTATCTCTTCCCGACCCTGCCACGAGACGGCGTGGATCCGGCCTACCTGGTGGGCGTGTTCGCCGGCCCCCGCGAGGATCCGCGGGTCGTCGACGTCCCCGCCGGGGAGGAGAACCGGAAGTTCGGATTGCGCCGGGGCCTGGTGGCGTCCAGCCCTCGGCAATTCACCTATCGCCTGAGCAAGCGCCCCGAATCACCGCTGCCCGTTCTGGGTGTGTGGACCATGAGGCCCTCTCGCCTGGAGGGCCTGGGCGAGACGGCCGCCTCCCTGCGCGAACACGATCTCGCCGTCCTCGACCTGCGGGGGAACAACGGGGGTAGCGACAGCCCCGCCCGGGACTGGGTCGCGCGATTCTCCCACCAGTGGTACCGCTGGGGCTGCGGCTCGACCCTGCACAAGGGGGAGCAGGATCCGCTGAAACGCTGGACCTCCTGGAGCGGGAGCCGCTTCCGCCTCGGCGGCGAGGACTTCCCCGGCTCCCCCTACGACGGCCGCCTGGCCGTGCTCACGGACGCCCGCGTCGCCTCCTCCGGCGAGACCTTCGCGTTCCTGGCCTCCCAGATCGAGGGCGCCGTCCTGCTGGGCGAGAACACCTCCGGCTGCACCGCGTACGGCAACGTGGAGGAACACGCCCCCCTCCCCCACTCCAACATCGAGCTGCGGTTCGGCCGCTCCCGCTTCGTCTGGGAATGCGTCCGCCCCGTGGTCGAAGGCATCGGCATCTTCCCCGACTACTGGCTCCACGAATCCGACCCCGTGGGCTGGCTGGCCGACCACCCCCTGCCCTGAGGGCCCCTTGGTAGACCTCGTCATCGGCCTGATCGGCCTCGCCATCTTCGGCCTGATCGACCTGGCGATCTGGGTCTTCGCCCTGCGGTCATGGCTCCGCCGGAGGATCTTCCTGCTGCGGGCCGTGCGAGTCGAAGGGGAGTGCATCCGGGTCCGCACCAGCCGCGCCGGATCGAGCGGCAGCGGTCACGAGGTCTACCACCCTGTGGTCCGCTTCGAAGACGAGGCCGGCCGCTCACACACCGTCCAGTGCACCCGCGGCGGCGAGATGTGGGACGACATGGTCGGCACCCCCCTCGACGTCCTCATGCTGCCGGGCCGCCCCCGGACCGCCCTCGTCGAGCTCGACAAGCACAACACCCCCACCGTCCTGTTCTTTCTCGCCCTGGGCTTCTTCGTCCCCGTCCTGATGTTCCTGCTCCCGACCCTCGGCGCCCTGCGCGATCTCGACTGACCGTCCTCGGCAAGCCCCCCTGTCAGGTCCCCGTCCCCGCCCGTGTACTCCCCACCAGGAGAACGCACGCACGCGGAGGCCGCCATGGACCGGATCCTCTCCCTCGAGCCCCACCTCGAGGCCCATGCCGCCACGGAAACGACCCTCTTCCTGCTCGGGGAGCGCGACCGCTATCTGCTGCGCGGGAGGGTCTACCCCCTGATCGCCGACCTCCTCGACGGTTCTCGCACCGGCGCGCAGATCGTCGACGCCCTCGGCGGCCAGGTGCCGCCGCTGGAGGTGCTCGGGGCCCTGGAGGTGATGCGAGCGCGGGGGTACCTGCGGGAGGGGCCAGGGGGTGGGGATTCCGCCCTGTGGGCTGGCCTCGGCATCCGGGCTCCGATGACCGACGAGGGGACGGCGCAACGCCCGGTCGGGATCGTCTGCCTCGGAGACGCCGACGGGTCGTCCGTGGTCGCCGCCCTGGATGGCGCGGGGATCCCGCTGGCGGACGACGCCGACCTGACCCTGGTGGTCGTGGACGACTACCTGGACCGGGCGCTGGAGGCCTTCGATCGCGCACGTCGGGAGCGAGGCGAGGTCTGGCTCCCGGTGCGGCCGCGGGGGGTCGTGCCCTGGATTGGCCCCTTGTTCGGCACCGCCGACGGCCCCTGCTGGACCTGCCTGGCCCACCGGCTGCGCCTCAACCGCCCGGTGGAGACCTACCTGTCGCGGGGCAACGGCTCGAGCCCGGTGACGCCTCCACTGCCCGCATCCCCCGTGGCGGCGCAGCTGGCCGCGTCGATGACCGCCATGGTCGTGGCCCGAATGACGGCCGATCCTGCCTGGCGCGCGCCCCGGGAGCAGCTTCTGTCCCTGCGCCTGGATACCCTCAACGTCGAGGGCCACCCCGTCGTCCGGCGGCCCCAGTGTCCGGTCTGTGGGGATCCCCGGGTGGCCGAACGCCCCGTGGAGCTGCGATCTCGCCCCCGGGTCTTCGCCGACGACGGCGGGGCCCGCTGCGTGACCCCGCAGGAGACCTTCGAGCGGCACCGCCACCAGATCAGCCCCATCACCGGGGTCGTCAGCAGCCTGGGGCCCGTACCCGGCCGCGACCACCCCCTGCGGCCGGTCTACGGCGCCAGTTGGTTCGTCTGCCCGCCCGGGGTCGACCCGGGCAGCGACGATTTCCACCGCACCAGCCTGGGCAAGGGCCGCACCCCCGAGCAGTCCAGAGCCAGCGCCCTGTGCGAGGCCATCGAGCGCTGGAGCGCGACCTTCCAGGGGGACGAGCCCCGGGTGCGGGCGAGTCTCCGGGAGCTAGGGGACGACGGGGTCCATCCCGAGGAGCTGATCCACTTCAGTGAGGACCAGTACGCGCGGCGTGGGGAGACCGCGGGGGTCGACCGGGCCGCCCGCGTTCCGCCCCGGTACCGCGACGACAGGCCCCTGGACTGGACCCGGGTGTGGTCCCTGACCCACCGCCGCTGGCGGCGGGTGCCCACCCAGTCGTGCTACCTGGACATGGACCTGACCGATGCCGAGAAGGTCTGCCCCTACGACTCCAACGGGGACGCGGCGGGAAACTGCATCGAGGAGGCGATCCTACAGGGGCTGCTGGAGCTCGTGGAGCGGGATGCGGTGGCCCTGTGGTGGTACAACCGCGTCCGCCGGCCGGGGATCGATCTGGCCGGCTTCGGGGACGACTACTTCGACCGTCTGGCGGCGCATCACCGGGACCTGGGCTGGCGGGTGGATGTGCTGGACGTCACCTCGGACCTGGGCATCCCCACCTTCGTGGCGTACGGCGAGGGCCCGGACCGCGGTTCGTTCAGCATCGGCTTCGGCGCCCACCTGGACGCCCGGCTGGGCGTGGGCCGCGCCCTGACCGAGTTCAACCAGCTGCTGGACCCGGACGGGCAGCGGCCGCTGCCCTGGGATCCCGCGGACATCGAGGATCCCTCCTACCTCCACCCCGACCCGTCCCGCCCCCCGCAGGGCTCCGACGACTACCCCCTCACCTCGAGCGACGACATTCGCGAGGACGTGCTCACCTTCGTCGACCTCCTGGCGGGTGCGGGTCTGGAGACCCTGGTACTGGACCGCACCCGGCCCGACGTGGGGCTGGTCACCGTGCGGGTGATCGTGCCCGGCCTGCGCCACTTCTGGCCCCGGCTGGGGCCCGGCCGGCTCTACGACGTGCCCGTCCGGATGGGGTGGCTCGATCGGGCCCACGCCGAGACCGAACTCAATCCCGTGCCGTTGCTGGTCTGAGCCCTGGGGAGTCTGAGGTGAAGGCGGGGGCCGTCGGCGGGGCGGGGGCCGGGCCCCCCCCCCGCCGGCCGTGGCTAAAAGCAAGGGAAAAGGTTAGACCCCCCCCCCAAGGCCG
>CAZITQ010000225.1:6926-15194 GCA_964542165.1 uncultured Rickettsiales bacterium
GAGCGGCCCCCGGCGGCGCCCTAGCCCGGCCGGGGGCGGGGGGGGGGCGGCGCCGGGGGGTGGGGGGGGTGGGGGCGGGGGCGGGGGGGGGGGGGGGCGGGGTGCCCGCCCCGCGCAGGCGTTGGCTACAGGCAGGTGAAAGGGTAGGACCGGCCCGCATCGGCGTAGTCGGAGATGGCGACCGCCTGGTCCTCGGTTGCCGGCGCGGGGGGCAGGGGCATCTCCATGCGGGTGTTGGGCAGCTTGCCCCAGTCCTCGTTCTCGGTGCGGTCCCAGTGGGCGTTCTCGTCGGCCACCTCGATCACCTGCAGGTCGAGCATCGGGTTGAGGTTGTAGCCGAAGGTCTCGCGCAGGGCCCGGTGCGGGTCGTCGATCAGCAGCTGCTTGAACTCCGGGTCGGACCACGCCAGGGCGATGGCCCTGAGCCAGACGGCCTGCCAGCGGGCGTCGTCGGCAAAGGCCTGGGGATCGCCATCGTGACCGAACTTGGTGGACTTGTTGGGACGGCTCATCGTTCTCTCCTCGGTTCCAGGGGTGGTTGTGCGGGTCTACACGGCCATGTCCGCGACCCGTGGTTCGGCCCTGTCCAGCGCTCGTCGCTGGAGGGCACGGCTTCGAATCCGCTGGATCACCTCCCCGGCCAGGTCGGCGTCCGCGGTCAGGAACATCCGGTGGTTGAGCTCGTGGAACTCCCTCGGCGAGTAGCCCGCCGCCCGGGCGATCAGCACTCCGTCGTCGCCGAGGTTGGTGATCACGCCCCGGCGCTTGAGCGCCCGGGTGAAGCGGGCGGTGCGAGCGGCCATCTCGGCGAACGACCGCCCGTCGAGCCGGTAGGGCAGGGGCTCGAAGACGTTCATGGGCAGGAACGTCCGGATCCGCCGGGAGCAGAGGGCCTCGAGGATCGCGTCCCTGTCCCCCTCGAAGCCGAAGGCTTCCATCTCAGCCCACCAGCGGGCACCCGGCTGGGGCAGGGCGGGAAGGGCCAGGGCGGATCCCCGGTCGCTGCCCTCGAACAGGTCCAGCAGCAGGCGCAGGGTCGCGGCCTCGGTCTCCTCGGTCTCGCCCGGCGACGGCACGATGGTGGAGCCGCAGGCGAAGATCCCCGCGTCCATGGTCGCCCGGAGGACCTCCTCGATGCGGTCCGGGCGGGTGTTCTTGCCCAGGGGGCCGCAGAGCAGCTCCTCGGCCGCCGATTCGACCCCGAAGAACAGCGCCACCACCCCCGCCCGCTGCAGGGGTTCCAGGTCGGCGACGCGCAGGCCGTTGACATGGGCGAAGCCCGAGACGCGGTAGTCCCGGCCCTCGATCCGTCGCGCCACCTCCCGGTAGATCCGCCCCGGTGTGAAGGAGCCCGAGAAGCGGTGGGCGAACACCCCGTACCGGCGCCAGGCGTCGTCCATCAGGGCGGCGATCCGGTCCGGGTGCAGGGACCGTGGACGGCGGCCGGAGAGTTCCCCGTGGGCGCAGAACGAGCACCCCATCGGACAGCCCCGGCTCTCGTTCACGCACAGCACCGGGATCTGCTCGCCCTCGGAGAGGGTCGGGTAGACCGCCGGGTGGTAGACCGGGGCGGGGAGCGACGCGAGGTAGGGAGCGGAGGGTGCGGTGGACCGGTGGCCGCCGCCGTCGCGGTGCCGCAGGTTGGGGACCGAGGTCAGCTCGCGCCTCCCCGCCGCCACCTCGGCCAGCCCGACGATGGTCTCCTCCCCCTCCCCCACGCATACCGCGCGGACCACGGGCGCCCGGTCCAATACCCTCCCGGGGGCCAGGACCGCCAGGGGTCCGCCGGCGTAGACCTGGAGGGACGGGTGGCGACGGACCAGCTCCTCGGCCACCTCCAGCGCCAGGTCGCTGCCCGCGCCGATCCAGAGCTTGAGCCCCAGCAGGCGGACGTCGTGGGTGCGGATGTGGCGGTCCAGCTCGTCGAGGGTCCGGGCGTAGATCGCCCGCAGGCCCAGGCCGATGCGCCGGTCCAGCAGCCGCATCTCGGCCACCAGGGCGTCGGTGATCGGGCCGGCGGCCATCCGCGACCGCATGGCCGCCATGTCCCGCCGCTCGGCCGGGCCCACGTGGTCCCGCAGCGTCCGCAGGGTGCCCAGGTCCCACACGGCGACCTCGTGGCCGGCCTCCATCAGGCAGGCCGCCAGGCTCGCCAGGCCGTTGTCGGGCATCAGGCAGGACGCCGTGTAGGGAATGTCCACGGCGTTGAGCAGAGCGGCGGCGGTCATGACGCCACCCGCTCCCGGTCCGCGTGGGCGGTGCAGGACCCGCCCGGGAAGTCCACGAAGGCGTCCCAGCCGTGGATCCGCGCGCCCTCCTCGCAGACCAGGGACACCGCCCGGGGGCCGTCCTGCATCAGGAAGCCGAGGCCGCAGAGGAGGTCGAACACCGCGCTGTAGTGCTCCTCGCCCCCCGACCGCTCCATCTCGGCCAGGGCCGGGAGGATGCGCGCGGGCTTGCGGAACGCCGCCAGCACCCGGACCTCCTGCTCGGTCAGGAAGCGGTGGCGGGCGCGGGCCAGGGATCGGGTGTCGGTGATGCAGGGCTGGCCGCCCCGGCGTCGAAGCGACAGGACCGGCCGCTCGCCCTCGGCAAAGAAGCGTTCGCGCCAGGCGGCGATCCCCTCCCGGAGGGGCTCGACCGCCTCGTCCGGGGCGGCAGGGCCGTCGCCCTGGAAGTAGTAGGCGAGGTCGTCGAGGACGTCGTCGGAAACGTCGTAGATCAGCTCGTACGCGCGCTGGGGGCGCACGTCGCGGATGCCGTACTCGGCCGGGCGGGTGTGGTACGGGGAGAATCGGTTGATGAACACCGGGAAGCAGCTCTCCGGCGGCGAGAGGTGCTCCAGCAGGGGAAGCCGGTCAGCCATCCGGCCGTAGACCTCGTCCGACTCGCCCGGGAAGCCGTGCAGCACGATCCACACCGCCCGGATCCCGATCTCCAGGCAGTCCCGCAGGAAGCGGACGTTGCCCAGGGCCGTGCCCCCCTTGTCCGCGAGATCCAGGATCTCGTCGTCCAGGGTCTCGATGCCCGCCTGGACCCAGGTCATGCCTCCCCGGGCCGCCCGCAGGAGCTGGTCGTGGGTCATCGAGGGTTTGACCTCGTAGAACAGCCGCAGGTCGATGTTTTCGCCGGCGACCCGGTCCAGGGCGTCCAGGGTCACGCGCGGGTGGAGGATGTTGTCGGTGGCCTCGAAGCGCCGCTGGCCGTGGCGGCGGGAGAGCTCGTCGAGCTCCTCGACCACCCGCTCCGGGGACTTGCTGCGGTAGGCCATGTCGTGGCCATTGACCCCGCAGAAGGTGCAGTGGTGGCGGTCTCCCCACCAGCAGCCCCGGGCCGTCTCCACCAGGAGGCCGGGCAGTACCGCGTCCCCACAGGCCGAACGATCCAGGGCCGCGAAGTAGTCGTCGAAGTCGGGGATCGGGAGGGCGTCCAGGTCGCGGACCCTCTCGGCGGTGATCAGCGCCGGGGGGGGCTCCTCGGTGCCGTCGGCGGCCCCGCGAGCCAGCCGGTCCACGAACTCGGGAAAGACCCGGTCGGCCTCGCCCGAGAACACGTGATCCACCTGGGGGAAGTTCTCCAGCAGCGCGCGCCCCATCGCCCCCTCGCAGTTCCCGCCGCCCAGGCAGATCGGGAGGTCGGGCGCCAGCCGCTTGACGCGCCGGGCCAGGGCCAGGGACGCGCAGTTCTGCTGGAACGAGGTGGTGATGCCGACCAGCAGCGGCTCGTCCTCGACGATGCGCAGGGCCGCGTCGGCGATCAGGGAGCTGGCCGCGCGCCGGGCCCGGAACAGCATCGCCTCGAGCATGGGCGGGGTGTCGGTCAGGACCTCGGCGAGGTACGCCTCGTCGCCGGCCGGGTCCCACTCCCGGGCGACCAGTGGGGCGAACACCCAGTCCCCCAGCAACCACAGGGGGCTGGCCCCGAACGAGACCCACTCGTTCAGCTCCACCCCGATGCGGTCGGCGAACTCGATGTTGAGGTAGTGCACGTCCGCGCCGAAGCCGTCCTCGGCCAGGCCCGCCTTGAGGCAGCTCACCCCCAGGCTGGGGCGGACCACGGACTGAAACGGCGGAACCACCAGGGCCACGCGAGCGGACATCCCTCCTCCTTCCGCGGGTCGGTCACCCGCAGGTCTCGGGAGGGGCTACTCGAAGGGGTTCGGGGTTCTTACAAGGTCACGCCCGGAGGCACGGCTGGGCTCGGCGATGCCTGACCAGAGTCCAGGAACAAGAGCCTCGCGCAAAGGACGCAAAGGGTTGGATTCGTGGCGCGCTCTGCGGTTCCCGGGACAGGCAGCTATTCGGGGGGGAGGATCGCCTCGAGGGATGTGGAGCGCTCTTTCAGGCGGTCCCAGGTGTCGGCCTGGGCCGAGGGGTCGGCCGTCCAGCGGGGCGGGAACACGCCGGACTCGGGGACCATGTGGACGCCCAGGATCTCCACCACCGCGGCCCAGGGCACGAACCGCACGTTCTCGCTGGTCTCGGCAAACGCGACGTAGTCCGCGCGCGGGAGCGAGGTCGGACCGAGCTCCAGGACCGTGAAGGTCACGCCCTTGTCCGGCTCGCCGATCAGCCCCTGCTTGGCCCGGTACGCCCCCCCACCCCGCACCGTGTCCGCCTTCTCCAGCAGGTCCCGCTGCTCCGTGTACTCCTGCCCCGTCAGCAAGATCGACAGGGTCCGAAACCCAGGCTCCGCCACATGGCCCGCCGGCGGCATGAACGGACGCCAGGCCTCCCCGTCCCACGTCAGCGCCACCCCGCTCACGAACCGGTTCGACGTCTGAAGGGCCTCGGTGGCGAGCTCCGCCGCCACCATCAGCCCTCCCGCATCCTCTTTCCCGGTGACCACCAGATAGTCCCGGATCGGCACCAGCACCACCGGCGCCCCCGTCAAGGGCAACGCCGCGATGTCGTCCACCAGGAGCAACCGCGCCGCGTCGTAGCTGTCCAGGACCTGGCCCGCGAACACCCCGGGAGCCACCTCCGTGAACGGCTCCGCCGGCCGCGTCCGCAGATTCCCCACCGCGACCTCCAGCAACACCTCCGGCGTCGTCCCCCACGCCTCCGCCTGCCCCGCGTTCAGCGACATCATCGCGTCCGGCAGGTCGTAGACCACGTCCGCCGCCAGCCCCTCCCCCACCATCACCAGGTCACTTCTCGGCAGCTCCTTGCCCTCCAGCTCCCCCAGCAGCGTCAGGTAGTAGTGGTCGAACCGCGACTTCACCCGCGGCAGCAGATTCCCCCGCGCCTCCTCCAGCGTCTCGGGCACGCCCGGCGGCTCCAGCACCATGTTCGCCCACCGCTCCACCACCGCCTTGCGCTCCTTCTTCGGCGCCCTCTGGTACTCGTCCCAGAAGTTGGAGAGGTAGGTGATGTTCCCGTCCTCGCACCGCACGGCGAAGGCGTCTGCGTCATAGGTGCAGGTCGTGCTCCGGGCCCTGGCGGTGGCCTCGGCGAGCTCCTGTCCCGCGCGGTCGGGGTTGGATTTCGCCCCGGCGATCCCGACCCCGAGCAACCCGACCGTCAACACGGCCAGGAGCCTCGACCTCCCGCTTCTTCTGTCGAAATGCCCACCCATCTTCACTCCTCCCCGATGTCCCGCTCCCCGCCGTCCCCCGTGCTCCCCCGTCCCCTGCTCACCCCCAGCGCGTACGCACCCGCCAGCCGTGCGAACTCCGGCGCCAGGGCCACGGCGAGAGTCAACCACAACGGCAGCCACCGGAACCACAACGACACGATCAGCGCCAGCACGACCCCAGCGGCCGACGAGAGCACCGGAACCCCGGACATCATCCCGCTGCCCGCAAACCGCCGGTAGGCCACCGCGAGGTTGACCGCCGCACCGAGCAGCCAGAACAACCCGACCAGCGCCACCGCGGCGTACATCACGCTGTCGGTGTCGATCCCGCTCATCTGTTCGCATCAAGTTCTCTTGCTCGATCCTTCGCCACGCTCACCTCGTCAGCGGTTCCTCACCAGGCGCAGCCCCACGTCGGCTCGGACCGTGTCGACGTTGTAGTACCCGCGGAAGGTCGTGGTCGTCGATAACGCGGGGACATTGTGCGAACCGCCGCGACACGACTTGAACCGCGGCTCCTCGAACCAGTCCCAGGTCCACTCCCAGACGTTCCCGCTCATGTCGTGGAACCCCCACGCGTTGGCCTTCTTCAGCCCCACCTCCCTGAGCCCCTCGTCGCCGCTGTTGGCCTTGGACCAGCCCACCTCCCCAGGGTCGTCCGACCCCGAATACCGCAACGCCTCACCCGCCTTGGCCGCGTACTCCCACTCGATCTCCGTCGGAAGCCGATATCCGGACGCCTCCCTGTCCCAGTTCCACCCCTCCCCGCTCCGCGAATACACCGGGGCCAACCCCTCGGCCTCGGACAGCTTGTTGCAGAACTCCACCGCGTCGGCCCACTTCACCTGCTCGACCGGACAGTTCCCCCCACATTCGCGGTAGTGGCTCGGATTCGCCCCCATGACCTCTTCGTACAGCCCCTGGGTCACCTCGGTCCTCCCCATGGCAAACGCCCGCCCAACCCTCTCCTCACGCAACTCCGTCAGATTGAACTTCTTCTCCTCCTCGTCGTCGGTGCCCATCGGGAAGGTCCCGGGTTCCACGTCGATGAACGTGTACCCGTGTTTCTCCAGGATCGAGATCGCCGGGGCCGACTGGTCAACCAACGGCACTTCGGAGTTCGAGTCATCGACCCTATCTGCCTTGCAGGAGAGACAACCCATCGAGGCATTGGCGACAAGCACCAGCCCCAGCGCGATCCCTCGACCGGCGCCCCAATCGAGCGACAACCATGTCCCAACACCCAACACGGCAAAGGCCCCGCCTCCCCCACCTCCATCCATTACATCTTCCTCGCTCTCCCCCGAACCCGGGATGGTACCTACCAGGACTCTCCACCGGCCCAAAAAATGCGTTCGAGTCTGGTTTGTTCGCTTCACTTCAATAGCGACGAGACTTCACGTCATCGAAGATGCTCCAGAATCTGTGGCGTGGACGTTCGCAATGTTCAACCAAAGCAACGTCTGGCATGACCTCTTCATGTCGAATACAGATCGTCTTCTCGGTCCAAAGGAGAATTCTCACTGATTGTTTCTGTCCATATTTCCCGCACCGCGCTGGCTAGATTTCGCATACGTCCATTCAACTCAACAGACGTTGCGATTGACAGGTCTTCAGCAGGAAAATACAGGAGTCCCCGCTGCCGGTAGTCTGGCAACTTGTATCCCCTCTCGGCGAGATGCTCTTGAACAAGTGCCCATCCATAGTCTGTTTTGGGCATATTGGTTTCATATGTTGTACCCTCATCGAATGGCGGCATCAAGACGAGCGTCTTCTTGAGGTTGTGGAGAATGATCTCATCAAGTTCCCAGTTGATGCCATTGTCGAGGCCCGGAACAAACAGAATGACCTTCGCGCGCTGGGCGCGATCGCTAACTTCAGATTTCCATTGTTCCCGAGGAACCAAAACAACCTCTACTCCGTACCACACGCCCTCGGAATCGTCCGGAAAATCGTCGCCCACTCCCACCACGACGATGTGGAATTCCTCATAGAGTGATTCCAGGTGCCGCAGAGCCGATTTCTCTGGAAGTCTATTGATCTCCGCGAACCCAGCCAGGTCCAACCGCTCTCCTGTGCCAAGCAACTCTCTCAATCTGGTCGGCCGTAAGCACAACAGCATCGGCTTTCTGTTTGCGTTCGCGGATATTTCGTCTCGCCTGGCAGCGATAAAGCTGGAATAGAGATAATACGCAACAATCCAGAAAACCACGATCGAGAGCGCCGCTAAGAGTCCGAGGTATGCTCCCATTTTCCCGCCCTTCGTCCACGATCCCTGGGCTTCCGCCGCAAAAGGAGGGGGGAAGGGTCGCCAGGCTCGCATCCCCCTTCAAGGCCGACCAGCAGCGAACATTTCCACCGTAGCACAAAACCCTTTCGACTGCATTATGCGCTATCTAGAATATACTAGGGCATCGAGCTACCTGCTGCGAACCCCTCCGGTCGGCATTTCACCCGCAGCCGTTGATCCGAGGTGCCTTCCTGAGCGGCCCTTCTATCTGGAAGGGATGCCAGGCACCGCTCTGCCGCCCGCCGATCTTGAAGGGATGCCAGGCACCAGTCTGCCCGGCGAGTTCGAGCCAGGAACACGTGTTCGTGTCCGCTCGCGCATTTGCTGCGTAGGTTCATACTGCGGCGTCCCAGACCTCCTGGCCCCATGCCGCCAAAGGTCGCGTTCCCATCGCACCTCAG
>CAZITQ010000226.1:0-505 GCA_964542165.1 uncultured Rickettsiales bacterium
CGGCGACGACGACGACACCGGCGACGACGACGACACCGGCGACGACGACGACGACAGCATCCCACCGTCTCCGGGGATCTGGTTCACCATCCCCAGCGGGCAGCTGTCGGGCGACTACGAGTTCGACGCCGACGTGTGGTGCGGCGCGGACGAGGAGGGCCCGGGCATCTGGGCCGCGGCGGACCAGGGTTGGGACGAGGGCTTCGGGTTCGGGTTCAACGGGCCTCCCCCCGACGCCAACGACCACGTCACCAACGTGTATTTCTACTGGTGGTGGGACGGCTGGCACGGCGGCAACGCCTGGGGCGAGGGGAGCGCCAGCTGCTTCCTGGACACCGTCGATCCCTTCCCAGCCACCACGGGCACCTTCGAGTGCGACGCGATGTGGTACCAGGACCAGGGCGTGCACTTCTGGTTCGAGATCGTCGATGGGATGGTGCGCTGTCCGTAGGCCGAGATCGAGTCCGTGACCGTGGACGTGGACGTGGACGTGGCATAAAAAAAG
>CAZITQ010000226.1:605-15158 GCA_964542165.1 uncultured Rickettsiales bacterium
GCACTCCAACGGGAGTGCCTAGGGCGATTTTGAATGGTGCGAAAGGGGGGACTCGCCCTTCCGGGCGGGTCCATCCAGGACCCTCCCTCCAGGGCCTCTCCCTCGCTTTGCCGCGCGTCACGCGAGGCAAGCCGCCTATCGGCGGCCGCTCGGTCGCTTCGAGCTCCCCTTTCGCACGCCTGCGGCGCAACCGATGCCAACAAAAAAAGGCACTCCAACGGGAGTGCCTAGGGCGATTTTGAATGGTGCGAAAGGGGGGACTCGAACCCCCACGGGCGTGCGCCCACTGGACCCTGAACCCAGCGCGTCTACCAATTCCGCCACTTTCGCACCGCCGGAATGGTGACCGGGGGAAATAGCACAGGGATCGGGGTGGATCAAGCAGGACGGGAGCGAAAAAGGCTCACCACTCGATTTCTTCGTCCTCTTCCGAAGAGTCGATGTCGGTCCAGTCGATCTCGGTGGAGTCCGCTTCCTCCTGCTTCTCCTCCTCGGCCTTCTTCTTCTCCTCCTCGATCTCGGCGGCGCGGGTGTCCGCGTGGAGGGGATCGTCGGAGTAGGGATCGTAAGAGAAGATGTCCACGTCCGTGCGGGTCGAGCCGCTGTCCTCGGCGGTCTCCTCGGACTCCACCGGCGCGGGGCGGCAGCGCTCCCGGTCGTAGATGAACTTGACCATGTCGATCTCGTTGGACATCTGGTGGGCCACCACCTCCCAGGCGCCATCGGGATCCCGGTACTTGTGACGGGTCCGCTGGGCGACGATCTCCTCGCCGTTGGGGCCCGTGGAGGCCTTGGCCACCACCTCGGAGTTCCCGGCTCCCAGGCCGGCGTTGAGCTGCCCGACGATGGAGTCCCAGGCGCTGGGCAGGCGGAACATCCGGAACTCGACCTCGACCAGGTAGAGCTCGTCGCCATACTGCTCGAAGATCACGGTGTGATTGCCGTCCTGCCCCCACAACTGGCCGGTGACCAGGTAGACACCGTCCGCCCGGTAGGCGTGCGCCCCCTCCGATGTGTCCTTGATGCCCAGCTTCTCGGCCACCGCGGGGAGGTTCTCGCACCACTGAAGCTCGGCGGGCAGCTCCAGGTCCGCGGCCGAAGCCGCGCCGCCGAAGAGCAGCGTCGCCACGACAGCGCCCGTCATCACGCTCCAGGAAGGTCTCATCGTCCGCCTCCGTCCTCGGGCCAGAACACGCGGGCAAGGCGCGCCCGTCCACGATCGCCCATATACCACAGACCGTCGGGACCCCGGTCAATTCGACGCGCGGGTCGATCGGGCACGAACGCGCCCGGTGCCCCCCTCCCCTGGCAACCACCGTGACACCGTTGTCAGGCTCCACCCGTCGGCTGGGGCGGCGAGGGGCAGCGTGGTTCGCAGCGAACCGGCCTCCAAGACAGATAACGCCCCAGAATCACAGCGGTTTCAATTTTTCTGGGAATTGTTGATCGGATTTGGCACGCCCCTTGAAGACTCCCAGAAGCGTTTCTAGCCCCTCGAACGGGCAACCCGATTCCCCTCGAGGTTAAACGTGCCCCTCCTCGGGGGGAATCGAGGTTGCCCCCCAACGGGGGCAGCGCAACCGAGAACAACACGGTCGCATTGGCGCGGCGCCCCCCGGAGGGGTCGTGGGGCCCCGTGTGCGCGGCCGATCCGCATAACTCATTGAAATCGGGAATGATCTTGCCCTAATGTGGGGTGAGGATCTTGCGATAGACCTCGTTCGCAGAGCCACCGGGCACATGGCTCGAGGAGGAACCATGAACAACACCTTCCGACCCTCGGCGGCCCTCGCCTGGCCCTCGATCCTGGTCCTCGCCCTCGGCCTGCTCGCGGGTGCGTGTGTGGACTACGAAATGTCTGGCTCCATGGCCCCGGAGGCCGATGGTGACGACGACGACTACTGGGGTGACGACGACGCCACCGGCGATGACGACGACCTGGCGGACGACGACGACGACGACACCGGTCCCCCCGAGGACGAGAACGACTTCGTGTCGGTGCCCCCGGCCCCGGGCGACATCTACGTGTTCATCGTCAACCCCAACCGGGACTCGGTCTCCAAGGTGAACGTGGAGACGCGGCAGATCACCACCATCGAGGTGGGCGACGAGCCCTCCATGGTGCTGGTCACCCCCGATTACACCCGCGCCGCCGTGTTCAACGACGGCGAGGACTCGGTGTCGGTGGTCGACGTCCAGACCGACGAGGTCGCCACCGTGCCGGTGCGGGAGGACTTCAACTTCATGACCATGTCCCCGTCCGGGGGCCACGCGGTGTGCTTCCTGAACACCGCGCTCCTGGACGGCACCGAGAACTTCCAGGGTGTGCTGTCGTACACCGAGGTCTCCATCGTGGACCTGGACGGGATGGTCAGCCACGACTTCTCGGTGGGCTTCAATCCCAAGCAGGTCAAGTTCGCCGACGACGGCGCCCAGGCGGTGATCATCTCCGACGAGTTCATCACCACCGTCGACCTGACCGTGGACACGCCCGATCCCCAGCTGATCGACCTGGAGGCCGATCCCTTCGATCCCCCCGAGGCCGCCGAGGTGGCCGTCGAGCCCACCGGCGAGTTCGCGTTCATCCGCTACAACAGCGAGGACGCGATCCAGGTGGTGGATCTCGACACCGGCGACCTGGCATGGCTCTACGCCGGCACCGACCCCACGGACATGGACCTGAGCCCCGACGGCAACCAGATCGTGGTGGTGAGCCGCACCAGCCGGGAGCTGCGAACCTTCCTGGCCACCGACCCCGAGGAGGCCCCGGACGTGGTCGACCTGCCCGACACCGAGACCATCGGCAGCGTGTCCATGGCTCCGGTCGGCGACGTGGCGGTGCTCTTCACCACCGCGGAGCTCACGGACCGCATCACCATGTGGGATCGCTCCACGGACGAGCTGACGATCAAGCGTCTCGAGAAGCCCATCGACCAGATGGTGATGGCTCCGGACGGCGAGTCGATGCTCGCGATTCATAGCCTGGCGGATGCCGCGGGGGAGAGCGACATCTACAGCGACCACTACGTCATGACCATCATCAGCATCGACGAGGGGACCTTCGTGCCCAACGCAGTGCTGCTGGAGGACGAGCTGATGTCCCTGGCGAACTTCGACGCCGGTGACAAGGCCATGTTCATGATGGACCAGAACCGCTACGTGGGCGTCATCGACTACGACTCGCGGCTGGTGGACGACGTCCTGGTGCCGTCGTACCCGGTCCACGTGGGTGTGATGCCCGAAGAAGAGGGACTGCCGGTGCCGGTGGGTTGGGTCTCCCAGGACCACCCGCTGGGCCGTATCAGCTTCATCGAACCTGACGACCTCGCGGTCCAGACCGTGACCGGCTTCGAGCTCAACTCGGGCATCGAGTGAGGAGAATTAGCATGCGCGCGCGAACGTGGCTGCCCACGCTACTGCTGGCGACCTCGGTCCTGCTGCTGAGCAGCGGGTGCGAGGACGAGAGCTGGTGGCACGTCCCCGATGACCTGGTGACCACCGATTCGGTCTCCATCAACGGCAAGGTCTACCTGCTGTCCCCGTACGGCAACCGGGTCATCCAGGTCGACCGGGTCACCCGGGAGGTCCGGTCGGTGGAGGTGGGGCGCAACCCGCGGGTGTTGACGACGGACCAGGGCGTGGACGCCCCGGCCCACATCTACACCATCAACCAGGACGACCACACCCTGTCGGTGATCGACATCGAGGCCTTCGAGGCCAACCCGGAGGAGTACGTCCCCGACGAACTCCAGCTGCGGCCGTTCTTCGATCAGCTGATCTTCTCGCCCCAGGGCGACGTGGTGGTCAGCTTCATCGGCGGCGACGTGAGCGAGGAGGACCTCATCGGTCAGGGATCGGTCAATCCCAACGAGATCGCGATCATCGATCTGTCGGCCGAGCCCCGCACCGTGGAATTCCGGACGCTGGAGGCCCGGCCCACGGACGTGGTCTTCACCGCCGACGGCTCCAAGGCGGTCATCCCCATGCGGACCGACCTGGCGGTGCTCTACATGGGCACCCTGGACGTGCTGAAGTACCCCTTCAGCCTCGACTCCGCCGATCCGGCCCAGCCGAGCCTGGTCCGGACCAGCCCGGACAGCTCGCGCTGCTTCGCCTCGGTGAGCGGGGAGACCGACGTCTACATCATCGACATGGACTCGGGGATCTTCGAGACCATCATCGCGACACCGTTCGTGCCCCGCGACATCCAGGTCACCCCTGACGGGGAGCAGACCATCGTGGCCGGCGGCAGCACCTCGGTGGTGGTGTTCGACAACGTGGTCTTCGAGCCCGAGAGCCTGGACCTGGGCACCGGGGTCGACACCGTGGTGCTCGACGACGACACCGCCGTCCCCTTCGCGCTGCTGTACAACGCCAGCTACCAGCAGAGTAGCTTCGCGACCATCGAGTTCGACGACGGAGCCCCCGAGGTCGAGACCTATCTCACCGAGGGGCCCATCAAGCGGATCGAGCTCGACCCGACCGGGCAGACCGCGGTCATCTTCCACACCAGCAGCGGGTACGGCACCGGCCGGCTGAGCATGTTCAACCTGGAGCAGCGACACCCGTCGACCATCCTGCTGGAGTCGGAGCCCCACGACCTGACCTTCCTCCCGTCCGAGGAGGAGGCCATCGAGCCCATCGGCTACGTGATGGTGGTCCTCAAGAACTCCAACAAGCTCGTGCGGTACTCGTTGAGCACCTACGAGGCCGTGATCATCGGCGTCGCCGAGAACCCGGACGCCGTGGGCATGGTGCACGCCCTCGACAACGCCGAGGACCGCAGCTTCGCCTACGTGGTCCACGACGAACCGCTGGGTCTGCTGACGTTCCTCAACCCCTATCGACCCCTGGCGATGCCCGCCGGGTTCCCCACCGTCTACGGCTACGGCCTCGTCGGACTGCTGGATTGAGGGAGGTGACCACCATGACCAGGCACACGAGTCTTCTGTGCATCCTGACGCTGGCGGCCCTGCTGCCGACGCGCGCGATGGCCAAGGAGTTCCCCGAGGTGGACTTCAGCATCCGCTGGTCCACCATGGGCGCCTTCGAGCCGGAGATGAGCTTCTTCGCCGACCGTCACTACGTGGACCGGCTGAACCCGGAGATCGGATTCCACCTGCTGCCGTTTTTGGACGTCACCGGGGAATACACCCACGCCCAGATGCTCCGGCGGACCACCCTGGCGGCGGGTGACTACGACGCGTCGATGACGGCGCGGCTGCGCACGGACGGCTTCGGCGTCGGCGTGCGAGTCCACCCCAACTGGCGCGGCGTGATCCTGCCGTTCGCCCGGGTCGTGTTCGGCGTGACCCGCGCCGAGGTCACCTTCGATGCCCCGGCCGGCGGCTTCCAGGGGTACTGGAAGGAGACCAGCGTCCGCCCCGAGCTGACCCTGAGCGCCGGGACGGAGATCCTCTTCCCCCGCGGCGTCCGCGAGCGCAGCCACCAGGACCTGGGTGGCAAGGTCAACCGTGCCATCCGCAACGGCACCGTGGGTATGGTGCTCGAGGCGGGTCACACCTTCGCACCCGCCTACACCTTCGATCGCTTCGGTGATCTCGGCGTCGGCGAGTTCACCTTCGAGCTGGGATTCGTGGTTCACATGTAGAATCCCCCCGTGCCCAATCCCCAGCCCCAGCCCCTGCTCCCCCTCCTCCCGATCCTCGCCCTCGCCCTCGTGGCCGGCTGCGCCGATCCCGACCCCGTCCAGGTGTTCCGCTACGCCGACTCGGAGCCCGAGTTCATGGATCCCGGGCTCTGCGCCGAGTCCTCGTGCGGGCGGATCCTGCCCAACCTCTTCGAGGGCCTGACCGTGCTGGCTCCGGACGACGGACCCCCGCGCGCCGGGATGGCCCACTCCTGGGAGGCCGAGCAGCACGACACCCTGTGGACCTTCCACCTGCGGGACGACGCGCTGTGGAGCGACGGGACGCCGGTGACGGCCCACGATTTCGAGTACGCCTGGCAGCGGGTCGCCAACCCCGCCACCGGTAGCAAGGTCGCCCAGTACACCTGGTATCTCACCGGGGGCAAGGAAGTCTCCGCCGGGCAGCTTCCGCCGGAGCACCTGGGGGTGCGGGCGCTGGACGACCACACGCTGATGGTGGAGCTGGACGCGCCCACCCACTATCTCCTGGAGTTGCTGGCCACCCCGGGCTTCGCGCCCGTGCCGCGGCACGTGGTGGAGCGGGAGGGCAGCCGCTGGGTCCGACCGGAGAACTTCGTGGGCAACGGGCCCTTCGTACTCGCCGAGTGGGTTCCCCTGGACCACATCACCCTGGCACGTAACGCCCGACATCACGACGCCGAGTCGGTGACCATCGAGCAGGCGGAGGTGCGGATCATCGACGACACCGCGGCGCGCTACAAGATGTACGTGGCAGGTGACATCGACTGGCTGTTCGCCGTACCCCACGCCTACATCCCCCGGCTCAAGCACAGCCGGGACGACTTCCACATCGCCGACTACCTGGCCACGTACTACTACATGTGCAACACCGAGCGTCCGCCCCTGGACGACCTGCAGGTGCGGCACGCCCTCAACCTGGCCATCGACAAGCAAGCCATCGTCGACCACGTCACCAAGGCCGACGAGCACCCCGCGCGAAACGTCGTGCCCCGGCTCCCCGGCTACGACGGCCCGTACGGCGGAGAGTTCGATCCGGCGCGGGCCCGGGAGCTGCTCGCGGCCGCGGGTTATCCGGGGGGGGAGGCCTTCCCCACCCTCGAGCTCGCCTCCAACGCGATGGACATGCACCGGCTCATCGCGGAGGCGATCCAGGGCATGTGGCGCGAGCACCTGGGCATCGACGTCCGCCTGGAGACCTCGGAGTGGACGGCCTACCTCCACCGGCAACAGGTGGGGGACTTCGACGTGGCCCGGTCGGGGTGGATCGGCGACTACCGCGATCCGATGGCGTTCCTGGAGCCCTGGTACTGCGAGGGAAGCAACAACAGCACCGGGTACTGCGAGCCGGAGTTCGACGCTCTGCTGAACCAGGCCCGGGCCGAGTCGGATCCAGCTCGCCGCGGGCGGCACCTGCGCCAGGCCGAGGAGATCCTGCTGAGGGACCTGCCCCTGATCCCGGTATTCCACTACACCATGCCCTACCTCCTCGCTCCGGACATTCGCGGATACGAGGAGAATCTGCTGGACGTGCACCTGCTGAGGTACCTCCGACGCGGATCGTGACATCGATGTCCGGAACCCCCGCGCACCGGAATCGACCGCCCCGGTAGCCCGAGCGGGACGAACCCCGACAAACAAGTGTTTTCCGTCATGTTTTCAAGTAGTTGCGGTTTTTTGCCACGCCTGCGCCGATAGTGGCATCGCGCTTGCAAGCTTCCAGGACTCGAAGCGGGCAATCCCGTGCCCTACCCCGAGGGGGAGCCAGGCGGCACACTCAGGACTGCCCGAACAAGGTTCGGGAGGAACGATGGCTCAGGTCAACCCGGTGTTCGAACGACGCAAGATCTACCAGCCCGACGAGGAGGAGGCCGCCCAGGAGGCCAAGATCGTCTTCAACGTTCTGAAGATGGCGGCCGACCTGGTGCTGGATCTCGACCTGACCGTGGCCCGTGCCAAGGAGCTGTTCGTGCTCGCGCTCTACGACCGGGCCGAGTCGCGTTTCCGGACCTCCACGAGGATCTCGCTGGCCTTCGATACGGCCCTGCGCACCGTCAAGAAGATCAAGAAGCGTTACAAGGAGAATGCCGTCGAGGACGTGGCCGGTCAGGACTACAACCTTCGCAAGAAGGTCTACCTGATGATCATGGACCGGCCGATGGAGCTGGACGAGATCGCCCGGGAGCTGCCGATCAACTACGAGGTGAACTACGCCCGCCTGGCCATCGAGACGCTGATGGAGATGGGCCTGTGCGAGGAGAAGATGGTCGGCCGCGGCAAGGTCGTCTACCGCGGTCTGAACAAGCCGGTTCACATGTACCTGGGCGAAGACGACGAGTTCGAGAACCTGGTGGAGGGCTTCGGGCTCTTCCTGTCCGGGTTGCGAAAGGCCTGCAAGCAGATCCTGGTGCAGGGGGATCGGGACACCGCCCTGGCCCGCCGTTTCGTCGTGAGGGTACGCCCGGACGACATGGCCGAGCTCAAAGAAGAGGTCCGCATCGCGGTCATCCGCAAGCTGATGGAGCTCGAGCAGCGCACCGAGGATCTGGACGAGGACGATATCGAGGAGATGGAGGTCCTGCTGGGCGTGACCCCGGCGTGACCGGTCCCCGCCGCGACGAGACCGCGGGAGACCCACGATGCGAGGAGAGTAGAGAACGATGACTGGACGACACAAAGCTGAGGGGCTGCTCGCCCTGGCCATCACCGCGGCGTTGGCGCTCGCGGCCGGCTGCGACGTGCCTTCCCCCGACTTCGGGGCCCCGGAGTTCCGCGACGACCTGGGTGCCTTGCTCGACGACGACGACGACTCGATCCCCGAGAACCGCCTGGCGGCCACCGGGGAGAACGAGCCGCTGACCCACGGCAGCCCGGACCCCGCCGGAGAGATCCTGGTGGACGACGACGTGACCGTACACGTGGGCCAGGAGCTGCTGCTGGAGTTCTCGGCGGATCTGTGGGAGGTCGACCCGGCGGAGACCTACTTCGTGATCAGCGGAGCGCCTGAGGGCGCCCACGTGGATCCCGCCGCGGGCACCTTCCTGTGGATCCCCCAGGTCGACGACATCGGTCTGCACGTCATCGGCGTCGATCTGTGGTACGAGGCCGACAACCGCGTCCTCGACGCCGCCCGCGTCTTCATCGACGTCATCCCCGCCGACAGCCTGATCGAGGTCGGTATCTAGCCGGCCTCCCCTTCCGGTCGAGCCCCCACCAGCAGGTCGTAGAGCGCCCGGTCGTCGGTGAGGACGTGGTCTGCGCCGGGACCGGCGAGGGAGCCGCGGCCGGCGAGCCCACCGCCGACGACCACGATGCAGGGCCGGGTGAGCCGCGGGTGGACCTTGTCTGCACGGCAGGAGGACGCGGCCATGACATCGGACGGCGCGTCGCCGACCATCAACCAGCGCGCCGGCTGCTCCTCGTCTCCCACGGGATCCCAGCCCTCGGCCTTCAGCGTCCTCAGGGCGAGCTCCACGGCTTCGGGGGCCGGCTTGGGACTGGGGACGTCGTCCCGGGACACCAGGGCCCCCAGTCCGTCGGGCTCGATGCCGACGGCTTCCAGGGCCGCGCAGATGCCCCGCCGGGTGTTGTTGGACACCACGGCCCGGTGGACACCCCGCTCGCCGAGCACGCGGAACGCCTCGAGCGCCCCCTCACGGGGTCGCAGCTCGGACGCGGCGTCCACCTCGGCCTGCTCCACCGTCGCCCGGGCCCAGCGCTGGGCAGCCCGGGCCTCCGCCGGGCTCAGCAGCTCTTCCAGGCGCCCCGCAGCGGCAGACAGGTCGTCGGTGAGGGGGCGGAAGGTCATCTCGAGGCCGTATCCCCGGTGAAACTCGGCGAGGCGATCCCGGACCGCGTCGATGTCCACCGGCAGGAACAGCAAGGTGCCGTCCATGTCGAACAGCACGGCGTCGCCCTCGCCCAGGGGCGGGCTCAGGGCCTCGGTCAACGCCAAGTGCCCAGCTCCTGTACGTCGAACCGGGAGGGATCCCGCACCAGGACCGGCCCGCAGTCCAGGGTCCGCACCCAGGTCATGCCCTCGTCCAGCTGGTTGCGTACCCTTCCCAGCTTCGGGTCCTGACCCAGCGCGAGCTGCACGTAGAGGCGCGGGAAGTTGAACCCCGCCTCCGTGTAGAAGTGGATCGTGGTGCCGAACCGCCCGACGTTGACCTCGGTGATGCAGGGCACGCCGTCGTCGTTGCCCTTCAGATCCACGAAGTAGGCGCCGTTGGGGTGGGGGTCGATCACCGGGACCGCCGCCTCACCGATCTCGTTGACGTCCACCCGCGAGACCGTCCGGCTGACCGCCGGCGCGCCGGTGATCCCCGAGGGGGACACGTGGGGAATCACGTACTCGTACCGCTCCCGGGTCTGGGTCGCGATCAGCTCGCCGTCCCGGTACACCCCGAGCCAGGTCAGATTGTCGCCCGGCAGGTACTCGCTCGCCGCCATCCCTCCCCAGCCCTCCCAGTACTCGATCCAGGCCAGGGCGCCCTTGCGGTCGCGGCACGGGAGGCTGGCCACGCCGATACCGGCGCCGGGGACACCGGCTCCGCGGACCCACACCGGGCGGGTCCCCAGCTCGTCGAAGGCACGGTCCACGTCCGCGGGTGTCTCGAGGAGGTAGGTCTTCGGCAGCGGCAGCCCCGCCTCCTCCCAGCGCACGTAGCTGTCGTACTTGTTCTGACCGCAGAGAATGGCCTGGTGGGCGGGGAGCAGGGTAGCGGTGCCGAATCGTTCCCGATGGGCGCTGATGGCCCTCACTTCGACGGGGTGCGTCGGGAAGATCACGTCGATCCCCTCGTCGGCGACGATCCGGTCCAGGGCGGCCAGGTAGTCGTCGATCTGCTTGGCCGGCGGGATCAGGTAGATCTCGTCGGTCAAGCCGAGGGGTAGGTGCCAGCGGTTGGCATCGGTCCCGATCAGGCGAAAGCCCTCGGGCGCGGCCCGCAGCGAACGCGTCACGTTGCAGCCCATGGGCCCACCGGCTCCGGTCACCAGGATCGTGGTCATGGTTCGCCTCCAAGGTCCACGTGCCACGCCCATTCCTCGAACGCGGTCACGGTGTACCGGGTCTCCAGATCGTCAAGCAGAGATGGTTCCAGGCCGCCGTTGCAGGCGGCCGTCAGCCACAGGTCGGTCACCCCGAGCGCCCGGTAGCGCTCCAGGTCGTCCAGGGCGAAGGTCAGGGTCTTGTACCCCCGCCGGTCCGCCGCCCACAGCACCGAGGGCACGTAGGGGTCGCAGACCAGCACCGTGGCGTCGAAGGCCACCGCAGACGCCATCTGCTCCCCCTGCCAGCGCGGCACCTCGTCCTGGGACAGCAGTCGCTGCGTGGCCACGGCGCCGGGGACGATGGAGAGCAGAAGGGCGACGGCCATCACCGCCGTTCCCACCCACCCTCCCATGGCCAGCCGCACCCCCCGGCCGGCGGCCACCGACGCCCAGGCCACCAGGGGAAGGAAGTAGTAGTCGTGTGCCCGCACCGCCGGCGCCGCCGCCACCGCGAGAACCCCGAACGACGCGATGCCCAGCCAGACCGGGTCCAGGGACCGATCCCGCATCACACGGTACATCGCCCACAAGATGCCCACGAACCCGATGATCAGGATGGCCTCGCTGCCCAGGACACCGGCGTAGGCCCGCCAGGTGAGGGGATCCAGCAACACGGGCAGGGTCGCCCATTTGCCCGACTCGAATCCCACGCCCAGCGAGAAGCCGCTGGCGTCGCCCAGGGAGGCCGCGTGGGCCGTCCACACGGCGGCGGGCAGGGCGGCTGCCAGGATGGCGCCGACCCGCATCGCACGCCGCGCGGGCGCGGCCCGCCACACGAGCAGCAGCGCGGGAGGCCACAGCACGAACATCGGCAGCTTCCCCAGGGCCGACAGCGCCAGGAGCGCCGCACCGACCAGGGTCCACAGCGTATCGGCGGTCCCCGCCTCGTCCTCGGCGGGCAGACGGGTCAACGCCCACAGCCCCGCCCACCCCAGGGCCAGCGCCCAGACGTCGGGCATCACCGCCCTCCCGAACACCAGCGACAGCGGGGCGAATCCCACCAGCAGCATCGCCGGAGCCCGGTCCCAGGAATCCCCCAGGCGGGCGGCGACCGCACCCACGGCCCAGATCAGCAGGGCCATCCCCGCCAGAGTGAGCGCCCTGGCGACCGGAACCGAGGGGGAGGAGAGAGGTCGCCAGGCCACGGCCACCGCAAAGGCGTAGATCGGGAACTCGCTCTCGACGACCTGGGCCTCGCGGCCGGTCCAGTCCAGCCGCGGGTGGAAGGGATCGAGCCCGTGGCGGACCATGTTCCGCGCCATGGTGGCGGTGTCGCTCTGGCGGATGTGGTGCGCCTCGTACAGGGGAGCGTCGAGCGTGAACGCCCGCACCCCGATCGCGACCAGCAGCACCCCGAGGGGCGCCAGCAGCTTCAAGCGCTCGATGGGCTCACTCCACGGTGACGGACTTGGCGAGGTTGCGTGGCTGGTCCACGTCCCTGCCGAGCTTCACCGCCACGTAGTAGCTGAACAGCTGCAACGGTACCACGGTCAACAGGTGCGAGAGGGCGTCCTCGGTGGCCGGGACGTGGATCACGTCCTCGGCCAGGTCCTCCGCCCGGGTGTCGTTCGGGTCCGGATTGGTGATCACGATGATCCGGCCCTTGCGCGCCCGGACCTCCTCGATGTTCGACAGGGTCTTGTCGAACAGCTCGTCCCTGGGCGCCACGAAGATCACCGGCGTGTTCTCGTGGATCAACGCGATGGGGCCGTGCTTCATCTCTGCAGCGGGGAGGCCCTCGGCGTTGACGTAGGAGACCTCCTTGAGCTTCAGCGCCCCCTCCATGGCCACCGGGTAGCTGATGCCCCGCCCCAGGAAGAGGCAGAACTCGCTGTCCAGGTACTTGTCGGCCAGGGCCTCCACCTGGGCGGCGTTCTCCAGCACCTGTTCCACCTGCTCCGGGATGGCGTCCAGCGCCCGGAGGAGCCGGCTCCCCACGGCGGGGGACATGTCCTTCATCCGCCCGATGGTGATGGTGAACAGCAGCAGGGCCACCACCTGGGACGTGAAGGCCTTGGTGGAGGCCACGGCGATCTCGGGTCCCGAGCGGATGTAGATCCCTCCGTCGGACTCCCGGGCGATGGTGGAACCGACCACGTTCACCAGCCCCAGCACCCGCCCGCCCTTGCGCTGGATCTCCCGCAGCGCGGCGAGGGTGTCCGCCGTCTCGCCGGACTGGCTGATGGCGAAGTAGAGGGTGTGCTTCTCGATGATCGGGTTGCGGTACCGGAATTCGCTCGCGACCTCCACGGCGCAGGGCACCCGGGCCAGGGACTCCAGCAGGTAGCTGGCCACCAGCCCCGCGTGGTAGCTGGTTCCGCAGGCGATCAGGCAGATCCGGTTGATGTCGAAGAAGTCGCGGCGCTCGATGTTCAGGCCGCCCAGGCGGGTCGTGCCGTACTCGGGGACCACCCGCCCCCGGTAGGCCCGCCGGATGCTCGCGGGCTGTTCGGCGATCTCCTTGAGCATGAAGTGCTCGTAGTCGCCCTTCTCGATCTGATCGATCCGCCAATCCACCTCCTGCACGTCCTTGTCGACCCGAGTGTCGTCCAGGGTGGTGGTGTGGTAGTCGTCCGGGTGGAGAACCGCGGTCTCGCCATCCTCGAGGTAGATGACCTGCTGGGTGTAGGCGATGATCGCCGTCACGTCGCTGGCCACGAACATCTCGTCGTCGCCCACGCCCAGGACGATGGGGGAGCCGTTGCGGGCGACCACGATCTCGTGGGGCCGGTCGTCGGCGACCACCGCGATCCCGTAGGTCCCCTGCACGTACAGCAGCGCGCTCTTGACCGCCTCGTCCAGGTCGTCCTTGTAGTGCTTGTGGATCAGGTGGGCGAGGACCTCGGTGTCGGTCTCGGTGACGAAGACGTACCCGTCCTCCATCAGCATCTGCTTGAGCGACGCGTAGTTCTCGATGATCCCGTTGTGGACCACCGCGATGCGCTCACTGGTGGAGGTGTGGGGGTGGGCGTTGACGTCGTTGGGGGGACCGTGGGTCGCCCAGCGGGTGTGGGCGATGCCGCAGGCCCCCTCGAGGGTCAGGTAGCTCTGCGGGACGGTGCGTTCCATCTCGCGGATCTTGCCTGCCTTCTTGTGGATCCTCAGACCGGCGGCGCCAACGGTCGCCACTCCGGACGAGTCGTAGCCGCGGTACTCCAGCCTCTTCAATCCCTCCACGAGGATCGGGACGACCTTGCGCTTGCCGACGTATCCAACGATTCCGCACATCGGGCTCGTCCTCCCCGGATCCGCCGTCCCGCCGTCCGGCTGCTGGAGGAAGAGGGGACGCCGTCGAGCGGCTCGGATCCGTGTGTCTTGGGTGGCCGGCCGGGACCGGCCTTGGTCCTGATCAGCGGCGGCGGAGGGAGAGCAGGGCCAGCCCGCCGACCAGCAGCAGCAGGGAGACCGGCGAGGGCTTGCCCGACGCAGAGGCGTCACAGCGGCTCGGCGCCATCATCGGGTCGTCGACGAACACGTGGGCCCGCACCATGTCGGGCTCACTCGCGTTGCCGCTGCCGGCATCCTCGACCACGGTCAGGGCGAGGCCGAAGTCCCAGGGTCCGGTACCCATGTCGGCCACCTGTACGACCAGGAAGGCGTAGGGGCTGGCGGTGGAGGTCACGAGCTTCGCGAACTCGATGCCGCCCTCGGGCTCTTCGACGATCTCCCAGTTGTAGATGAGGTCCGTGCCCTCGGGGTCGGCGCTGCCGCTACCGTCGAAACGGAGGGTGACGGGACCGGCGAGGTACCGGGACTGCTGGTCGTACCCCGCGTCGGCGACGGGGAGCGCGTTTCCGCAGTTCTCCTCGTCCTCGGAGTCGGTCAGGCCGTCGCAGTTGTTGTCGATCTCGTCCTCGCAGACCTCGTCG
>CAZITQ010000227.1:0-10735 GCA_964542165.1 uncultured Rickettsiales bacterium
CTATCCCGGCGCCGCCGAGATCGGCGACCACCTGGACAACGACTGCGACGGCCAGACCGACGAGGACCTGGACGTGACCGACGACGACGGTGACGGCTACTCCGAGGCCGACGGCGACTGCGACGACCACGACCCCAACACCCACCCCGGTGCGAACGACGTCGTCGACGGCGTGGACAACGACTGCGACGGCGTGGTCGACGGCGAGTCCGGCGACGACGACGACACCAACGATCCGCCGATGGGTCCGAACTCCTACGACGACGAGGATCAGATGGGGGTGGGGTGTAGTTGCCGGATGTCGGGACACGAACCACCGCTCGGGATCGGCTTGATCTCCATGCTGTCGGCCGTGCTTCTGGCCCGTCGCCGCTGGGCCTAGGAGCCTGTCGGGCGCCACGGCGGTGGTTCCCGCAGCTCGACCTACTTCACCGTCACGCTCTTGGCCAGGTTGCGGGGCCGGTCCGGGTTGATGCCGCGGATCCGGGCCACGTGGTAGGCCAGCAGCTGCAGGGGGATGGCGCAGAGCAGGGGGGCGAGCCAGGGGTGGCTGGCGGGGATCGGGAACAGGGCGTCGGCGCAGTCGTCGGGGACGCGGGCGCCTTGCTCGGCGATCACGATCGTGCGCGCCCCACGGGCCTTGACCTCCTTGAGCGCGGAGATCATGTCGTCGCGGGTCTCGTCGTCGGGGACGAGCGCCACCACCGGGAAGTCGGGTTCCAGCAGGGCGATGGGGCCGTGCTTGAGCTCGCCGGCGGCCAGGGCCTGGGCGTGCAGGTAGGCCACCTCGGTGATCTTGAGCGCGCCCTCGGACGCGATGTGGGCCGATAGACCGCGGCCGATGTAGTAGACGTCGTCGGCGCCGTTGACCACCTCGGCCAGCTTCACGACCTCGTCCTCGCGGGCGAGGATGTCGGCCACCTTGTCCGACAGGGCCATGAGCTCGCGCACCACCCGGCGGCCCTCGTCCTTGCTGACGCTGCCGCGCCGGCGGCCGAACCACAGGGTCATCAACACGAACACCACCGCCTGGGCGGTGAACACCTTGGTGGAGGCCACGGCCTTCTCGGCGCCGGAGTTGGTGTAGACCCCCAGGCCGGTCTCCCGGGCGATGGCCTTGCCGACCCGGTTGACGATGGAGAAGAGGGTGTGCCCCTCCTCGCGGGCTCGCTTGAGGACGTCCAGGGTGTCCATGGTCTCGCCGGACTGGCTGACGGCGAGTACGGCGGTCTCGGTGGGGAAGCACTCGGGGCGGGCCTCGGAGGCGGCCAGGGACTGGACGGTCTCGAAGCCGCCGTATTGCTCCATGAGCTGGACGCCGTAGTCCGACGCGTAGCGGGCCGTCCCGCAGGCCACGGTGCGCAGGTGCCGGGTGGCCAGCAGATCGTCCGCGCGAGCGTCGAGCCCGCCGAGCTTGGCCGTGCCGCGGCCGAACAGCAGCCGCCCGCCGTGGTTGACGGCGTTGAGGATGGTGGTCGGCTGGGCGTGGATCTCCTTTTGCATCGTGTGCTCGGACTCGATGGCGTCCTCGACCACCAGGTCCTCGTGTTCCAGCTCGACGGTCTCGTGGTGCGAGCCCTGGAGCTGGTCGGCGCGGACGGTGAGCACGTCGCCGTCCTCGAGCACGATCATCCGTCGGGTGAATCGCAGAAAGGCGTCCTCGAGGGAGGCGATGAACATCTCGCCGTCGCCCTTGCCCACCAGCAGGGGGCTTCCGTTGCGGGCCACCACCAGCTCGTCGGGGTGGTCGTCGGAGGCCACGACCAGGCCCCACGTCCCCTCCAGCTGGGCCACGGCCACCCGCACCGCCTCCTCCAGGGTGAGGGCCGGGCCAGCGTCCAGGGCGCGGCCGATCAGGTGGGCGATGAGCTCGCTGTCGGTCTCGGAGCGCATCTGCTCCCCTGCGGATCGCAGCTCGGCCCGGATCTCGGCTTCGTTTTCGATGATCCCGTTGTGGGCGACCCAGATCCGCTCCTGCGCGTCCGTGTGGGGGTGGGCGTTGGGCACGGTTACCGCCCCGTGGGTCGCCCAGCGGGTGTGGGCCAGGCCCAGGGTGGAGCCGCGGAACCCTGAGATCTCGGGGTGCTCCCTCAGCTCCTTGCTCGGCGAAGCGGAGTTCTCGGGGACCAGCTTGATCGCCTTCATGCCGTGGCCGTTGGCCACCGCCAGCCCGGCCGAGTCGTAGCCGCGCTCCTCCAGTTGCTCCAGTCCGGGGATCAGGACGTCGATCGCGTCCCGGTGTCCGACGTATCCGACGATGCCACACATGGTTGCGCTCTCCACTCTCTGCGTTGGTAGTCGTCCGAGGGACGGCCGTTATTCGATCGCCGCGCCGCACACACGCCCCGTGGATTCAAACGGCATCGGCTCCAAACGGCGGAAAAGTAGGGGAGTGCTGCGGATCCGCGCGGGGTGGCCAGGGGATCCCGCTATGCTGGTGCGCGAGGAGGAGGAATCCGCCCATGAACCCGAAGCGAACAGCGCTCTGTCTCTCGCCCCGGCACCTCGTCACCGTCGCGATCCTCGCGTCTTCGGTCGTGACCGCGCCTGCCCGCGCCCTCGACGTGGGAGTGCTCTACGGTTCCACCTTCTGGACCGACGACCTCGAGACCCTGCTGGACGGCCAGCCGGACATCGACGTCACCGTGTTCTCGACCTGTGACGCCGCCACCCTGAACCAGTTCGACGTGATCTGGATCTGGGGGAATTGCGACTGCTACGACGAGACCGAGTTCGATGCCTACGTGGCCGGCGGAGGCGGGATGGTGGCCAACGCCTGGGCCATGGGCAACTACGGGGTCGACCAGACCTACTTCCCGTTCTACTCGGGCAGCCGGACCAAGTACCACAGCGGGACCCTGGAGGCGGTGGTGGTCGACCCGGCCGATCCGCTCCTGGACGGGGTGACGTTCAATCCCGGTGATCCCGCGGGGTACGAGGACTACGACGGGCCCGTGGTCCGCGCCGGAGGCGTGGTGCCCGTCACCCGAAACGACGGCGATCCGCTGGTGGCCCACTGGGAGTACGGATCCGGACGGGTGGCCTACCTGAACATGCACCACATCACCAGCGACTGCGACCTGGCCATCGACCAGGCGTGGGGCCAGCAGCTCGCGCTCAACGCGGTCTACTGGGCCGCCGACGCTCTGTGCGACGACGTGGACGGGGATGGGTACCTGGATCTGGCCTGCGGCGGGGACGACTGCGACGACGGCGACGCGGCGGTCCATCCGGGCGCAGCGGAGGTCTGCGACGGCGCCGAGGAGGACTGCGAGGGGGAGGTGGACGAGGGCTTCGAGCTCGAGGGGGACGGCTACACCGAGTGCGGCGGGGACTGTGACGACGACGATCCCGGCGTGTTCCCCGGCGCCGACGAATTCTGTGACGCCGTGGACAACGACTGCGACGGGGAGGTGGACGAGGACGACGCCCTGGACGCCTGGACCTGGTACATCGACGTGGACGGGGACGGCTACGGGAACGTGGCCGTGACCGTGGTCGCCTGCGATCAGCCCCTGAACTTCGTGGCGGACGCCACCGACTGCGACGACGACGCGGCGGACCGGTACCCGGGCGCGCCCGAGACCTGTGACGGCGAGGACGACGACTGCGACGGGATCGTCGACGAGGGAGCCGTGGACGCGGGGGTCTGGCACGCGGATCTGGACGGGGACGGCTACGGAGACGTCGACGCGTCCACCGAGGCGTGCACGCCGCCGCCGGATCACGTGGCCGACGCCACCGACTGTGATGACGGCGATCCCGGCATCCACCCGGGGGCGGATGAGCTGTGCAACGGGATCGATGACGACTGCGACGGGGTCTCCGACGAGGATGACGCCCTGGACGCGGTGCCCTGGAACGCGGACACCGACGGCGACGGCTATGGCGATCCCGATGCCACGGCCCTGGCCTGCGACGCGCCGCCTAACTACGTGGGGGACGCCACGGACTGCGACGACGGGGATGCCGCCGTGTTCCCGGGCGCGGACGAGCTGTGCAACGGGTTGGACGATGACTGCGACGGGGTCTCCGACGAGGACGACGCCCTGGATGCGGCGACCTGGTACGAGGACGCGGACGGCGATGGGTTCGGCAACATCTGGAGCACCTGGGACGCCTGCGCACCGCCTCTGGACCACGTGGCCAACCACGACGACTGCGACGACGACGACCCGGCGGTGAACCCCGCGGCCGACGAGATCTGCGATGGCGTCGACAACGACTGCGATCCTTCCACCAATGAACAGGCGGACGGCGACGGGGACGGCTTCGCGGTTTGCGACGGGGACTGCGACGACGCGGACGTCGCGGTGAACCCGGATGCCGAGGAGGTCTGCAACGGGGTGGACGACGACTGCGATCCCGCCACCGACGAGGAGGCGGACGTGGACGGAGACGGCGTGTCCATCTGCGAGGGGGATTGCGACGATGACGACCCCGACAACGCCCCCGGCAACCCCGAGCTGTGTGACGGGTTCGACAACGACTGCGACGGGGCGCCCGGTCCCGACGAGGTGGACGGGGACGGGGACGGCTGGTTGCTGTGTCCCGACCTCCCCGCGGGTGGCGATTGTGACGACGCCGATCCCCTGACCTACCCCGGCGCGCCCGAGCAGTGCGACGGGGTGGACAACGACTGCGACGGCGAGGCGGACGAGGACGTGGACGAGGACCTGGACGGGGACGGCTACAACGCCTGTCAGGGGGACTGCGACAACGAGAACGGGGACACCTTCCCGGGTGCCCCCGAGATCTGCGACGGCCAGGACAACGACTGCGAGGGGACGCTGCCCGACTACGAGGCGGACTTCGACGGCGATGGGGTGATGGGGTGTCAGGACGACTGTGACGACGAGGACGCGACGACCTACCCCGGGGCCGAGGAGCTCTGCGACGGGGTGGACAACGACTGCGACGGGTACCTTCCCGACGACGAGGACGACGGCGACGGCGACGGGTACGCCGAGTGCGAGGACCCGGGGGACTGCGACGACGGGGATCCGGACGTCCACCCGGGGCAGGTCGAGGAATGCGAGGACGGCGCGGACAATGACTGTGACGGCCTGGTCGACGGGGACGACCTGGACGACTGCGCGCCCGCGGACGACGACGACAGCGCCGGGGACGACGACACCACCGGGGAGCCCGGGGACGACGACGATGACGTGAGCAGCGACTGCGAGTGCCGCCAGGGCGTCCGGGGGGGGTGGGGGGAGGCCACGAGCACCTCGGCCGTTCTCCTGCTTCTCGTGATCGCCCTGGGGGGTCGTCGCCGCGGCTGATCGCCGCTCCACCTACTGCGGCACGTTGCACTGTCCCTGGTCGTTGAGCCCCCAGCAGAGGATCTCGCCGTCGGTGGTCAGCCCGCAGGTGTGGTCGTGGCCGCCGGCCAGGTGGATGAAGGTCGCCGGCGGCGGGCTGCACTGGCCCGAGCTGTTGTCGCCCCAGCACAGGCTCTCGCCGGTGTCGAGGATGCCGCAGGTGTGCTTGATGCCCGAGGCCACGTGGACGAAGGTGGCCTGGGGCGCGTTGCAGTTGCCCCAGCCGTTGTAGCCCCAGCACTCGATGCGGCCGTCGGCGGTCAGCGCCGCGGTGTGGAAGCCCCCGTTGGAGACCTGGACGTAGTTGCCCTGCTCGGCCTGGACCACGTTGCACTGGGAGTAGCCGTTGTCCCCCCAGCACAGCACGAATCCGTCCAGGGTGACCCCGCACCCGTGCCAGTGGCCGAGGGTGACGTGGTCGAAGCTCTCCTCGGGGGGAACGCACTGGCCCGAGTCGTTGAGACCCCAACAGGTCACCGTGCCGTCGGCGTATTCGCCGCAGCTGTGGGAGAACCCGGCGCGCACCGCCCGGAAGGTTTCCTGGGGCGGGTCGGACTGGCCGCTGATGTTGCGGCCCCAGCAGTCGGTGGTCTCGTCGGCGCGCAGGGCGCAGGTGTGGAACTTGCCGGCCTCGAACTGGGTGTAGGTCTCGGGGGGGACCTGGGCCTGGCCCTCGCCGTTGCCGCCCCAGCAGATCAGCTCGCCCAGACAGGTCAGGCCGCAGCTGTGGTCCCGGCCGATGTCCATCTGCACGTAGCCGTCTTCGTCGACGGTGCCGTCACAGTCGTTGTCCAGCCCGTCGTCGCAGCGGTCGAAGGCCTGGGGGTTCACCTGGTCGTTCAGGTCGTCGCAGTCCCCGTCGCAGTCGGTGAAGCCGTCCATGTCCGCGTCGGTCTCGTTCTCGTCGATCACCCCGTCGCAGTCGTTGTCCATCACCCCGTCGCAGGCGTGCTCGGCGCCCGGGTGGACATCGGCGTTGGCGTCGTTGCAGTCCACGTCCGCGGGGTGACCGTCCCCGTCGGCGTCGGTGCCGCCGGTCGTGTCGTCATCGCCGGCGCTGTCGTCGTCGTCGGCGCTGTCGTCGTCACCCGTCGAGTCGTCGTCGCCCGGCGTCGTGTCGTCGTCACCTGTGGCATCGTCGTCGTCACCGGGACAGCCGGTACCCACCGCGGTGGCGGCGGCCGACATCAGCAGCAGGGCCAGGAGCCGGAGCAGGGACAAGGTGGACGATCCTCCTGTGTCATCGTGGCGGCGTGCCGGTGAATCGGTCAAGCTTCGGCTGTCTGGATGGAGGACCGCGATGCCCCAGCCGCGCCCGCCACGCCTGGTGATCAGCGCCTGCCTCGGCTTCGAAGCCTGCCGTTACGACGGGCAACGGGTGGAGGGCACCTTCGTGGATGCGCTGCGGCAGCGGGTGGACGTGGTCACGGTCTGCCCCGAGGTGGGCATGGGCATGACCATTCCCAGGGATCCGATTCGTCTCGTGCAGGACGGCCGGGGGATCGTCCTCTACCAGCCCTCCACCGCAACGGACTTCACCGCCGCGATGGAGACGTTCTTCGTGGCCTGGGTGACCGACCTGGGGCCGGTCGACGGATTCGTGCTCAAGGGCCGGTCCCCCTCGTGCGGCCCCGGGGACGCCAAGTTGTTCGCGTCCAGGGAGCCGGACGCGGAACACGGCAGGACCCGCGGGCTCTTCGCCAGCCACGTGGCGGCCCGCTTCCCCGAGGTACCCGTCGTGGACGAGGTCGGGCTGGCGGACGAGGAGACGCGGGAGGCCTTCCTCAAAGCGGTCTTCGCTGGCGCCCCCTGAGCCATTTCCCTACCCTTGTCAGCCATGGGAGAGGAAGCGTCATCCCGCCGGATCGGCCTGGCGCTCGGCACCGGCGCGTCCGGGGCCGAGGGGGCCTTCCTCCAGGGGCGGATGGTGGTGTTCGGGGCGATGGCCACGCCGCTGACGGCGGCGTTCTACGTGGTGGTCAACCTGCTGGCGGCGGTGGGGGAGGGCTCGGCGGACTGGCTGGGGTGGCACAACCTGGCGATCCTCTGGGTGGCGTTCGTGTTCGGCGTGCTGTGGGTGGTGGCCCGGGGCCGCCGGCGGTCCCTGGGTCTGCTCAAGGCGCTGGACGTGGCGGTGGTGCTGGGGGCCGCCCTGGGTTGCGCGGTGCACGGGTGGGCGGGCGAGGCCACGGTGTACCAGCGTTTCGACGCGATCCTGGCGGTCACCAACATCCTGGTCGTGCGGGCGACGCTTCTGCCCGCCAGCGCCCGCCGCGCGGCGATCATCGGGACCCTGTCCGCGGCGCCGGTGGTGCTCCCGGCCTACGTCTGGTGGGCCCTCGGCGGGGGAGACATGCCGGGCGATGGGCAGCTCAGCGCGGCCCTGCTCACCGGGTGGGCGCTGGTGTCGGTGGTCGGCTCGTCGACCATCTCCAAGGTGGTCCATGGGCTGCATCACAAGGTGCGCCAGGCCCAGCAGCTGGGCCAGTACCGGCTGGTGAGCCGGCTCGGTCAGGGGGGCATGGGGGAGGTGTTCCTGGCGCGCCACGCCCTGCTCCAGCGGCCGACCGCGGTGAAGCTGCTGCGACCCGAGCTGGCGGGTGAGGACGCCATCGCCGGCTTCGAGCGTGAGGTCCAGGCCACCAGTCAGCTGAGCCACCCCAACACGGTGGCGATCTACGACTACGGCAGGACCCCCGACGGCATCTTCTACTACGTGATGGAGTATCTGCCGGGCATCGACCTGGAGACCCTGGTGCGCCGCCGCGGGGCCATGCCGGCCGCCCGGGCCGTCCACGTGCTGCGCCAGGTCTGCGCCTCGCTGGCCGAGGCCCACGACGCCGGGCTGATCCACCGGGACGTCAAGGCGGCCAACGTGATCCTCTGCCAGCGGGGCGGCGTACCGGACGTGGTCAAGGTCGTCGACTTCGGCCTGGTGCGCGACCTCGGCGACGAGCAGGCGGCGGAGCGGGGCGTGTCCGGGACGCCGTCCTACCTGGCCCCCGAGGCCATCTCGGACCCCACCTCCATGGACGCCAGGACCGACCTGTACGCCGTGGGGATCCTGGGGTACTGGCTGGTCGCCGGACAGCTCCCGATCGAGGGCCAGAACGCGACCCATGTGTTGAGCCTGCAGCTGTTCCAGCAGCCCCGGCCGCTGGCCGAGGTCGCCGAGCAGCCGGTGTCACCGGAGCTGGAGGACGCGCTGATGCGGTGCCTGCGTAAGAAGCCCGCCGAGCGTCCCCGGGGGATCCGGGCGCTGGGACGTGCCCTGGCCCGTTGCCCCGAAGCCGACGCCTGGAGCGACGAGGACGCCCGCCAGTGGTGGGAGAGCAGTGGCGTCCAGGGCGGACCCGCCCCGGTCCGGGGGACGAGCTCGGCCACGGCGGCGACGCTGGTCTGGACGGGAGAGGACGGGGAGGCAGAGGAGAGAGGTGGGCGGGACGACGCGGGCGCGCCATAGAGAGCGCACGCGAAGGAGGACGAACGGGAGGAGCACCATGCTCCGCGCGACCGCGCCGTCCCACCCGCTCACCGGAGACCGGGCGAATTCCCGGGGCCGGCGAGGTGACCTCGGGGAGTGTCCCGTCGGTCAGCTGGGAGAAACGCGGCCCTGGGGGGGCTCACAGGAAACGAAAAAAAAAGTGAAAAGGACGTGCTGTCAGCGTCCGAGTTCCTCGTCGACCACCTTGCGGAAGGCCTCGATCGGCTGGGCACCGCTGATGACCCGGCCGTTGACGTAGAACGCTGGCGTCCCCGTGACTCCGGCGGCCGTGCCGTCGACGAAGTCCGCCTCGACCTCGGCGGTGTAGCGTCCGCTGGACAGGCACTCCTCGAACCGCGTCACGTCGAGGCCGATCTCGGTGGCCCGGGCGACCAGGTCGGTGTCCAGGGTCGCTCGCATGTTCGCGAACAGGGCGTCGGCGTAGTCGAAATACCGCCCCTGCTCGTGGGCGCAGTTGGCGGCCTCCGCCATGCGCTGGGCTGCGGGGTGGCTCTCCAGCGGGTAGTCCCGGTAGACCACCCGGACCGATTCCGGGTAGTGCTCGAGCAGCTCGTCCATGGTCGGCCGTGCCCGGTCGCAGTACCCGCACTGGAAGTCGAAGAACATCACCACGGTCACCGGCGCCACCGAGACCCCGCGCGCCGGGTCGTCGTCCGCGGACACCTGGACGCGGTAGGGTTCGAGGAGGACCTCCACCCCGTGCCCGGCCATCAACTCGTCGTACAGCGCGATCTCCCTCTCCGAGGCCCGCATCCGCTCCAGGTAGGCGATCACCCGGGGTTTCATGGCCTCGAAGTCGGCGTCTCTGTGGGGCGGGTTCTCCTCGAAGAACGCACGCGCCTCCAGCTCGGTGACCGGGGCGACCTTGTCGTCCACCTCCTGCCGGAGCCAGGCCTCCAGGTCGAGCCCCGCGCCCGCCGCTGCGCGGGTGGCCAGCAGCTCGAACAGGTGGTTCTCGAGGGAGAGCCGCGCCGCCTGCTCCAGTTGCACGAGGATCTTGACCTTCTGGCCCTGGAAGCCGATGTCGGACAACCGTACCGGTTCGCCATCGACGAGGGCGATCACGACGTCGTCTCTGCCCACCAGATCGGTGGCCGTGACCCCCTCGTCGGCCGTTGCGGCAAAGGGCAGGGTAAGGGCTACGAGGAGAAGGAATCTGCGCATGGGGGCCTCCCGATCGGGCCCATGCTAACACCGCGCCGGGCGCCCCCCCGGGCGCCGGTGCCACCTCGCCCCTGCCCCGACGCGAGACCATCCCGACGTCGGCGATCCGGGCGCGACCCCGGTCGGCGCGCGGTGCCCGGGAGTGCGGGTTGCCCGGCGCGGTGTCGGGGAGGACAACCCGGGGGAGAGAACCGCTCACAGGAAGCCGCGCACCCTTTCGGCCCGTCCGTTCGTTGAAAGCGTCGGGGACGACGCCGATTCGACCGGCGCGCGCGATGGGCCTGAATCGAGCCCGGGTGTGATACCGTACGCCGCTGCCACCGCGGAGTGGCGACACGTCAAGGGGGTAGATCATGCGACAGGTGAACTGGTTTTCGATGCTGACCGTGCTGGTGTTCGTGGGCTCGATGGGTGGCCCCGCGAGCGCCGGCGAGGAACCGACGGAGGGCGAGGCGGAGGCCGTTGAAGGCGAGGAGCCGGCCGAGCCGGTGATGCCCGCGAGCATCTCGGAGGCCGTGGTGGCCAAGGACGCAGCCTGGTCCGAGGAGGGCCTGCGCAAGCTCCTGGTCGACGGAGCCTTCGAGCGCGGAGAGCCCGGGGAGCCCGGGGAGAGCGCCGCGGTGCCCGGCAAGAGCCGCGGCGGCGCCGCCGCCGGGTCCAAGGTCTACAACAACACCGCCCGGGCGGTGGGGTTGCGGGTGGGGGCCGTGTTCTTGGGGGGGGGGGCGGCCGCCCTGGCGGC
>CAZITQ010000227.1:10745-15041 GCA_964542165.1 uncultured Rickettsiales bacterium
CACCCGCAGCCGCCCCGCCTCCGAGAGGGTGACCGCCGCGGGGGCGCCGCCGACTGGTCCATGGTCTACAAGACGAGGGCCGGGGCGGTGGTGTTCCTGGTGGGGCCGGGGAGCTCGGGGACCGGGTTCCTGATCGACCGCGACGGCTGGTTGATCACCAACTACCACGTGGCCGACGACTCCGAGGTGGACGACAAGCGCCGCCGCACGATGCACGCCTACCTGGGAGCCCGGGACAAGCGGGGCCGGATGGTGGCGGCCGAGAATCCGTTGACGGCCGTGCTCTACGCCCACGACGAGATCCGCGACCTGGCGCTGATGAAGATCGAGGACATCGATCAGTGGGACGGCAAGGTGGCGACCGTGTCCCTGGACGACGCGCGCAAGTCCCAGCCCGCATCGGGTATGGAGGTGGCGGGCATCGGCAACGGGGCCGTGGGGCTGCGGTGGTCGATGAAGCCCGGGCACATCACCGCGGTGGGGCCGCAGACCGACATGTCGGACCTGCTGGCCCAGCTCGACATCCACCGCCGGAACCTGGGCTGGGAGCTGACCGATGCCGAGCTGGACGACCTCAAGGACCGGCTGCAGGCCCACTACGTGGAGACCCACGGCGACACCTGGTACGTGCAGGCCACCAGCGAGTGCATCCCCGGGGACAGCGGGGGCCCGTTGCTGGACGGCAAGGGCCGGCTGATGGGCGTGACCGTGTTCTACTACCGGATGCCGGACGGCAGCTCGCCGGTGTACTTCTACATCCACCGGGACGAGGTCAACGAGTTCCTCGAGGACTGGCCCGAGCACCCCGAGATCGCCCTGGCCACCGATTTCTGGCAGCTGGATGCGGCACACTTCCGCCTCGTGGATCTGGAGACTCCCGCGTGGGAGGGGGACGGAGCGTACGACGCGCTGATCGGCGAGAACGACTGGTTCATGGAGACCTACCTGGCCTTCGACCTGGACGGCGACCTGGGCCATCCGGGCGTGCCGACGGCCAGCGACGTGGTGACCCAGCAGCGCTTCGACGCCGAGTTCGTGATGGCCCGTGACTTCCTGGCGGACTACTCGGTCGCCATGTACGACCTGGACGACGTGGCGGGGTTCGAGCTGATCCTGGTGGACGACGCCCGGGACGGCAGCATCGATGCGGTGTACCGCCTGGACGGCGACCGCCACGTCCTGGACGAGGGCGCCTCCTACGACGACTACTACCTGGACCCGGATCAGGTCCCCGAGGCCTGGCGCGAGAAGTTCGGGGCGATGGTCGACCTGTGCATCTCCGGCGTGGGGACCACCTACTGATCAGTTCGACAGCAAGAGGTACTGCCCCTGGATCGATCCCGGGTTGCGGATCTTGATCAGGAAGGGCGCGGTGACCTCGGGGATCCAGTGCGTCATGTCCGGTGAGCTGCGGCTGGTCCGGGCGACGATGTTGCCGTGCAGGTCCATCACGGTCAGCGTCAAGGGGCCGTCGCCCAGGTTGGCCAGCGCCGCCAGAGCCGGCGCCACGGCCTCGAACTCCACGCGGTAGGTGAACGTCATGCCGGGCGGGATGCTCGCGCGGCAGTAGAGGGTGCCCGGGTGGGTGGTGCCGCGGGTCCCGGGCAGCTCGATGGCGGCGAGCCGCCTGGCGAGCTTGCGGTTGTCCTGCGTCGTGGCCAGGGCCACAGCCTCGTCGAGGATGTCCTGGGGCGTGATGAAGGTCATGGCTGGCTGGTCGCCCTCGATCGGCTCGCCGGCGGTCCGGATCTCGTCTTCGTGGATCAGCGGGCCGTTGGCCAGGATCTTCGCGGCCTGGGCGATGGCCTCGGGATCCTCGTTGCTCTGGCCCCAGAGCCACAGGTCGATGGCCAGGCGCACGGAATCCCCCGGACCCGCCGGTGCGACGCTCGGCTCCGTCTCCTCTTGACTCCACCCGATGCCCGCGTGGCAGGTGCCCAGGATCAGGGCCACACAGGCGGCCGCGAGGGCGCGCCGGGAGTCAGCCATCCTCGCCTCCTCTCACGATCACGGTGATCCTGCCCAGCTGGACCTCTCCCTGTCCAACCAGTCCCAGGACGAATTCCTTGCTCTCGTCGACGCTCCTCGGAGCGAGGGCGCCCACGTCGCGGGCCTTCTCCTCCAGGTTCCGGTCCCGGAACTCGATCCCCGTGGGGGTCACCGCCACCAGGAACCGGTGCTCCCCGGGTTCGTCGGGCAGGACGGCCTCGAGCGGCGCGCCGTCGTGGTCGACGACCCTCGCCTCGCCGCCGGCCCAGCGGGGTCCCGGATCCGGCCCCGGGGGCAGGTCCATGGTCCAGCTGCCGTCGGGGTGCTGGTGCAGCACGTGCACGATGCCCCCCTGCTCCGCACCCAGGGTGAACCACAGACGCGTCCCCGCGGCCAGCTCCATCCGCTGGGTGACCGGGGCTCCCTCGGGTGGCAGGCCGGAGCCGAAGGCCCGGGCCTCCAGCGAGACGTCCATGGCCCAGACCGGGATCTTGTGTCGTTCGCCTTCGCCCGGGGTGGGATCGATGTCCACGGCGATGTCGGACTGGCCGTCGTCGGTCGTGTTCCAGGGGCCGGTGACCGCCAGGATCGCGATGGCGGCCGCGGCGGCGGCGATGGGGATCCAGGCCCATCCCCGGGCGAGCGAGGGGGCCCGCTCCTCCGCCGGGGCCCAGGCGGGGATCTGCCGCGAGATCCGGGGCGCGTGCTCGATCTCCTCGCAGGTGCCCTGCCACCAGAGGCGACATCCGTCGCAGTCGGCCATCTGCTGGTGGGCGTCGCGCATCGCGGCCACGTCGGGGACGTCGCCGCGGGCGATGCCGCGGAGGGTCCGACGATTGTTCGCGTGGCCACAGCCGGGGCCTCCCCGGCGGTCGGTGGAGCTCCGGCCGTCGTCCCGCTCGTCGGACAGCAGGGACGCCGCCCGGGCACCGGTTTCTTCGGCCAGGGTGCCCACGCGCTCGAGACGGGCCTGGGCGTCCTCGCCGGCGAAGCGGGGGAGCAGGTTGGTCACGTGGGAGCCCTTGATCAGGATCGAGCGCAGGGCCTTGCGTTCCTCGCCGGTGTCGTCGTCGAGGGTGTCGATGGCGGTGGCCAGCGCGGGGCGCAGGCGCTCGAGGATCCCGCCGACCGCCTCGCGGGGGACGTCGTCCAGGCTACGGGGAACCAGATCGTCGCCCGCGGTCCAGAAGTCGCTTCCCTGGAGCTCGGCCCAGTTGCGCAGCCAGCGGCCCAGGCCGAGGCAGACGCGGATCCGGACCCGCAGCTTGCGCTCCATCAGCGCCGGCTCGTTGCGCTGACTGCCCCGGGGGTTGAATCCCAGCGCCTGGAGTCCGAGGGCGTGCATCAGCATCCGCCACAGGCGATCCGGGTCCTTCTTGAGGTCGAGGGCGAGCCAGATGGAGGCGAATCGAAGGGCGACCGACTCGATGCGGCCGGTGGGCTTGAAGTCCGGATCGTCGGTCGCGTGGTTCAAGGCATCCTCCATCCAGGCCTCGTCGAACGCCACGTCGTGCTTGGTGCGCCTGTGCAGGTTGTTGCGGGCCCAGGTGACGGCCTTGCGCAGGTAGCCGGTCACGTTGTCGGCGTTGGCGCGGACGGCGGGCTTGCGGAAGTCGGCGAGGGGACGGGGTTTGTCGGCGGTGAAGCGGTCCACCGAGGAGGCCAGCCGCTCCAGGGTACCGACGTAGGCCTGGGAGGCCAGGTCCTGCCCCAGGGCGTAGTTCCGGTCGCAGGCGTAGATCGCGAAGTTGTTCAGCGCGGCGATGCCGCGGGCCTCCACGGGGGTGTGCCAGATCTGGAAGCTGGTGGCGTTGACGTCGCAGGCGGCTGCCACCTCCGGATCGGGGAGGTCCACGTGACGCCAGCGCTCACAGAGACCGAGTGCCTCCCGCAGGAAGCGGTCCCGGTTGGCGAGCATCACCTCGTGTACGACGGGCCTGTCCTGGACCTTGTCGGTCTCGCTGTCCAGGTGATCCGTGATCCGCGCTCTACGGTCGTCATCGCCCATGAGGCCCCCTCCTCTCCGGGTTCGGCGTCGGGGCACCCGGTGGAACCCGAGGCTGGCCGGGGCTCACAGCCGACGGCGCGCGAACGCGGCCAGGATCAGCAGCAGGAACGCGGCGGGGGCGACGGCTTCCGGGGCCCGGATGGCGCCCGCCAGGTTGCTCTCGCACTCGCACCCGCCGGTGAGCTCGTCGTCGTCATCGTCGTCCGCGTCGGTGTCGTCGTCCCCCGCGGTGTCGTCGTCGTCCCCGGTGGTGTCGTCGTCTCCGGTGGTGTCGTCGTCCCCGGTGGTGTCGTCGTCCC
>CAZITQ010000228.1:0-14818 GCA_964542165.1 uncultured Rickettsiales bacterium
CGGAATCCCTGTCTCAGGCGGATCTGCGGCCGGAAGCGTCACATCGGTCGCGGACTCGAAATGACCGGGCTAGACGTCCCGCGGCATGGTGATCCGGAAGGTCGTGCCCTTGCCGGAGGTGTGCTCGAGCTCGAGGGAGCCCTCGTGTTCCTTGGCGATCTTGTGGGCCACGAGGAGACCGAGGCCGCTGCCCTTGGAGCCCTTGGTGCTGATCATGGCCGAGAACAGGGTGTCCACGAGGTGGGGTGCCACCCCCGGGCCGTTGTCCCTGACCCGGATCTCCAGGACATCATCCGCACCTCGCGTGGAGACGAGCACCCGCCCACCGTCCCGAGACGAGGTGGCGTCGATGGCGTTGTTCACCAGGTTGGTCAGGCACTGATGCATGGCATGCGCGTCCAGGGCCGAGGGCACCACCGACGGATCCAGCTGGGTTTCCAGAACCGTCCCCAGCGCATCGGCCTTGCCGGCCATCGCGTGGATCACGTCCTCGACCAGCGTGTTGGGATCCATGGGAACCCGGTCCGGCCGTCGGTCCCGGGCGTAGTTGAGCAGGTCGGCCACCAGCTCGGAGATGTGGTCGATGTTGCGCTCGACCATCTCCCAGCCCTCCCGGCGGACCGAGGGATCCTCCACACGCACGCCGCGGTTGTAGATGTAGGCCCCGCCACGGAGCCCCTCGAGGATGTTCTTGATCGAGTGGCTGATCGAGGCCACGGTCTGGCCGGTCGCCGCCAACCGCTCCGACTCCACCAACTCCTTGCGCAGCGCCTTGATCTCGCGCATGTCCTTGAAGAAGAAGACCTTGCCGACCTCCCGCTTGGCCTCCAGCAGGGTGATACCCGACGCCAGGACGTCGACCTCGGTCCCGTCCTTGGCGAACAGGGTCATCTCCCGGCGGTAGAAGCCAAAGACCATGGCCTCCCCGTCCTGGAACAGGGGACTCTCCAGCGCTTCGCACATCTGGGTGGCGAAGAGCTCGTCCCAGGTCATCTTGCCGACCACCTCGGCGGGCTCGTAGCCCGTCAGGTGCTGGGCGACGCGGTTGAAGATCTGGACCGTCTCGTGCTCGTCGGTGGCGATGATCCCGTCGAAGGAATTGCGGATCAGTCCCCGCTGGAAGCGGTCCGATCGTTCCAGGTCCACCTGTGAGGTGGCGAGCTCCTGGGTCATGTGGCGGAAGGAGTCCGCGAGCTGGACGATCTCGTCTCCCTTGTGCCGGCGGTAGACCTCACAGGTCCGACAGCCGACGAGCTTCTGCGGGAAGCGGGGCTCGTACCCCTCGCAGGGTGTGCCGTCCACGAACCAGCACTGGACCGAGGTGTTGCCGTACGCGGCGCACTCGGTCTTGTCGCAGTCCTTGATCTCCCAGCAGCGAACAGCCCGGCCGAAATCGAACCGGACGTCCAGCTTGCCCACGCTGACCTCGTCCGCCAGGTGGGTGAGCTCGACCACCGGACGGGTGATGTGCTGTACGAAGGTGCGCGCGACCACCATCCCCAGCAGGGTGAGTCCGGCCAGCAGCGCCAGCACGGTCACGCCGGTGCGCTGTACGAAGCGGTCCACGCGCTCGGTACCGATCCCCACCTGTAACAGGCCCACACCCCGCCCCTGGTCCACGAGGGGGACCGCCACGTCCATCAGCTTCGATCCGTCGACGCGGACCATCCGGGTCTCCTGCTCCCCGAGGAGCGAGGTGTCACCCGCCGGGCGCAGTACCGAATCCGGCGGATCCCAGCCGAAGGTATGGGCCAGGACCTGACCCTCCCGGTCCAGGATGAGGACATAGGCGATGTTGTCGTCCAGGTGTTTCAGCTCGGCGGTGAGCGCACCCAGGACCTCCGCGTCCTCGGTTCGGGCAGCCGGGGCGGCCGAGGTTGCGGCAGCAGCCGCCATGATCCGGGTGCCCGCGGCGAGCTCGTCCGCGAGCTGGCTGCGCAACACCCGCTGGAACACCACCGAGGAACCGATGCCCAGCAGGAGGAGCAGGGCCAGCGTCGCCACGAGGAACTTGTGTGCGACAGAGAGCTTGTCGAATACCGGCAGGTGGAGCCGGGGGCGGAGGTTCCCCTGGGAAGTCACGGCGCCACCCTGCGGTCGATCACCCGAACTGGACCCCGGGCTTCTTGCGTTCCAGCACGTCCTCGACCACCCGCATCAAGCGGACGGGATCCACCGGCTTCTCGATGAATCCGTCGGGCTTGCGGGCCTTGAGTCCGCCGGCGATCTCCGCCCAGTCGATGTTCAGCTGTTCCTTGATCCCGGTGATCATGATCAGGGGGATCTCCACGGTGGTCTCGTCACCCTTGAGCCGCGAGAACAGCTGGATCCCGGAGCGCCCCGGCATCATCAGGTCCAGGCAGATCAGCGCCGGTTGGTGTTCCCGGATCAGGTCTTCGCCGGTGCGCGCCTCGTGGGCTTCGTGGGTCTCGAACCCGTGGTCGGCCAGGATCGATGCGATGTACCTCGACAGGTCGGGTTCGTCGTCGATCACCACGGCGATGCGCTTGTCTTTACGGTCCTCGGACATGGCTAACTCCTATTAAACAGGTAGGAATTGTTCCCACCGACGAATATCACTAATACTACGGGATTGGTGACGGGAGCGTGTGGTGCCATGTCCCCCGGGGGCCGTCGTCAGTCGATGACGGCGGCCTTCAGCAGCAGGTCGAACACGCCGCCGGACTCGACGCCGGTCTCGTGGTGTTCCATGAGCTGCATCATCTGACGCTTGCAGTTGGCGCAGGGGTTGGCCACGTACTCGGCGCCGGTCGCCTTGATCTGTTCCACCTTCTTGGTCCCGGACTGCATCCGGTAGTCCATGAAGGTCTTGCCGTCGAAGGCCTTGACGCCCTCGGGACCATCCATGACCGCCAGACCACCGCCGCCGCCGCAGCACCAGTTGTGGGCCCGGTTGGGGGTCATCTCCCGGAAGTCGGTGGTCATCATCTTGAGCAGCTCGCGGGGTTCCTCGGTGATGCCGGTGCTGCGGGCGAAGTTGCAGGGGTCGTGGTAGGTGGCCGACATCTCGACCTTGGACGGATCCAGCTTGATCTTGCCCTCCTTGAAGTAGGGGAGGGCGTAGGTGAAGATGTTGGTGATGTCGTAGGGCAGGTTGCCGTTCTCGTCCGCCCAGTAGTTCTTGCCGCCGATGTGCTTGGCGATGCGGTAGGCGTGGCCGCACTCCCCGATGATCAGGGTCTTGCAGCCGAACTCGATGCATGCGTCGTGCAGCAGCTTGTTCTTGCGCTTCATGTGGGCATCGTCACCCGAGAACAGGCCGAAGTTGGCGCCGTCGATGGCCATGGTGGCCATGGTCCACGACGCACCGATGAGGTGGAAGAACAGGCCCACACCCATCTGGGTCTCGGGGAACGAGATCAGGTCCGCGGACGCGGGAACGAACAGGATATCCGCCTTCTCGTCGACGGGAATCTTGATCTTGACCCCACATTCGTCCTCGACCTCTTCCTCGAGGAACTCCAGGTTGGCCTTGATCGCCTTGGGCGGCTGGGCCTCGTCGTTGCCGAACTCGTCGGAGACCTTCTGGGTGTCGCGCACGCGCACCGGCGTGTAGCCGAGGCTGTGGACGATCGCCCGACCCTTGCGAGTGAGCACCGAGTTGTCGATGCCGTAGGGGCAGAACACCGCACAGCGGCGGCAGCCGCTGCACTCGTAGAAGGAAAGCACCCACTTCTCGAAGTCCTCCTCGGACAGGTCGCCCTTGCGGAGCAACCGGCCGGTGAGGGTGGTGTGCTTCTTGTACATGTTCCGGATCAGATCCGAGCGCGCCGCGGGGTTGGTGCGCTTCTGGGGATCCCCCTGGTAGACATGGCAGTTGTCGGCGCAGGTGCCGCAGTGGGCGCAGATGTCCATGTACAGCTGCAACACCCGGGGGGCGTTCTTGATCGCCTTGACCGAATCGACGACGGCTTGCTTGTGCTCGAATTCGCTCATGTCGGGCTCCTAGACCTTCTGGATCGCGGCCTGGCTGAAGAACACGCCGGGGATGTGGAGGAACTTGCTGAAGGGCATGTAGATGAACAGGATCTGGCCGAGCAGGAAGTGGACGACGAAGTACGGGTCCTTCGGCATCAGTGCCAGCGCACCGGCTGGATTGGTGAGCAGGGCCAGGAAGTAGGCTCGCGTACCGGGCTCGCCTCGCATCAGATCGTGATGGTCGCCGAGCACGGCGATCAGGCGCATCGCGTCGCCGGTGAGGACGATCGCCAGGATCAGGAACAGGGCGAAGAAGTCCTCGAAGTCGCTGATCTCGCGCACCGACTGCACGGCCACGCGCCGGATGAGGAGGTAGACCGCGGTGATCAGCAGGACGACGCCGAAGGTGCCGCCGGTGAGGCCCGACACCAGGTCCTGGGAGGCTGTCGACGGCAGGAAGAACAGCGCCTCGAAGAAGACCCGGCTGTGGCCGAAGATGATCAGGGCCAGCATGGCGTGGAAGATCCACGACCCCGCCCACAGGCCCTTGTTGCCCTGGAACAGGCTCTTGAAGATCAGAACTTCCGACGCGATCTTCTTCCACATCGGCATCCCGGACTCGGATCCCGGGTAGAGGGTCATCTTCCCCTGGGGTGCCTTGCGCCAGCGGGCGATGCGCATCGTGAGACCGACGACCAGCACCGCGAGGGTGATGTACGGGAGAACCACACCTATGAGGGTCATGAACACGGTATCCATTTCTGCTCCATCACTACGGCGATATAGTCAACTATGACACTTGTCATTGTGACAGTGCTTCTATAGTCGCGCGGACCCCCACTTGTCAACGCGCGTGTCGGGGAATCGTCAGTATTTAACGGATATTTAGGTAGCCGCGACTAATACACGTTTCTGAATAAAACACACGGATTTACACGCGGAGATAAGGGATATATTGAAGCGAATCGCGGAGCTCACGAACGGAGCTCGGTGGGAGCGCGAGGATCGACCGACGGGGGGGGGGCAGACCTAGGCGTCGGACTCCTCGGTCTCCTCCGCGGCCTTGGCGGCGGCCTTCTTCTTCATCGCAGGGCACTCCTCGAGGACCAGGGCATTCTCGACCATGTCCACGAGCTGATGCACCTCCATACCCAGTTCGTAGTGCTTGATCGTGTCGGCGAGCCCGTCCACGCAGTTGTGGCAGGAGGTGAGCACGATCTTGGCGCCGGTGGCCTTGAGCTGGTCTGCCTTGACCTTGGCCGACTTGAGCCGCTTGGGCGTGTACTCGGACATGGACATCGCGCCGCCGCCGCCGGTGCAGCAGTAGTTCTCCTGGCGGTTGGGCGTCATCTCGGTGAAGTCGGAGCAGACCAACTCGAGCAGCTCCCGAGGCTCCTCGTAGAACCCGCAGCTGCGGGCGTTGTTGCACGAGTCGTGGAAGGTCACCGGCGTGCTGTTCTTGCTCTTGTCGACCACGATGCGGCCCGACTTGATGTAGTCCAGCATGGTGATCACCGAAGACTCCATCACGAAGTCCTGGTTGGTCTTGGACCAGTTGGGACCCTCGCAGCGGGTCGAGCGGTAACCGTGGCCACACTCGGAGATGACGACCTTGTTGATCTTGAGCTTCTTGTGCATGTCCGCCAGGTGCCGGTAGGTGGTCCCGCCGAGCACGTCGTCGCCGGAGAACAGGCCGAAGTTGGTCTGGTCCCAGCCCCAGGTGGGCATGGTCCAGTCCTCGCCCGCGGCGTAGAAGATCTTGGCCGCCTTGGCGATGGAGCGCGGGTCGTACTTCACCTCCCGCGGGTTGATGGTGTACGCGATGTTGGCCCCCTCCTTGTCGATGGGGATCTCCGCGTCGTCGTCCTCGACCTCGTCCACCAGCTCCTCGGACATCCACTCGATGGTGTCGACGTAGTCCTCGCTCAGCACACCCATCTGGTTGCCCAGCTCCCAGGTGTCCTTGCTGACGACCCGCACGCCCTCGGGCATCACACCGACCTGGGTCAACAGGCCGCGCATGATCCGGTTGAGGGTCGCGGTGTCGACCCCCATCGGGCAGTTGAAGGTGCAGCGGCGGCAGTTGGTGCAGGTCCCGAACGCGATGTCCTTGAGCCGGTCCAGATCGTCGTCGGTGAACTGCTCGGCCTTGACCCACCAGGGCGCCACCCGGCCGGTCCAGTCGTAGTTGCGCTTGAACAGCTTGCGCAGCTGGTCCGCCTTGTACGAGGGGGTGTACTTGGGCTCGTCGGGGCTGGAGACCACGTAGTGGCAGGACTCGTGGCACATCCCGCAGTGGACACAGCCCACCAGCGACCCCACCACCTGACGGGAGAGCTTGCCCTTGAGCAGCTCGACCATCTTGTCGACTTTGTACGTATTGCTCGTTGCAACCATGACGGCCTCCTTACGCGCGAACTCGAGCGGCGCCGATGGATCCCCGGTGTCCCAGGGTGCGGCCGAGCCAGAAGCGGGTGAACGGGTAGTACAGGTAGTGGGAGATCTTCGAGAAGGGGACGTACACCAGGAAGAAGCTGGTGCAGAACAGGTACGCTGCGAGCCACCCGTCGCTGGCGAACATCGCGAACGCGTCGACCTGGCCGCTGACCAGGTGGGCCTGCGCGGTGACGCCGAGGCCGAACCAGACGGTCAGCGTGAACAGGGCGAAGTAGTCGTCGGGGGTGCTGATCAGCCGCAGGTACGGCACAGCGAACCGCCGGACGATGCGGCCCAGGGAGATGAGGAAAGCGATTCCGATGAAGGCGACGAAGACCCATCCGAAGGGCGCGTTGTGATGGATGGGCTTGAGCCAGTGCATGAAGGCGAGCCAGATTCCTGCCGTGACGCCCAGGTGGAAGAACACGAAGCTCAGGTAGAACCCGAATCCCTTTCGGGTGCTCTCCATGGCCCAGGGCATGGCCACGTTGCCCAGCGAATACAGGGCGCCCATCATGGCGCCATTGTCGGCGGCCTTCTCACCCTTCATCTGGCGATCGATGCCGTCGGGCCGCTTGAGTAGCCATACGATGCGGGCGCAGTACACGATGATCATGAAGGCGAGGGCCGCCCAGTGAACGATCTCTGCGACGTGCAACATCACGCACCTCCGTTGATCTTGGCTTCGAGCGGGACCCGCTCGCGGTTGTTGAGCGCGACGAAGATCACCTCGTCGAGGCTGGTGTCGCCCTGCAGGTGCTCGGCCACCGTGTCGACCATCACGTCGACGCAGAGGTCCAGAGGCACCTGGTAGAAGCCCGAGCCCACCGGCGGGAGTGCCAGGGTCTTGCACTCGTTGTCCTTGGCCAGCGCGAGGGCGGCCTCGGTCGCCCGGCGCAGGATGCCCTCGGTGTCGGGCTCGTGGAACTTGGGTCCGTTGACGTGGATGATGTGCTTGACCTTCATCCGACCCGCCTCGGTGATCACGGCCGTGCCCTTGGCCACCGCGCCGATCTCGTCCAGCTGGTCCTGGACCACCTTGCCGGCTCGCCCGCTGATGGCCGTGCCGTAGCCCGACCCGAGCTTGGCGTCCTCGTCGATGTCGTAGACGAAGGCGTCCGCCTCGAAGTCGGCGATGTCGCCCTCGGCCAGACGGATGACCCGGTCACCGATCTTCCGTTCCGCCATGGTCTTCCCTTTCCTCGCCGCCCCCCGTGGGACGGCCGATATCTACCCGGCCTACAGCTCTGCGCCCTGCCGCTGGACGTCAGCGGCCTTCCTGCGCAGGCTGGCGGCCCGTTTTTCGTCGCTGAGGTCCGCGAGCGTGAAGGCGCCCAGGACCCGCTCGATCTCGTGATTGGCCAGGACCCACACGGGCCGGCACTCACAGAATTCCCGTCGGATGCAATTCCCGGGGTCCCCCACACACTCCGCGAAGTTGATGGGCCCGGTGGAGGCGACCACCATGTCGCCCACGGTGATCTCGTCGGCGTCCCGGGCGAGCAGGTAGCCGCCCTTTCGGCCGGAGACTCCGCGGATCAACCCGGCGGTCTTCAACGGTATGGCGAGCTGTTCCAGATAACGGCGAGAGATGCCGGTGTTGGAGGAGACTTCGGCCAGGGAGACCGGCTCACCGCGCGCTTCCATCTTGGCGAGATAGATCAAGAAACGCAGGCTGGTTCTTGTCCTGGAAGCCACTTTCACGGTACAGTGCGCCACTTCCCGCCCGGGGGCGGCTCCCGCCCTGTTTCCAGAGCACAGAAAACCGCGTCCCACGGACGAAATGTACGATAAGTCCGATAGGACTAACGATCAATAAAAAAACGCGAGAAAAGCGTGTGAATTCAACTACTTAGGGCAATATATACCATTACCTCACTTGCCTATATGGACAATGTCCGGCGGGGCCGGCATCACCGGACGGCGATCGTGGGGACACGAGAGGATCGAGTTCGGGAGAGGAGAGGAGAGGAGAGGAGAGGGGAGGGGCGGGGAGGGCTACAGCTCGCAGGCGTCGGCGACGAGCTCGGTCACGTCGGCGACGCGGATCTCGTTCTCGACCCCCAGGGTCTTCACGGCGTCCTCGAACATCGAGATGCAGTAGGGGCAGGCCGTGGCGATGACCTGGGCACCGGTGGACAGGGCCTCCTTGACCCTCTCCTCGCTCGGTCGCTGACCGGTCTCCACCTCGACCCACATCTTCCCGCCGCCGCCACCGCAACAGTACGAGGTGGCCCGGTTGCGCGGCATCTCGACGTACTCCAGGCCCGGCAGCGCGTTGAGCGCCATCCGCGGCTTCTCGTAGACCTGGTTGTGTCGTCCCAGGTAGCAGGGATCGTGGTAGGTGACCTTCACCCCGCCCAGGTCCTTGCCGGGCTCGAGGGTGCCGTCCTCGAGCTTGTCGCTCACCAGGGCCACGACGTGCCTCGAGTCCATCGTGGCCAGGTCGTACTCCTTGGTGAAGGTGTCCAGGCAGTGGGGCGAGCTGACCAGTACGTTGCTGACCGAGTTCTCGACGAAGAGGTGGCGGTTGGTCTGGCGCAGGGTGTCGGTGAGCTCGTCGTCGCCGATCTTGCCCAGGCTCTCGGCGCAGCAGACCATCTCGTCACCAAAGCAGCCGAAGTCCACGCCCGCGGCCTTGAGCAGCTTGGCCTGGGCGGTGGCCACGATCCGGTTGCGCGGGTCGTAGGCCAGGGTGCAGCAGGGGAACCAGTTGTACTCCTGGCTCTCGTACCTGGGCAGGTCGAGCCCCTCGGCCCAGGCCCAGCGCTCGGCCTTGTCACCGGACCAGGGATTCCCGTTGGCCTTCATGCTGCCCGTGAACGTCCGCAGCGGCCCGGGGAGCATCCCGCCCTCGCTGAATGCCCGCCGGATGGCCTTGACCACGTCGATGCTGGACACCTCGCGGGGGCAGCGATCCACGCACAGACCACAGGTGGAGCACTGCCACAGGTGCTCCTCGATGCCCTCGGCGCCGAGCTGGGTCATCATCATCAGCTTGCGATTGCTGTAGCCCGTGGTGGGACCCCAGGGGCACAGGGCAGAGCAGGTGCCGCACTGAAAGCACTTGTGGTTCTGCTCGCCACCGGACGCGTCGATCCACTCGGTGACCTCGAAGCAAGGGTAGTAGGGCATGGGGACTCCTTGGCCTTTGTGTCGACGGATCTCGTCCGTCTACGAAGGAGGCACAGTACGCAGCGCGGGTGCGGGATGTCAAGAGAACGCACAGGTAGGCGGATCTACGCGCGTGAGACACAGGAAACTCCCGTGGGTTTTGTGTGACAGGCACGCCGTGGTGCGCTGGCCCGGGGGCCCCGCAGGCGTCATTGGCGGGCCCGTGGACGGTCCGATAAGATGCCGCCACCAACCGCGGAGGGGCCCATGGGCCGCGAGCTCGAGAAGCTCTGGAAATCGGAGGACTACTGGGCGATCTGGTTCGCCGTCGCGCTGTTCCTCGCGATCATCTTCGGCGGGATCACCGCGGTTCCCAAGGTCGGCACGTGGGTGACCAACCCGGGCGAGGCCTACACCAAGGTCGGGATCTGGATCCCGGTCCTGGGGCTCGGTCTCGGTGCGCTGATGACCCTCGGCGTGGCCTTCATGAAGGAGAATTTCGCCAAGTTCTTCGCGGGGTACGCGGTCATCTTCTGCCTGGCCGTGATCGCCTACGGCATCGCAGGGCAGACGACCGTCAAGGCCTGGGGGCTGGGCTACGCGATCTGGGCCCTGTTCTTCGGCCTGATCATCGCCAACACGGTGGGCACCCCCGACTTCATCCGTCGGGGCGCCAAGTCGGAGATGTTCATCAAGACCGGGCTGGTCCTGCTGGGCGGCGAGATCCTGTTCTCGGAGATCCTCCAGCTGGGGCTCAAGGGCCTGCTGGTGGCCTGGGTCGTGACCCCCACCGTGATCATCTTCATGTGGTTCTTCGGCACACGCTGGCTGAAGATGGCGTCCAAGCGGCTGACGATCATCATCGCAGCCGCGACGTCGGTCTGCGGCGTGTCCGCGGCCATCGCCGTGTCCGCTGCCTGCCGCGCCAAGAAGGAGGAGCTGACCCTCGGCGTGGGCATGACCATGATCTTCACCGTCCTGATGATGATCGGCATGCCACCGCTGTGCAAGGCGGTGGGCATGAGCCCGGCGGTGGCCGGAGGCTGGCTCGGTGGCACCATCGACTCCACCGGAGCGGTGGTGGCGGCCGGCGCCTTCCTCGGACCGGACGCGGAGACCGTGGCCGCGGTGGTCAAGATGATCCAGAACATCCTCATCGGACTGGTGGCCTTCGTGGTGGCCGTGTTCTGGATCGCCCGGGTGGACAAGGACCCCGACGCCCCCCGGCCGACGCTGATGGAGGTCTGGTACCGGTTCCCCAAGTTCATCCTCGGATTCGCCGTGGCCTCGATCGTGTTCAGCTTCCTGCTGATGCCCATCCTGGGCGCCGACGAGGTGGATCGCGTGCTCGGACTGAGCAAGAAGCTCCGGGGCTGGTTCTTCTGCCTGGCCTTCGTGGCCATCGGGCTGGAGTCGAACTTCAAGAAGCTGGCCTCCCAGCTGGTGGGCGGCAAACCGATCGTGCTGTACATCGTCGGTCAGAGCTTCAACCTGGCCCTGACCCTGCTCATGGCGTGGATCGCCTTCGGCGGCGTGATCTGGGAGCCCTACGGCGGATGAGGACGCCACTGCGACGCTGGCTGGCCCTGCTCGCCGGGACCGCCCTGATCGGCCTCTTCGTGGCCGGGCTCCACCTCGTCACCCCCCATCTCGGGGGCAGCACGGGGATGCTGATCGAGAGCAACCGCAGTCACGACCGCGAGGTCTGGGCCTACTTCTACACCGAGGTGGGCGAGCTCGAGGAGTTCCTCGACGACGAGGACGGTCGCTACGGCAAGCGGGCCGCCGAGCGCGCCTCGACCCCCTGACCGGCCCCCCTCAACGCCCCAGCACCGCCTCGATCTCCCCGTCGGTGTCGAACCACTGCCGATCCGCGAACCCCAGGTCCACCGGACGCTGCTGACTGCGGACCACGTGGGTGTGAACGTCGTTGTAGCCCCGGATCTCCCTGCGGCACTCCCCCCAGCGTGCGTCCCGTTCGGGTCCCCCGGGCAGCGAGAGTACGTCCTCGATCCGGTCCAGCAGCGCTCGGGTCTCCCCGAGACGGTCGACGATGCCCGCACCCACGGCCGTGGGCAGCAGGCCCCGCTCCACCTTGAGCTCGGTCAGGCGCTGCACGGCGGCATAGGAGACCCGGACCAGGGCTTCCCGGTCGAGATCGGCCGTCTGGTAGTTCAGTCGCGTCCGCCAGGTGGGCGCCACCAGGGCACCGCGGTGCTCCTCCAGGGTCCGGTGGAAGAGCGTGTACCCCCAGCGGTCCGGCTCCTCGAAGATGTCGCTCCCCGGGTCCAGGAACGGCAGCATCGGGCAGAGGAAGGGGACGACCCTCCCCCGGGGATGGCGGCGCAGCAGGTCGTCGCAGTACGCCACGGTCTCCCACACCGACGCCTCGGTCTGGCCCGGCAGACCGATCATGAAGTAGACCTCGAAGCTGCGGACCTCCCGCTCCAGCGCGGCGATCCAGGTCTCCATCTGCTCCATGGTGTAGGCACCCCGGCCGCCGGCGCGGCCGACCGCCGGATCGTGGCTGTCCGGCGAGAGCTCGAGCACGACCCGCCTCCCCCCCAGCATCCGGCGCGTCCGGTCCAGATCGGGCAAGCGATGGAGGGAGTAGTGAACCGCTCCGATCCCCGAGCGGTCCATGCCCGAGAGAGCCTCCTCCAGCGCCCTGTCCTCCTCGTGGAAGAAGTCGATCAGCGTCGCGGTGTGGCCCCGGGGTCCCCCGGGGGCGCCACCCGCCCCCGCCAGGCTCGCCAGCTCCCGTCGGAGGCTCGCCGCGGGCCGCGTCGCCTCCCCCTGCAGCCCGAACAACCGCCGGCTGGCCGAGGCGCTCCCCCCGCACCAGCGACAGCCGTAGCGGCACCCAGCCTGGGGGATCGTGATGTGGTACGGGGTGCGCCCCGGGCCGTCGTCGAAGACCCGGCCCCAGTCCACGGCCACGTCGTAGTCGAGGGGCGCGGCGGGGGGCGGGTTCACCCGGACGACCTCCCCGTCGGACCAGACGAGATCGGGAATCCCTGCGCGCCGCCCGGGATCCCGGCCAGCCGCGAGCAGCGAGGCCACCGAGGACAGGGTGTTGTACCCCCGCTGGACCAGGTCGACCTCCGGTCGCGCGACCAGCTCCCGGGCATAGTACGTGGCGCTGTGCCCGCCCAGCAGGACCTCGGAGGAGGGGTGGATCTCCTTGACCAGCGCCGCGACCGCCAGCGCCCCGTGGGCGTGGGCCAGCCAGTGCAGGTCGAGGCCGAACAGGGGGCTACTCAGGCGTTCCAGGAAGCCGGGGACGTCGAACTCCGGGTCCCGGAGCATCCGCGACGCCAGGTTGAACCAGCCCACCCGAAACCCCCGGCGCTCCAGGTGGTCCCTCAGGGCGAGCATCCCCACCGGTGGCATCTCGAAGATCGGACTGACGTGCACGCTGTCCGAGTTGCCCAGGTAGGCGAACAGCACGTCGTCGCGGCCGCGGAAGTCGTACACGCTGGGGGCGTGGAGCAGGACGATGTCGTGGCGTTGGCTCATCGGGTTACCGGCCGCCGAACCCGGCGGCTCGGGCAGATTGCCACAATCGCCGGGGACTGGTACAGGAGACAGGGAAGGGGAGTGGCAGGGGCGCGGGAGCGGAGAGTCCGATGGACGCGGCAGGCATCGAGCGAGCGCTGAGGGCGCAGATCGTCGAGGACCTGTTCTTCGGCGACGAGGAGACCGAGATCGCGGGGGACGCGGACCTCTTCGAACTCGGCGTGGATTCCCTGGGTATCAACCGCCTGGTCGTGTTCATCGAGCGCCGTTTCCGTGTGCGGATCGGTGACGACGAGATCGTGGCCGAGAACTTCCGGACGCTGGAGGCCCTGGTCACCCTGGTGCAAAAGGCGAGATGACCGAGAGCTTCCCTGTCGGCCCCGGCGACCTGTACCACCTGTTCATGGACCGCCGCATGCGCCGCACCGGCGGCTGCGGCAACGGATCTCAGCTGCTGTTCGAGTTCGACGGGGACGTGGATCCGGGCGAGCTCAGGGAGCGTCTGGACCGGCTGCAGGAGGTCTGCCCGGTGCTGGGTGCGGGGCTGCGCAGCTGGCCATCCCACCGCTGGCAAACGGAACCGGGACACCGGATCCCCCTCTCCCTGGACGACGAAGGAGGAGACGCCGAGGCGGTCTTCGCCCGCCACTTCAGCCGTCCCTTCCCGCCGCCGGAGGAGCCGAGCTTCGAGGTCGTGCTCGCCCGGGGGGACAGGTCTCGGGTGCTGCTGCGCTGGCTGCACCCCCTCATGGACGCCCCGGGGGCCGACCGCCTGCTCCAGATCCTCGACGGCGCCGACCCCTCCGGCTACCGCCTCCACGACCAGCCCCCGAGCCTGGCCCGTCGCGCCCGCGGGGGACCCTACTGGCGTCTGGTCGTGGCGGTGCACAACTTCTTGCTGCGCTACCTCCTGCGCTCCATCCCGCCGCCGAAGCAACGCGCTCTACCGGCCCGGGGTCCGGGCCCCGGGGTCGTGTGGCACACCTTCGGCCCGGAGGAGACCCGTCGGATCGACGGGCGGATCGAGCGCCTGGCGGGGCCGCTGCAGGCCAACCACGCCTTCCTGGCCACCGCCTTCGTGGCCGCCGCCGCGGTCATCGGCGTGGGGCGCGGGAGACGCCTCCTCATCCCCTGCCCGGTGAACCTCCGGCCCCCCGCCTGGAAGGGACCGGTGTTCGCCAACTACTTCACCAGCGTTCTCGTACAGCTCGGCGCGAGACAGCTGGGCAGCCTCGAGGGCGCGGTCGAGGCGGTCCGGGACCACTTCAGACGGGCCCTTCGCCGCAAGGAAGAGGCCGCGACGTTCTGGATGATGAGCCTCTCGCGTTTCCTGCCCCACCCCCTGTACAGCCTGCTGATGCTGGGGCCCACGGCGAGGGATCCGGCCAGCCTGTACTACAGTTACGTGTCCCTGGACGCCGGCCACCGGGGCGCGGACCGGCGGGGGACCTTGCTGGGCCTCGAGGTGCACCGCTGCCTGGCGGCGAGTCACGTCCTCAAGCCCCCGGGCGCGTCGCTGGTGTTCAGCCGTTGCGCGGGTAAGCTGACCGTGGCCGTGCCCCACAACGGATTCGACCGGGCGGAGGCGCTGCTCGACCGAGCGGTGTCCCTGCTGCGAGGGGAAGTCGACGATGGACCTCCTGTTTGAGATCGAGGGCAAACCCGACGACGCCCCGGCGGTGGATCACGAGGGGGCCGTGGTCACCTACGGCGAATTGCGCCGGCGGGTGGACGCCATCGCCGCGGAGGTGAGGCGGCGGGGGGGGGGGGGGGGGGGGGGGGGGGGGGGGGCGCCCCCCCCCCCCCCCCC
>CAZITQ010000229.1:0-14733 GCA_964542165.1 uncultured Rickettsiales bacterium
GGGGGGGGGGGGGGGGGGGGGGGGGGGGGGGGGGCGGGGGGGGGGGGGGGGGGTGTCGGGGGGGGGGGTGGGGGGGCGACGGCTCGGGGGGGCTGACCCTCGGCGTGCTCGGGTTCGCCCTGGCCCACGGTTCCCCGTACGCGGGATTCAACCTCCGGGGCCACATCCGGCTGGTCGAGGGCCTGGAGCTCGATCTGGGTGGGGGCGTCAACGTCACCAGCTACGTGGATGACGGGGGACGGCTGGGCGTGGCGATGCCCTACGTGCGCGTGGGAGCCCGGTACCGATTCGGCAGCAAGAAGGCCCGACCCTACGTGGGTGCTGCCTTCCTGATGAGCTTCTACAACCAGCGCTGGGACGACGGCACCGGGAACGTGGTGGACGACGCCCGCGCCGCTCCGGGTGGGGTGGCGCTGCTCGGCCTGGACCTGCACCTCGCCAGCAAGGTGGCGCTGAACGTCGAACTCCCCGTGGGCTACTCCCGTAGCTTCTGGCTGGCGCCCCAGGTCGGCCTCGCGTTCCGCTTCTGACCCCGGGCCGCGGCAGGCGCCACGGACGACCCGCTCCCCTGGAGGAATGGATGAGCGACGACACCCCCCCCTTCGATCCGAGCGCTCTGGGCAACCTGGGCAGCATGTTCGGCAATCTGCTGGATCAGGCCCAGCAGATGCAGACCCGGATCCAGGAGGCGCGCCAGCAGCTGCGCTCCCAGACCGTCCAGGGCCGCGCGGGAGGCGGGATCGTGGTGGTCACCGCCAACGGCGGCGGCGAGGTCGTACGCGTGGAGATCGATCCGGTGGCGGTGGATCCCCGGGACATTCCCATGCTCGAGGACCTGATCGCCGCGGCCACCAACGACGCCCTCACCCAGTCGCGCAAGCTGCTCCAGGACGAGATGAGCCAGATCACCGGTGGCATCCCGATCCCCGGCCTCACGGACCTGCTGTGAGCGACCCGGTACGCCGCCTGGTCGACCAGTTGACCCGCCTCCCGAGCGTGGGGGAGAAGACCGCGACGCGGCTGGCCTACCACATCCTCCGAGCCCGCGGAGACCTGGCTCAAGACCTGGCCGAGGCCCTGATCAGCGTCGCCAAGGACGTCCGGCTGTGCTCGGTGTGCTGCAACCTGTCGGGTTCCGATCCCTGCCCCCTGTGCGCCGACCCCCGCCGGGACCGGGGGGTCGTCTGCGTGGTCGAACAGCCCCAGGACATCCCGGCGGTCGACCAGAGCGGGGAGTACGACGGCTCGTTCCACGTGCTCCACGGCGCCCTGAGTCCCCTCGACGGTGTGGGCCCGGAGGAGATCCACGTGGCGGAGCTGCTCGCCCGGATCCGCGACGAGACCCCCCGCGAGGTGATCCTGGCCACCAATCCGACCGTGGAGGGCGAGGCCACCGCGCTCTACCTCGCCAGGCTGCTCAAGCCGCTGGGGATCAAGGTGACCCGCATCGCCCAGGGAATCAGCGTGGGCAGCGAGCTCGAGTACACCGACGGCGGGACCATCGCCCGCGCCCTTCGCAACCGACAGGAAGTCTGACCGTCCACGACTCCCGCGGGCGCCGTTCGGCTCAGTCCGAGACCGGCTCGGCCTCGCGGTCGGGGATCTGCTCCGCGTGATGGCACGCGGCCCAGTGGCCGGATTCCCGCTCCCGGATCCGGGGTGACCGCGCTGCGCAGATGTCGTCCCCCAGGGGACAGCGGTCGAGGAAGACGCAACCCGCGGACCGTGCCCGGGGGCGGAGGGGGCGATCCACCGGCCGGAAGCGGTTTCGGTCCGCCCACGTCCCGGGCCGGTAGGGCAGCTGAGCGTCCACCAGGGCCCGGGTGAAGGGATGCCGCGGTCGCCCGCACACCTGGATCGAGGGACCGCTCTCCACCACCCGTCCCCCGCAGAGGACCGCCGTCTGGGCGGCGACCGCCCGCGCCGCGGCGATGTCCCCGCACAGGAAGAGGAAGGCCACGCCCATGCGAACCTGCAGCCGGGTCAGGAGCTCGACGAACTGGGTCTGCCCGGTCAGATCCAGGCCGGCCAGCGGTTCGTCGAGGACCACCAGGTCCGGGTGCATCGACAGGGCACGAGCCAGGGCGACCCGCTGCCGCTGCAGCAGGGTCAGATCCCCGGGCAGCGACCCGCTGCGATCGATCGGTACCCCGCACTCGGCGAGGACCTCCGCCACACCCCGGCGCACGCCGCGGCCCCCTCCGAGCCCCATCGCAGTCAGGGGTTCCGCGACCACCCGCCGCACCGGCCACAGGGGATCCATGGCCATCGGTTCCGCGGGGAGCACCAGCTGCATGCGCCTCAGCCAGCTGTGACGTTCGCGGCCCGACGTCCCGACCAGCTCCTGACCATCGAGGCGCACGCTTCCGTCCGCGATGGGGGCCAGCCCGAACAGCGCCCTGGCGAGCAGGGACTTGCCGCCGCCCGGCTCCGCGACCACCGCGGTGGTCTCGCCCCAGGCCACGGCGAGGTCGAGCCCGTCCAGCGCGGGAAACCCTCCCCCGTCGGTCGGGAACACCACCAGCTCGCGGACCTCCAACAGCTCGCCCAGGGGTTCGGCGAGGGTCTCCTCGGTCTGTGGAGGGCTACCCCCCGGGCCGAGTACCGTACGGCCGCTCATCGCATACCCCTCATTCCTCCAGCAGCCAGCAGGCCGCCACGTGCTGGCCGGACACACGGATCTCCGGCGGGTATGCGGAGGCGCAGGGTTCGTGGGCCAGGGGGCAGCGGGGTTCGAAGGGACACCCCGGAGCGACCCGGTGGCGGTTCGGTGCCTCCCCGGGGATGGGCTCGGCCGCCTCGGTCGCCGGCTTGTCGATGCGGAAGCGCGACCGGAGCAGGAGCTGGGTGTAGGGGTGGCGGGGGAGGTCGAACAGATGTCCGGTGGGGGCGCTCTCGACCACACGGCCTGCGTACAGGACCGCCGTGCGATTCGCCAGCGCCGCCGCCAGGCCGGGGTCCCGTGACAGCAGCAACAGTGCGTGTCCGTGGCGTTTACGAAGCCGCGCGAGCAGGTCCACGAGTTCGGCCGCTTCGATGGCCCCGAGACGAGCCAGCGGTTCGTCGGTCACGATCAACTCGGGTTCGGCAGCCATCGCCATCGCGATCATCACCCGACGGCAGGTGGCGGGCGGCAGATCCGCGGCGCGAGCGTCGAGCAGGGCCGGAATCGGCTCGAGCCCCACCTCCAGAAGGAGTGCCTCCACGCCGGAGCGGCGGGCTTCGCCGGCGCCCAGGCGCAGCGCCGCCTCCTCGATCTGGACTCCGATGGACCGACGGGGGCCCAGGCCGCGGACCGGATCCGGTGGCAGGTAGGCCAGCGACCCACCCCGGAGCGCGGCGAGCGCCCGGTCTCCAGCTCGGAGCAGATCCGTACCTCGGAAGCGGACCTGCCCGCGGATCACTCGCCCCGCGGGTTCGGGGAGCAGCCGTAGCAGACCCCGAGCGACGGAGCTCTTTCCGGCGCCGGACTCCCCGATCAGGGCGAGGATCTCCCCCTCCTCCACGCGCAGGCTCACCCCGTCCACCGCCCTCACCTTCCCCTGTGGATGGGCGTACTGAACGTGGAGATCCGTCACCGACAGCAGGGTCGCCGGCCGCTCGATGCGGTCCACGGCGGGCTTCACGGCAGCTCTCCGTCGGGTGAGCCGATCAGGGCGCTGCGAAGCCCTTCCCCCAGCCAGCGCAACGCGATCACCGTCAGGGCGAGCGCCAGCCCCGGGAACAACATCAACCAGGGGAAGAGATCCATGGTCGCGGCGCCCTCCGCGGCCAGCGTCCCCCAGCTGCTGTGAGGCGACCGCACGCCGAGGCCGACGAAGCTGAGCAGCGCCTCGGCCAACATCACCGTGGGCAGGGTGAACACCCAGCTCACCAGCACCGTGGGGGCCACGGCCGGAATCACGTGACCCCGGAGGATCGCCCACTCGCCCGCGCCCGCGACCCGGGACATGTCCAGATCGGTCCGCGCTCGGACCTCCCGCAGCCGGGCACAGCACTCGCGGGCGACGCGTAGCCAGAGCACCCCCCCCAGGGCCAGACACAGCCCCGTCAGATCCAGCTCCGCGAGCCAGATCGGGACCAGGGCCAGCAGCAGCAGGGGGAGCGCGCGCAGCCCCCTCAGAAGAGCCCGCGATCCCCGCCCCAATCGCCCGGGGGCGAACGCGCAGGCGGTACCGGCGGCCAGACCGAGGACGAGGGCCACCCATGCGCCGACGAGTCCCACGGCGAGGGCCACCCGGCCGCCGTACCCCACCCGCACCAGGAGGTCGCGACCCAGCTCGTCCGTTCCGAACCAGTGGAAGATCCGCCGCCCCGACGCCGCCCCCAGCTCCCTGTACGCCTCGCCACGGGTGAGGGGCGGCTGGGGCCCGAGGACGAGATCCTGGTCCGTCGGCCCCACGCCCACCAGCAGCGGCGCCCAGATCGGGACCGCGGCGGACCCGAGGACGAGGGCGAGGAGCAGCACGGCGCTGGCCCGGACCTTCGGATGGGCGACGGACCTGCCCGCCGCCGCCTTCCACCAGCGCACGTCGGGCGGATCCGTGGCGGCCGGCGTGTCTGCCGGCGGAGACGCCAGCCCCGGGGCTTCGCCCGTGCTGAAGGGATCCTCAGTCACGGTGAGGCCTCCCGAGCACCAGCGCCTGGGCGGTGCTGCGCACCCGGTCGAGCACGACGAGGAAAGACGCCGCCGCGAGGACGGAGCCGATCACCAGCGTCACGTCGTGGCTGACGACGCCCCGCACGGTGTGGTGTCCCACGCCGGGGATCTGGAACAACATCTCGATGGCCAGAGCGCCGGTGAGCAGCAGGGCGATGCTCGGGCCCATACGCTCCCCGATCGCCTCGGCCACCGTCCGCAGTACGAACCGGCGCCCCCACGACCACCCCGCCACCCCCCGGGCCCGGGCGCTGACCACGGGGTCCTCGGCGGCGGTGCGCAGCAGCGCGGCCCTCGCCACCCGGGAGAACGTCGCCGAGGTCGCCGCGCCCAGACAGAGCACGGGCATGACCATGTGCAGCCACGAGCCGTGCCCTGCCGCCGGGAGCCACCCCAGCTCCGTGGAGAACAGCAGGACCAGCAGTGGGGCGAGGACGAATCCGGGGATGCCCAGCCCCAGCACGCTGGTGGTCCACACCAAACGATCGACGCTCCCCCCGCGGCGAGCGCCGGCGACCAGACCCAGGCCGACCCCGAACACCAGGGCGAACAACAGCGCACCGCCGCAGAGCATCAGGGAGGGGGGCAGGCCACGGACCAGGACCTCGGACACCCCCCGATCCGGCGAGTGCATGGACGGCCCCAGGTCCCCTCGGGTGCAGGACAACAGGTAGTCCAGGTACTGGGTTCGGCGGAGCTCCGCGGGGCGCCACAGCAGCCGCCAGCCGCCCTCGTCATCCCCCAGGTCCCGGGTGAGCGGGAGCGCCGGCCAGTCGGGGTGGAAAGAGTCGTCCAGGGCCAGCCGGACCGCGGGGCGGACCCCGTGATCGTCGTCGTACGGACCCCCCGGCGCCACCTTGAGGGTGAGGAACGCCGCGGTCGCCAGCAGCCACAGCGCCACCACGGCGAGGGCTGAGTTTCGCGCAAGGATGTGCAGGATTCGCCGGATCGGACCCACTCCCCCGGATTCGCCGACGGCGGCGGGTTCTACTCGCCGCGCATCAGCACGTACGAGAAGCGCTCGGACGCCCCGTCACACTCGTCCACACCCCAGACGTGGTTGTCCACGTTGGTGACGAAGTACCGCACCTGGTCGTCCGGCTCCTCGGCCATCAGATCGTCCACCTGACCCGGATTCACCGCCACGGTCTCCCCGCCGCCGCGAACCTCGATCTGGTGGAAGTCCATCTTGCCGCACTCGCCGTTGCGGCGGCCCACCTTGTCGCCCCGCTCGAAGGTGAACGGCGGGATCAGCTCGGGATCGATGATGGGGCCGCCGAGACCGTCGTCCAGCGCGACCTCGATGGAGCAGCCCACCGCGTCCATGTAGGGACAGTCCTCCTGGTAGATCACGAACCCGTAGGAGGGCGGATCGTGCTGCTCGATCAGCAGCGCGGTGAGGATGTCGTCTTCGTCCTTGTCGATGGGGCGCTCCATCTCCGGCAACGTCCAGCCAAAGCGGGTGGTCTCCCCATCCTCGCTCGCCATCTCGAAGATCCACTCCGGGAGGTCCCGGTCGGAGTCCGGCGCGCCGCAGTCGCCCACGGGGGGCTGGGCCTCGTCGTTCCAGGCGTCCGAGATCAGCTCGCCCGTGTGGCGGTAGATCGTCCGACCCTCCTCGACCTCTCCGGAGATCGAGGTCTCGAAGCAGAACTCGATGGGTTCGTACGGGCGCCCCATCCAGCAGCCCACGTGGAGGATCAGCAGGACGAACGGCAGTGGGGTCCATCGCTTGGGCATGGCGTCCTCTCCCCAGTGTCAGGGTGTCGGGATTCTACCTCACAACCCGGTATTCTGGATGTGCTTGCAGGCGATCATCGCATGACCGACCGCCACGGACACCGACATGGCGTCCGGAGAGCACACGTCTCCCACGGCATAGATGCCCTCGGCACAGCGATTGTACCGGTCGACGGCGAGGTACCCGGCGTCGTCCCGCGGGAGGACTCCGCCGTCGTCGACGATCCTGGGCTCGACGCCCACACGGACGAACACCCGCTCGCAGCGTATGCGCCCGCCGCCGAGGAGGCCGAGCCCGGTCACGGCGTCGTCCCCCTCCACCTCCCTCACCACCTCGCCGGCGTGCACGACGATTCGCGGATCGGAGTCGACCTCCGCGCGGAAGTCGGCGCGCGCACAGACCTCGCCGCGATGTACCAGGTGGATGAGTTCACACTCCGCGCGCAGCATCAGGGCGCCCTCGAAGGCCGCGTCGCCGCCGCCGACGACCGCCACCTCCCGGGCCCCCACCCTACCCAGCTCGCGGCTCACCGAATCGCTCAGCCCCCCCCCCCGAAGGCGCCGTTAGCCGGGGACGTCCAGGCGGCGACGGGCCCCGCCGGTGGCCAGGCCCACGGGCTGCCCGTCCACCCAGGTCCCGTCGGAGAGGATCGCACGTCCGGCCGGAACGTCGAGCCGGGACACGGCGCAGCCGAACTGCACCGGGATGCCCAGCTGGTCCACGTGGTCGGCGAACCGAGCCGCCAGTCGAGGGCCATTCGTGTCGGGGATTCCCGGGTAGTCCGGGATGGGGCTGAACACCCGCAGGAGCTGGCCGCCGAGTCGCTCACGGGCCTCGATGATCCGCGGCCGCAGGCCGAGGCGCACGGCCCAGATCGCGGCGGCCATCCCCCCGGGACCGCCCCCCACCACGAGGACGCGCATGCGGCCGGAGCGCGCTCTCAAGGCTCGGCCTCTCCGGTGGCCCAGGTCGTCCACAGCTGGACCTCGTACTCGGTGGGCTCCCCCTCGTAGGCCGACAACCACAGGTAGATCGGTGCGTCGGAGGACAGGCTGCCATTGGAGCTGCCACCGTCGGCGAAGGGCCCTCCCGCGAAGGAGGCGATGAAGGGCTCCCAGGCCCCCTCCTCCCACTCCGACCAGACCACGAAGTCCAGGTCCGCCGAGGGCTCCGGCCAGAGGATCTGCAGATGGAGCACGGCGTCGGTGGCCAGGAAGAAACCGAAGCAGTCCATGTCCCCCCGGTCGTAGTCCTCGTCCACCACCGTGTCGATCCGGCCGTCCAGGTAGGAGACGAATCCCAGGGGCGCCAGGGTTCCGAGCCATTGTCCGGAGCCGGGCCCGCAGGTGTCGAACAGCGAGTCGTTGGGTTCCACTTCGTCGAGCCAGCGGTAGAACGGGGACACGTCGACGGCACCGTCGCAGTCGTTGTCCTTGCGGTCCCAGTATTCAAGCCCGCCGGGGTAGACCGTCGGATCCGAGTCGTCGCAGTCCGCGCCCGGGCCGTACCCGTCGCCGTCCGCGTCCACGTTGCAGCCACTCCCCGCCAGCGCCACCGCGACCACCACGGCCGGTCCTGGCTTCACGGTCGCAGCCTAGCACGGGGTGATACACTTGCGCCGCCGTGACCACACCCACCTCCAGACCGCCCGCTGCGGCGCTCCTGCTGACCTTGACCGCCCTGCTCGCCGGGCCCCATCCCGCCCCGGCCGGCGAAGTCGCGACCTCGGACGTGCGGAACCTGGGCGCCCCCACCCGCCCCGATCTGCCCTCGCTGGACGTGGTGATCTCCCGGGTCGCCCTGAAGCTCGGCGGCCTGCAGGTGGGGGAGTGGACGGACACCGGCTCGGACCTCCTCCTCGGGGACATCGAGGGCATCCGTCTCCCTTGCCGGGACCTGGACGTGGACGGCTGGGCGCAGACCTTCGCCGCGGTCTGCCCCGACGAGGCCGGCGCCGACCGGCTGGTGCTCGCCCAGCCCGGCGCGCTCCTGCGCTTCGACCGTGATCTCGTGGCCGACGCCCATCCGGCGGTCAGCGACGACGGCGCGCGGGTCGCGGTGGTCCTGCGGGAAGACGGCGTGGACGTGCTCAAGGTCCTGGACCTGCAGCAGACCGTGGAGCTGGCGGTCGTGGGTCTCGACCAGCCCCGCACGCCGGTACTCGCCGGCGCGGGGAACGCCGTCGCCTGCACGGCCCTGGTGGACGGCGAGCGTCACGCCGTGGTCGTGGACCTGGAGTCGGGTACGGCCCAGGTGCTGTCGCGCAAGCAAAAGGAGGTCCGCGTCGCGGCCATCAGCGCCAACGGGCGCAGGGTCGTCTACCGCGGGATCGGCCGCCCCGGCGACGTCCTCTACCTGGTGGACCTGGACCGGGGTACCCAGTACGCGCTGAGCAACGGCAAGGGCAAGCCGGCGGCCGCGGATCTGTCCCAGCACGGGGACACCGTGGCCTACCTGGAACGGCTCGGAGGCGCTGTGGGCCTGTTCTCGGTGGACATGAGCGCGCGCAAGGTCGTGAACCTGGCAGGGTTCTTCGAGCCGGCGCGGGATGTGATCGTGTCGGCCACCGGCAATCGGATCGCGTACGTGACATCCGGACGCTCCTCCCACGTGGAGATCCTCGACGTGGTAGGGCGGACCGTTAAGGACGTGACCGTGGTGGCCGAGGGCTGCTCCTCTCCGACTCTGTCCAGCGACGGGCGCTTCGTGGCCGCCCTCTGCCCCACCCGGGGCCGGGAGGGGGCGGTGGTCAGCTTCTTCCCGCTTCCGACCGACGACTGATCTCCCTCAGCTCCAGGGTCATCCAGACGACCCACGCCGCCAGCACGACGGTCCCCAGACTCAGCGACAGCCAGCGGGCCGCCGGGTACGCCAGGGGCGCAAAGAAGACCGCGATCCACAGGAACCAACCCACCCGCGGTCGTCGCGCCGAGCCCGCGGCCAGCAGGCTGGCGCTGGCCAGCATGCCCATCGCGTGCATCCCCAGGTCGTAGTCGAAGAGGTGGGGGGCGGTCAGCAGAGCCGCGCTCAGGGCCACGGCGACGCCGAACATCGCCGTCCCCTCCTGCCGGCAGGCCCGCCAGCTCGCCGGGGCCACCCAGGCACACAGCGCCAGGCCCGCCGCCACACCGGCCCAGCCCAGGGGTGCCGCCAGGTCGCCGCCGCGGAAGGGCAGGGCCGTCAAGGTCCGCAGGGTGAGCTGCCGCTCGGGATGGAGCCACATCCGATGGGTCAGGTCCGGGGTGTCGCGCATCATCTCCAGATAGCGCAGCCACGGACCGATGCCGTCCGCCGCCAGGGACAGCCCGAGGACGATCCCCCCCCCGAGCACCAGGCCGGCGAGGGCCGATGTCTGGCCGGCAAGGAGCAATCCCAGGGCCACCGGCAGGGCGAGGGTGGGTTTCACCCACAGCAGCCCGAGGAGCATCCCCGCCACCAGGGGTCGCCGCCCACGCAACGCCCACGCGGCGCAGGCCAGGGCGGCGAACCACAGGCCGCCGAGCTGCCCGGTCAGTGCGTTCATCACCGCCGCCGGGCTCGCCCACACCAGTACCCACAGGACCACCCGGCGATGGGCGAACTCGGGGAAGGCCCGGGCGAGCACGAGGCCGCCCGCGGCGAACAGTGCCGCCATGAGGAGCACGAAGGCCGTTGCGGCCCATCGATAGGAGAGGGGGCGAACGGTGGCGCACAGCTGGTACAGGGGCGGGGGGTAGGCCAGTCGGTAGCGGGGGGGCTCCTCGGGGAACAGGACCGCCAGTTCGGCCAGGACCCTCGGGCGGTGGTACACCCCGTGGGCGTCCCCCTCGACCGCCAGGATCGCTCCGCCAGCCCAGAACGCGATGAAGTCCCCCCCGACCGGGACGTTCGCCCTCACCCCGGGTGGCGCCTCCCCCGCGGCCGGACGGTGGACCCCCGCCATCACCGCGACCAGCGCGGCGGTGGCGAGCACCAGGACGCCGAGGCCCACGCGGCCTGTAGGCGAGACGCCTTCCATACCCCTCCCGAGCCGCCCGAGCGGCTAGAATGACCGCCCCGGGGGCGACGTCCGGCGCGGGTCGCCGACAGCATACCCCCCGGTTCGGGACTACCGCGATGGGCAACCGGATCGCCGCTTTCTTCGACTTCGACAGGACCCTGATCGACGTGAACTCGGGGGCCCTGTGGATCCGTTCGGAGCGGCGGGCCGGACGGATCCGGCGCTGGCAGATGCTCTGGGCAGCCACCTACTTCTTGCGCTACCACCTGTCCCTCATCGACATGGAAGGGGCCATGGCCAAGGCCGTGGCGACCATGGCCGGCCAGCGGGAGGAGGACATCGCCGCGAGGACCCGGGAGTGGTACTACCGGGAGGTGGCCCAGCACGTACTGCCCGCAGCTCGAGAGGCCATCGAGCGCCACCGGGACCGGGGGCAGCCCGTGGTGCTGTTGACCACCTCGTCCCCCTACCTGGGCCGGGTGGTGCAGGAGGACCTGGGTCTGGATGCGGTGGCCACCTCCGGCTACGTGGTGGACGACGAGGGTCGCTTCACCGGAGAGCTGAAGCTGCCGATCTGCTACGGCATCGGCAAGGTGGAGCACGCCATCCGGGTAGGACGTCCGCTGGGTGTGGACGTGGACGTGTCCTACTTCTACTCCGATTCGTACACGGATCGGTACATGCTGGACAAGGTGCGCCACCCGAGGGTGGTCAACCCCGATCCCCGCCTGCGCCGCCTCGCCCGCAACAAGGGCTGGCCGATCCTAGACTGGTCACGCTAGGGGCGTGTCGGGGATTGATCCACGACAGGCTCCTCCCGTGCCCAGGCCGTAGGCCGGTGCCCGTGCCCGTGCCCGTGCCCGATTCCCAGGGGGATCGACAGCCCGCGGCTCCCATGATCTGATGGGCTCATGGGTTCCACGAAGCAGTATCGGGAGTGGCTGCCCGACCAGCCCTACCTTTTCCCGCCGTCTCCCCACGAGTGGCTCGATGACGGTGATCTCGCCTACTTCATCCTGGATGTGACCGGGGCGCTGGACCTCAGCGCCATCGAGTCGACGATCCACATCAAGGATCCCCGGGGCACGCGGCCGTGACCGGTACCGAAAAGACTGGGCGCAAGGGGGCTGATGCGCCGCAAGCTACGCACGAAGCGCGGCCGCGCCGAGTACGCCCGCCGTAAAGCGATCCCGGAGCCGGTCTTCGGCCAGATCCGGGTCGGCCAGGGCTTCCAACACTTCTTGCTGCGGGGCATCGGCAAGGCCCAGGCCGAGTGGGCACTGGTCTGCGCTGGCCACAATCTGCTCAAGATCTTTCGCGCGATGTCGCCGGCCAGGGCGTGATCGAGGGCTCTCAGGCCGAATCTGACGGCTGAAAACGACGTCTGGGCGCCCAAGCGGCCTCTCAAGTGACGGAATGGCTGATCGGGCACCGGCCTTCGGCCTGGGCACGGGCACGGGCACGGGCACGAGAGGAGCCGTCTGGCTCGCCGCCTGCGGCGGCTATGGCCGACAGACTCCTAGGGGCCGTCGGGCTCCTGGGTGCGGCCGGACCGATCCGTCCGCCGTCGCCTCGCCTCTTCTGGTAGGATCGACGAGTCGGGCGAAGAATGCCCGGGAGCGCGAAGGGGGGTAGATGCCGCGCGTCCCCTACCGATCCCTCGTCCAGGCCTGCAGCGAGGGTGTGCTGCTGATCGGCGAGGGCGACCGGGTGCTGTACGCCAATCCAGCGGCGGAGGCCCTCGTCGGCGAGATCGGTCGACAGGGTCTCCCACCCCAGCTCGGCGATCTCATCGATCCCACCGACCAACCGGTCTGGGAATCACTCCGGCGTACGGCCCTGAGGGGCGAGCGCAGCGACGAACGGGGGGTTCGTCTCCCCGGGGTCGGATCCGAGCCAGTGCCCGCGAGGATGCGCGCCAGCGGGCTCGAGGCGGGCCACATCGCCGTCTACCTGCGCCGGGGACGATCCCACGACGACGAGCTCAGGCGTTCGGAGCAGCGCTACCGGACCCTCTTCGAACAGGCCAACGACGCGGTCTTCCTCGAGACCCTCGACGGCAGGATCATCGACGTCAACCGTCGGGCTTGCGAGCTGCTGGGCTACACCCGCCGTGAGCTGCTGGCGCTGAACGTGTCCGACATCACGCCCGATGACGTGCACGAGGGCATCGCCGAGTCCATCGACGACCTGCTCAGTACCGGTGGCATGTGTCTGGAGTCGGTGAACCTGCACCGCAACGGCAGCGTCATCCCCGTGGAGGTCAGCCTGCGCGTGCTGCGCGGCGACGGCGAGCCCCTGCTGCTGACCCTGGTCCGCGACATCTCCGATCGCAAACGGATCGAGGAGGAGCGGGCGCGGATGGAGGAGCACCTGCTCCACGCCCAGAAGGCCGAAGGTCTGGGGATCATGTCCGCCGGGCTGGCCCACGACTTCAACAACATCCTGATGGGGATCCAGGGCTTCGCGGAGCTGGCCCTGCAGGGGCTGGACCAGCGCCACCCGTCACGGGACGCCGTGGAGCGCATCGGCGCGGCCACCCGCCGTGCGACCGCCCTGACCCAGCAGCTGCTGGCCTACACGGGCCGGGGCCACATGGAGACCGAGGCCCTCGATCTGGACCGGTTGGTGGACGATCTGCTGGATGTCCTGCGGTCCGGTGTCTCCAAGAAGGTGGTCGTCGAACGGCGGTTCGACGGCGACCCACCCCCCGTGCTGGGCAACGCCTCCAACCTCCGACAGCTGGTGATGAACCTGCTGCTCAACGCGGGGGAGGCCATCGGCGATCGGCCGGGTACCGTGACGGTCCGCACCGGCAGCGAGGAGTTCGCGGACGGTCAGACCGACGGCCTGCTGGTGCCCGGGGAGCCCCCCGTCGGTCCCTGCGCGATCCTGGAGATCACGGACGACGGCTGCGGCATGGACGAGGAGACCCGCGCGCGGATCTTCGATCCCTTCTTCTCCAGCAAGCGGCCGGGGCGGGGGCTGGGACTGGCCGCCGTCTACGGCGTGGTCAAGCGCCACGGCGGCGCCCTGCAGGTCTCCAGCCGCCCCGGAGCGGGCACCGGCTTCCGGGTGTGGTTGCCGACGGCCGGCGAGTGCGTGGCCTGTGCGGCGCAGGATCCCCGCGCCAGCCTCCCCGGCGGCGAGGAGCGGATCCTGTTCGTGGACGACGAGGAGCACGTCCGTCAGGTGGCGGCCCAGGCGCTGGGACGGCTCGGGTACCGGGTCGACTTCGCCGAGGACGGGGCCCAGGGACTCGACCGATTCCTCCAGTCGCAGGACGAGTTGGATCTGGTGATCGTGGACGTGATGATGCCGGTGCTCGGGGGGCTGGAGCTGCTCCAGGAACTCAAGCGGATCCGCCCGGACGTGAAGGTGATCCTGTCCAGCGGGTACAACGAACTCGACACCACCGGAGACATCGCCCCCGGCGACCTGGCCGGCTTCCTCCAGAAGCCCTACTCCCTGCAATCTCTGGCCGAGAAGGTACGCCACGCCCTCGACGAGTGAGGGGCGGGTGACGACGGTCGTTTCCCCGGCGTCGACTGTCCCTGTACACTGGTCTCGCACCCGCAACCGAGGGGGACCGTCATGGCCGACACCGACCTCGAAGCGGTGGTGATCCGCCCGCTTCGCGACGAGGACTACGAGGCCATCGTGGAGATCGACACCCGCGCCGCGGGACGACCGCGCCACGACTACATCGGCCGGAAGTTCGAACACGCGATCCAGAGCGCCGGGCAGCTCGGCACCTCCTACGTCGCCACGCTGGACGACCAGGTCGCGGGCTTCGTGATGGGAGACGTCTACCTGGGGGAGTTCGGCATCTTCGCCGACACGGCGACCATCGACACCATCGGCGTCCACCCGGACTTCGAGGGCAAGGGCATCGCCCGCAAGCTCTTCGAGGAGTTCGTGAGCCACTGCCGCGCCGCCGGGGTCAATCGGATCCACACCCTCGTGGATTGGAACGAGGGCGACCTGCTCCACTTCTTCGACCACATGGGGTTCGTGCCGGCGAAGACGTTGTCGCTCGAAAAAAAGCTCTAGAACTCGGGCGACGGGGCCGCTGCCCGAATGCTGCAGTCGAGCGCTTTGCGCTCGCAGCAGATTCGAGCCGGTGCAGCCTGGATTCCGATCCCGCTCTCACTCCCCCCCGGACTCGGACTCGGCGGTCCGGCGCACGGCTCGGACCAGGTTACGTCCAGACCCTCTCCGAGATCCTCGCCACCACCTCCCCCATCGGGATCCGCTCCTGCTCCATCGTGTCCCGGTCCCGGATCGTGATGGTGTCGTCCTCCATCGTCTGGCCGTCGACGGTGAGGCAGAACGGGGTGCCGGCCTCGTCGT
>CAZITQ010000230.1:0-6485 GCA_964542165.1 uncultured Rickettsiales bacterium
ACGACTGCGACGGCGAGATCCCGTCGTTCGAGTACGACCACGACGGGGACGGGTACCGGGAGTGCGAGGACTGTGACGACGACGACAACACCATCTACCCCGGCGCCCCGGACGACTGCGAAGACGGCATCGATAGCAACTGCGGCGAGGACCTGGAGTTGGAGACGGACGATGACGGGGACGGCTACTCCGAGTGCTTCAACGACTGCGACGACACCGACCCGGAGGTGAATCCCGACGGCGTCGAGGTCTGCGACGGCGTCGACAACGACTGCGATCCAGCCACGGACGAGAACGCCGACGAGGACGGCGACGGCTTCTCGATGTGTATGGGCGACTGCGATCTCACCGATCCCGACGTCTTCCCGGGCAACGACGAAATCTGCGACGGCAAGGACAACGACTGCGACGGCGAGGTCGACGAGGGGCTCGACGAGGACCACGACGGGTACGTGCCCTGCGACGAGAGCCCCGTGGGGGGAGACTGCGACGACACCGATCCGGGCGTCTATCCCGGAGCCAGCGAGGTCCCCTACGACGGCATCGATCAGGACTGCGACGGCGAGGACATCGACGACCTGGACGGCGACGGCTTCGACGGCGGCGCGGGTCCCGACTGCGACGACAACGCCGCGAACGTCTTCCCCGGCGCCGACGAGATCTGCGACGACGGTGTGGACGGCGACTGCGACGGCAAGGGCGACAAGCTGGATCCGGACTGCATGGACGGCGGCGGCTGCGCCTGCGCCGCGGCCCCGTCACCGCGTCCGCTGGCTCCGGTCGCCCTGGGGCTGACCGCCCTCGCGCTGCGCCGCCGCGGCCGCTGAACACGACCCACGGCGCTTGGTGTACCCTCCCGTTCGGAGGCGAAACGTTGACCCACAACGGCTTCGAGACCACCCGCTACGTGGAGGCCCAGACGGCCAGGATCCTGCAGCGCCTCGAGGCGTTCGGTGAACGGCTCTACCTGGAGTTCGACGGCTACATCGACCGGGACCGCCACGCAGAGCGGGTCCTCCCCGGGTTCGAACCCGACGCCAAACTGCAGGTGATGCGGGGCCTGGGAGACCGGCTGGAGGTCCTGATCTGCGTCAATGCCCGGGCCCTGGCCTCGGAGAACCCCCTGCGCGCGAGCCTGGGCGCCGGCCGCACCGCCGACCTCGTGGTGCTCCAGGCCGTGGAGGGCTGGACCTCCTTCGGCGTGGATTCCTGTGCCGTGGTCATCAACCGCTTCGACGGGCAACGGGAGGCCAGCAACCTCCGCGACCAGCTCGAAGTTCTCGGCGTCCGGGTCTACACCCAGCCGGAGCTGGAGGGCTTCCCGGCCGACCTGGACAAGGTCACGGGCCGCGGCGGCTGGGACCGCTTCCCGGCGATTCACACCCGCCGCCCCATCGTTCTGGTCACCGGTCTGGGCCGCGAGAGCGGCAAGCACACCACCTGCCTGTCGCTGCTGTACAAGGACCGACGGCGCGGCCAACGGTCGGGGTACGCCCGCTGGGTGACCTTCCCGGTCCCCGGGCTCTCGGCCAGCCACCCCCTCAACGCCGCCTTCGAGGCGGCCAGCGCGGACGAAGACGATCGGACCGTGGTCGATCCCCACCACCTGGAGATGACCGGCGAGACCGCGGTGACCACCAGCCGCGAGCTGCAGCACTTCGTGCTGGTCCGCCGGATCCTGGACCGGATCCTGGACGAGGACGACCCCATGCGGGCCTTTCGCAGCCCCACCGCGCTGGGCGTCAACGCCTGCGGAGAGGGGATCGTCGACGATGAGCAGGTCTCCGAGTCGGCCCGGAGCGAGATCGTCCGCCGCTGGTACCGCTACCACGAGGGCATCGTCATCGGATCGGTGGACCCGGAGGTGATCGAACGCATGGACCGGGTGCTGCACGACCAGGGACTCGGCGTGGCCGACCGTGAGGTGGTCCAGCCTGCCCGCACGGCCGCCGGCGAGGCGCGCCGGCGGGGCAAGGGCCACAAGGGTGTGTACTGCGGCGCCGCGATCGAACTCCAGGACGGCCGGATCGTCGCGGGCAGCAACTCCGAGCTCCTCCACGCCGCGTCGGCGGTCATGATCCGGGCGCTCAAGGAGCTGGCCGGCATCGGCGACGACCAGGTCCTGCTGTCCGATGCCACGATCGGCCGCATCCGGGACATGAAGTGCTCGGCCATGGACGAGCCCTTCGGAAGTCTGAGCCTGGACGAGACGCTGATCGCGTTGTCGCTGGCCGACGGCGACGTGGCTGCCGCCGCCCTGGAGGCCCTCCCCCTGCTCCGCGGCTGCGACATGCACATGACCCACATGCCCCCCCCCGGAGACGCCTCTGGACTGCGAAAGGTCGGTCTGTACTACACGACCGACGGTCGCCTGAGCTTCGGAGAGCGGCGGGTCTGAACCGTCCGGCGCCTATTCGCGGATCGGGATCACCTTGACCCGGGTCTTGCCGTCCTCGACGGCCACCCGGAACGCCACGTGCTTGACGCCCGTGCGTGCCTTGACCGCGTTGGCGTGCTGCTTGAGCGTCATCTTCAGCTTCTTCTCGTCCAGCCCGGAGGTGCCCTCGCCGGTCTTCTCCCGGGCCGCGGCGAAGGCCTTGAAGAGCTTGCCCGAACCCTCGGTGTAGACGCCCTTGGGGAGCTTGATCCGCCGTTTTGCTCCCGGCCCCTCCCTCGGCGCCGGGGCGGGATCGCCGGCGGTCGTGCCGTCGGCCTCGGTCTCGCCCGCCGCGGGCGCGCGGGCCTCCCGCATTCGCGCCTCCTGCGCCATTCGAGCCCCGTCCCGCCGGTCGGCGACCACCCGGTGGCGGTGGTAGGTCCCGGCCTCGATCTGACCCATGATCCGATCCCACTGGGTCCGCAGTGCGCCATAGCGGGACCGCAGCGCGTTGCGCTTGAACTTGAGCTGGGTGTTGGTGGTGAAGTGCCGGTCCATCTCCCGGACCTTGACGCCCAGCCGCTTGTCCTTCTGAGCGGGCGCGATCCGGGCCTGCTGCAGGAAGTAGAGCTCGTACTCCACCTTGACCGCGTTCATCTGCGCCTCGACCTCGTTCATGAGCCGAACGAGTTCCTGGTCCGAGGGCTTGTAACGCGAGATCTGCACAGGAACCTCCCGTCCGCTGGCGTGCCGGACAGTGCGGATCCATGATAAGGCCTGAAGCCCACGCTGTGGAACCGTCGGTGGCAACCGGGTCTCGCCTTGGTTCCCCGGAACAGCGTGTTAGGATGCCGGCCCTCGGAGCTCGCGGATGATGCGTGAACCCAGCGACGCGCCCCCAATGCGGCCCCCCACCGTCCTGGTGGTGGACGACGAGGACGCGATCCGCGAGATGCTCAACGAGTTCCTCTCGCTGCAGGGTTTCAAGGTCCTCGAGGCCCCGGACGGACGGCGGGCGCTGGACATGCTCCGACAGGCCCGGGTGGACCTGGTCCTCACGGACATGAAGATGCCGACCATGGGGGGCATCGAACTGCTGGGGGAACTGGCCCGGCTCCGGACGCCGCCGACCACCCTGCTGATGACCGGCTACGGCACCGTCGACTCCGCCATCGCTGCGATGAAGCACGGCGCGTACGACTACCTCATCAAGCCCTTCAAGCTCAAGGAGGTCGCGGCCACCATCCAGCGAGCCCTGGAGAAGACCCGCCTCGAGCAAGAGAACCTCAAGCTGCGCGGCACCACGAGCCTGTACCACCTGTCCGAGGCTGCCACGTCGAGTGACAGCCTGGACAACCTGTTCGAGATCTACTGCGAGGTCTGCCTGGACGAGCTGCAGGCGGACGTGGTCCTGCTGTTGATGGAGAGCCCCATCCCGGGGGAGTACGGCCTGGCGTCGTTCTACTGCCGCAACCCGATCCCCGAGGAGGAACTCAGCGAGCTCGCCGCGGGCATCGATCTGGCGCGGATCATGGTCCCCTTCCTGGGCGGCGAGCCGTTGCTCGTGCACGACGACGACGTGTACGCCTACCTCCCCGAGGACTTCGTGCCCTCGCCGTACTCACTGCTGGGATTGCCGCTGCGGCTCGCCAGCGGTCACGTGGCGGGCATCACCCTCGCCCTGTCCACCGATCCCCTCCACCGCTTCCAGGAAGGGCACCGCAAGATGGGCAGCGTGCTGGCCTCCAAGGTGGCCTACGCTGTGGAGAAGACCCAGCTGTACGGGCAGATCGGGGACCACCGGCGCCAGACCCTGGAGGGCCTGGCCAACATCCTGATGGCCAAGGACGCGTACATCCGCTACCACTCCGAGGCCGTGGCCCGCCTGTCGCAGATGATCTGTGAGGAGATGGGCCTCGACGAGCGCACCACCGAGACCGTGCACTACGGCGGTCTGCTCCACGACGTGGGCAAGATCGGGATCCGGCTGGACAAGCTCCACTCCCCGGGCCGGCTGTCCACCGAGGACGTGGACGTGATGCGGCAGCACCCGGATCTCGCCAAGTTCATCCTCGAGCCCCTCAACGTGCTCGAGGAGGTCAAGCCCATCGTCTACCACCACCACGAGCGCTGGGACGGCCGGGGTTACCCGGGGGGGCTGCTCGGCGAGGAGATTCCGCTGGGGGCGAGGGTGGTCGCGGTGGCCGACGCCTACGACGCGATCACCTCCAAGCGGATCTACGTGCAGGACACCAGCCACGAGACCGCGGTCGCCGAGATCCAGGGCCACGCCGGGTCCCAGTTCGACCCGGCGGTGGTCGAGGCCTTCCTGAGGGGCATCGAGGCCTTCCGCGACGAGCACGGGGACTTCCACGATCGTGTGGACGAGATGGAGATCTCCACCCCGACGATCACCACCAGCAGTTACAAGGCGATCGAGGACGACTGAGGGTCGAGGAGACCCTCCATCTCGAGGACCCACGGGGAGTCCGGCTGGACGACGCGGTAGGCGTCCAGGAGCTGGCGGGCCTGTTCCCGGTCCCCCCTCGCCACACAGACCACGGCCCGGTTGTACAGCGCCTCCGCGTACCCCGGATCCCCCAGGGCCACGGCCTGGAAGTGCTGGTCGGCCTGGTCGAGGGAGTAGAGCCGGTCGGCCTCGTCGCCGGCCACGTCCGCTGCCAGGTAGTCGAGGATCCCCAGGCCCAGCTCGGTCGCGGGTCGGGGGCCGGCGGTCGCTTCGGCCTCCAGGAAGTGGGCTCGCGCCTCCCGGGTCTCGCCGCGCATGAGCTGGGTCAGGCCCAGGCGGATCCGGGCCTCCCAGTTCCCCCCGTCGGCCTCCACCGAGCGGGTCAGGGCCGCCGCGGCGTCTGCGAGGGCGGCATCGAGCGCCGCGTCCGTGCCCGGGCGGTACACCGCGCCACCCCGGAGTTCCGGATGCTGCAGGCGCGGCAGGCGAGCCCGTTGCAGGACCGGGATCAGCATCTCCGTCGCCTGGTCGGCCAGCTGGCCGCTGCGGGCCTTGGGCCGGAACCCGATGAGGTACACCGCCGCGACGGAGGTCAGCAACACGGCGACCAGGGCGGCCACGGCGATGGCCCGCCGGACGCTGGTCCCCCCGCGGGATCGACTCGCGGGCGAGGGCCCGGGCCCGATGCCCGTGGTGACCGAGGTGTGGGACGGCTTGCTGTCCTCCTCCAGCGTCCGCGGCACGTGCATCACCGAGACCTGGGACGGCACCGCCATCATCTCGGCGGTCTCGGGGACCTCCACGCTGGGGGGCGCGGCCGAGGACGCGTCGCCGTCGTCGTCGCCGGCCTTCAGCCCTTCGGTGAGGCGCGCCTTGCACGCGTCGCAGGTCGCCAGGTGGCGCTCCACTGCGCGCGTGTCCTCGGGCCCCAGGTCACCCCGGGCGTACTCGGCCAGCCGGGCGTCCGCCACGTGGGAGGTGGTGTCGTTCATGAAACCCTCGCGTGCACAGCGGCGGGCAGATTAGTCGGTACGGGCGCTGTGGGCAAGCCCGCTTCGCATCCGCACGTGCGCGTGCGCCCCGCGCAAGGCCCGGTGGTATACTCGCGCCCCTGTTGAGAACGACCGAGACCAGGCGGGCGCTGCCCGACGGTTTCCGCGACGCGGTGGTCGAGATCGTCGGCCCCCACGCCTGCAAGGCCGATCCGGCCACCGTGGCGACCTATTCGAGGGATCTCTGGCCCCTGCTCACCTTGCGCCTGCGCGAGGGTCGACACGTCCCCGGGCCGCAGCTGGTGGCCTGGCCGGCGGACGAGGCCCAGGTCGAGGCCCTGGTCGCCCTGGCACACCGGGAGGGCGTGCCCCTGATCCCCTATGGCGGGGGTGCGGGGGTCTGCGGCGGGACGGTGGCGACCCGCGGCGGCCTGATGCTGGACGTCAAGCGGCTCAATCGCGTGCTGGACGTGGATCTGGACGCCGGGACCCTCGAGGTCGAGGGTGGCATCATCGGCGAGACCCTCGAGCGGATGCTCGCGGCCCGGGGCGCGACCCTGGGCCACTTCCCCTCCAGCATTCTCTGCTCCTCGGTGGGCGGCTTCCTGGCCGCCCCCGCCCCCCGGCCCGGCGCCACCCCGCACCC
>CAZITQ010000230.1:6495-14666 GCA_964542165.1 uncultured Rickettsiales bacterium
GTTGGGGGGGGGCGGGGGGCGCCCCCGGGCGACAGTCCCCCCCCAGCTCCCGCGGCGCGGGGGGGGGGGGCGGCGGGCCCCCCCGCTCCGCGGGGCAGTGCAGCACCCTGTACGGCAAGATCGAGGACATGGTCCTCGGGCTGCGGATCGTCACCCCGGGGCTCGGCACCCTGGACATGGGGCAATACGCGTCCGATAGCGGAGGGCCGGACTGGAGCCAGGTGGTGCTGGGCAGCGAGGGCACCCTCGGCGTGATCACCCGCTGCTCGCTGCGGATCCACCCCCTGCCCGAGGCCCGCCGATTCCGGGGGCTGCGCTTCCCGGACGTGGAGCACGGGCTCGAGGCCTTCCGCCGGATGCTGCAGATGGACCTGCGGCCGTCGGTGCTCCGCCTCTACGACCCCCTCGATACCCTGTTCGCGATGTCGCTGACCCACGGCGCGTCATCCGACGAGAAGAGCTCGCTGCCCTCGCCGCTGCGCCGCATCGGCGACCGGCTCAAGCACGCCCTCAAGCCCGAGGAGCTGCCCCTGGGCACGGTGCTCAAGGGGGCGCGGGTGATCAACCTGGCGGCCGGTCTGGCCGACGGCTGCCTGGCGGTGATCGGGTTCGAGGGCGACGAGGGCAGGGTGTCCACCGCCGAGGAAGAGGCCATGGCGGTGGTCGCCGCCTGCGACGGCCAGGATCTCGGACGGGCGCCGGGGGAACGGTGGTATGCCTCCCGCTACCACATCTCGTTCAAGCTACCCAAGGTCCTGCAGCAGGACGCCTTCGCCGACACCATCGAGGTGGCCGCGACCTGGGACCGGATGCTGCCGCTCTACCATGCGGTCCGGCGGGCGGTGGCGCCCCACGCGGTGGTCCTGGCCCATTTCTCCCACGCCTACCCCGAGGGCTGCTCGATCTACTTCTCCGTCAGTGGGGTCGCCACGGATCTCGCGGACGCCGAGCAGCGGTACGACCGGGTGTGGGACGCGGCCCTCGGCGCTGCCCTGCGGGTGGGGGGCACGGTGACCCACCACCACGGGACGGGACTGCTCAAGCGGCGGTACACGGCCCTCGAACACGGCGACGGCATCCACCTGTATCGGGCGGTGAAGTCCCTCCTCGATCCGGCAGGCGTCTGCAACCCGGGCAAGCTGTACCCCGACGAGGGGGCGGTGCGATGAGCCGCGGTGACGCCCTGGCCCGTGACCTGACCCGACAGCTGGGCGCCGCCTCGGTGCGTGGCGGCGGCGGGGAGCCGGTGTGCGTGCTCCCGGATCGTGCGGAGACCGTGCAGGCGGTGTACCGCTGGGCCCATCGCGAGGGCGTGGACGTGCGCAGCGCCCACCTCCGGGCGTTGAAGCCGGCGAGACGAACCGGTCCGGATCCGGTCCTGATCTCCTCGGAGCGCCTCACCCCACCGCTGGTCCTCAATCAGGACGCGGGAACGGTCCGGGTGGGCGCCGGGGCCACCGGCGCGCAGCTGGCCCACGATCTGCACCGGTCGGGACGTTGCCCCTGGCCCCGGACCGCGGCGTTCCTGAGGGAGCGCCTGGGGTCCTACCTGTCCGGCCCCGGGCTCTCCGCCGAGTTCGTGGCGTTCACCATGTGGGAGTCGCCGCTGATGGCCCTCGAGGGGGTTCTCGTGGACGGTCGGCGGATCCACGCCGGTGTGGCGCCGAGGTCTGCAGCCGGGCCCGACTACCGGACCTTCTTTCTGGGGACCGGGGATCGCCTGGGCATGATCACCTCGGTGGTGTGGAGGACGGTGGATCGCTCGGTGCTGCGGCTCTTCGCTCTGCGTTTCGAGCGCGCCGCGGCCGCTCTGGAGGCCGCCCGGGAGCACTGCGCAGCGGGCTGGCGCCCCTTCTCGGGGTGGATCGGCCGGGGCGAGCCCGACAGCTGGCGAAGGGGAGGGGAGTCCGGCCCGGGGCTGCTCCTGCTGGCCCACCGCGCCGATGGCCTGCGGGCGGATCTGCTGGACGAGCGCCTGCGCGGCCTGGCCACCGACCACGGCGCGGAGGTGCTGCCTTCGCGGGCGGCCAGGGAGTGGCTCGAACAGACCTTCGTTCACGTCTGTCAGCGGGGGCCTTCCGCCCTGGCGTGCGCGGGTCCTGCCCGCCTGGGGGGCCAGCTCGGGACGCTGCGCGTGTCGGTGCCCTGGCCGGGCGCCGGCCCCCTGTGGGCCGCGCTGGAGCGCCTGGGCGCAAAGGGTCCCCTGCGGCTGACCATCGCCGCCGAGGCCCCCCGTCCCGAAGGGACCACGCTCCACCTGCGAATCCGCCGTCGCGGCCGATCCCGCATCGGCCTCCCCCGGGCCCTGGAGCGGATCGCTCCGTTGCTGGGCGAGCACGGCGGATGGATCGCCGGGCTCCACGACCGCGAGGGCCGGGCCATGGAACCGCCCCGACACCGCACCGCCGCCAACGAGCTCCTCGACGCGGTGGCGTCCTCGCTGCGCGGGACGGCCAGGGCGGCCGGGCGCGAGGAGGTCTGACGTGGATCCCGTCCGCACCTGCGCCCTGTGTCCCAAGCTCTGTCGCTTCGCCTGTCCGGTCGCCAGCGGCTGCGGGGACGAGAACGCGGTGCCGACGAGCATGGCCGCGCTGATGGTGCTCGAGGCGGCGGGATCGCTGACCTACACCCCCGACTCGACCCATCCCCTCTACCGCTGTACGGGGTGCTTGGCTTGCCAGGTACCCTGCGAGTTCGACGTGGACGTGCCCGCCTTCCTGGGCCCCGAGCACGAGCGAGTCTTCCGGGCCGGTGCGGTCCCCGCGCTGGTCCGCGAGGTGGCCGACCGGGTCGCCGGAGGGGAGGCACCGGACGCCTCCGCAGGGCACCACGCTCGGCTCGAGGGGCCCCGGTTCGAGGGCGAGGGCGCCGTCTACTGGCCCGGTTGCGCGCTGGTGGGGCACGATCCCGGCGCTGCCGAGCGCACCCGCGCCCTGCTCGAGGAACGTCTCGGCGTGCCCGTCGCCCTCCCCCCCGCGGACGCTCCGGCATGCTGCGGGGATCCACTCCGCGCGGCCGGGGACCGATCCCGGACCCTGGGGCACCGGGCCCGTCTGTCCCAGGCCCTGCGCGGGGCGTCCCGGGTGCTCACCGGCTGCGCCTGCTGCCTGGACAGCCTGCCCTCGGGGGCCTCCCACGTCCTGGATGTCCTGGGGTACAGCTGGCCCGAATCCGGTGACGCCGAGGCCGGCGTCGCCTACCACGATCCCTGCCACCTGGCGAGACCCGACGACCGGGGCGGCGCGCCGCGCGCGCTGCTCGCCGAGGCCACCGGCCGACCGGTGGAGGAGTTCGTGGATCGGGGCGTGGAGACCGGTTGCTGCGGAGCCGGCGACGCCTTCTCGCTGTTCTTCCCCGAGGACGCCGCTGCGGTGGCGCGGTACCGTCTGCGCGATCCGGCCGTGGAGCGCGCGGGCACCGTGGTCACGGCCTGCAGCCGATGTGCGGCCTACCTGGCGCGCAACGCGCCCGACGGCGTGGAGGTGCGCGACCTGGTCGATTTCCTGACCCGGAGTCGCGGACCACGGCCATGACCCGGAATCGCAGCGGACACATCGACCTTCGTTCCCTACTCAAACAACTGGACTCGGACGGGGAATCCAGCCGAGTCCAGCGCCCGACCTCCGCCGCGCTCCGGGCCTTGCTGGAGCTGCCCGACGACGATGCGTCCACGGATCGCCAGCCCACGGCGCAGCGGGAGCTGGGACGACGCTACGAGGTGACCGGGGAGCTGGGGAGGGGAGGGGTCGGCCACGTGTGCCTGGCCCAGGACCGGGAGCTGGACCGGGAGGTGGCGGTCAAGACCTTGCTCCACCCCGAGTCCGTGACCCGGGGACAGGTGGAACGCTTCGTCCAGGAGGCCCGGATCACGGCCCAGCTGGAGCACCCCACGGTGGTCCCGGTCTACGAACTCGGTGTGACGGCCGAAGGCGAGCTGTACTACGCCATGAAGCGGGTGGACGGGACACCCCTGTCCCGGATCCTGTCGGGCGTGCGCAGGAGCGAACCCCGGTTCACCGACATCTACCTCCCCACCCGCCTGGTCCGGGTGTTCGGCACGGTCTGCCAGGGGGTGGCGTTCGCCCACGACCGGCGCGTGGTCCACGGGGACATCAAGCCTGACAACGTGATGGTGGGGGCGTACGGTGAGGTGCTCCTGATGGACTGGGGGTTCGCCACCCGCCTGGGGGTGGACGACCTGTCGTCGCTGCAGCGTCGGCACGGCGACCGGGCGGACAAGGGCACCCTGTTCGGCACCCCTGGGTATCTGGCCCCCGAGCGGATCGAGCGGCGTTCCGCGCCCACCCCCACCTCGGATATCTACGCCCTGGGCTGCGTGTTGTACGAGGTCCTCACCCTGCAGCGGGTGTTCGACGTCTCCACCCGGGATGCCGCGCTGGTGGCGGCGGTGGAGTCGGACCCGATGCACCCGGCGGAGCGGGCCCCCGGGCGACGGATCGCCGAGGACCTGGGCGATCTGTGCGCCGCCTGCCTCAGCCGCGATCCTCGACGCCGCCCCGCCACGGTCCAGGAGCTGTCCGCAGCCGTCGAGGCCTATCTCGCCGGCGCCCGGCAGCGGGAGGAGTGCGAGAGGCGCGTGAAGCGGGGGAGGGCTTCCCTCGAGCGCCATCTGCGTCTGCGGGATCACCTGCGCAAGGCCGAGCAGCTCACGGCGGCCATCGAGTCGCGGATCGAGGCCTGGCGTCCCATCGAGGACAAGGGGCCGCTGCTGGCGGGCCTGCGGCGGGTCGAGGAGCTCCGGGGGGCCAGCGTGGACTCGTACGCCGAGGCCGTGACCGCCTTCGACGGCGCCCTGAGCCTGGATCGCGGCGATCCGGACGCCCGTGCGGGCATGGCCGACGCCTACTGGCTCCGCTTCGAGGAGGCCGAGGCCCGGGGCGACGCGCGGGAGATGGCCCTGGCCGAACGCTGGCTCATGGCGTACGACGACGGGCGCTACGCGGTACGGATCCAGGGTGAGGCGGCGCTGACGATCGACTCGGAACCGACCCACGCCGAGGTCATCTGCCTGCGCTACGAGCGCCGCGAGAGGCTGCAGGTCGCGGTCCCCTACCAGGAACTCGTGCGAACCCCGCTGCGGTTGCTGCCGCTGCCCATGGGATCCTACCTGCTGGTCTTCCGGGCGCCCGGCCACCGGTCGACCCGGTTCCCGGTGGAGATCCGGCGCAGGGAGCACTTCAACCCCTCCGCCCCGGTGAGGCTCCTGCCCCTGAGCGCCGTGCCCGGGGACTTCGTGCACGTGCCCGGGGGGCGGTTCCGCTGCGGTGGCGACCCGGACAGCCCGGGAGCCCTGCCCGCGGGGGAGGAGACGGCCGACGACTTCCTCATCGGACGGTTCCCCGTGACGGCGGGTGAGTACCAGTCGTTCTTGAACCACGAGTGGCGACGGGATCCCGACCTCGCGCGCGAGCGCGCCCCGCGGCAGACCGGCATGACCGGTGTGCTGTGGGAGGAGGGGCCCGGCGGCTGGGAGATCCCGGCGGTGGACCGCAACGGCAACCGCTGGGCGGCCGGGCACCCGGTCTACGGCGTCAGCTGGCACGACGCCGAGGCGTACTGTCGGTGGCGAACCCGCCACGAAGGGATCGAGTACGGGCTGCCCACCGAGCTGCAGTGGGAGAAGGCCACGCGGGGGGTGGACGCCCGGCACTACCCCTGGGGGCCCTGGTTCGACCCATCGCTGTGCAGCACCCGCGAGAGTCATCCCGCCCGGCCCTGCAACCGGCCGGTGGGACTGTTTCCCGCCGACGTGTCCCCCTACGGAGTGCACGACGCCGCCGGCGGCGTGCAGGAGTGGTGTCAGGACTGGACGGACGAGGAGTCGGGACTGCGTCGCCAGCGAGGCGGCGCGTGGATCCTCGACCGCCGCTATTGCCGGCTTGCCAACCGCCGCAGCAACTTCGCCTGGACGGCGGAGCTGAGCTCGGGATTCCGCGTGGTCCGGCCACTGCCCGGGCACGGGGCGTGACGGACGCGCGCGGGCGTAGTTGAATAAAACAGGCGCCAGGAGCCTCTCAAACGGCGCGCCGAGGACCGGAGGACGAGATGACGAGGTGGATCCTCGCAACCCTGACCGCGACCCTGGTGGTCTGCTTCGCCATGCCCGCCGGGGCGGGTTCCCTGTTCACCTACCAGATCAAGAACCAGCTCTGCCTCAAGGGGCGTGACCGCCCCGCCGTGGTGGTGGAGGCCCTCGAGGACTTCAAGGCCATCGAGATCCAGCTCACCCGCTCGGACGGCAAGTCGATCACCCTGGGGCCCCGGGGAATGCGCGAGGGCCAGAGCTACGAGTTCGAGTTCTCCCAGGCGGACGGCGAGTTCGACTACGAGGGCCAGATCGTCGGCACCTACGCCAACGGGGAGAGCTACGAGATCCCGATCTACTTCTCGGTGTTCGTGGGCGGGAACCTGGACATGGAGGTGCCGCGGGATCAGATCGACCTGGGGGGGGAGGTGCTGACCATCGTCCTCACCCGGCCCGCGGGGCGGGCGGAGATCGAGGTCCGCGGCCTCGACGGTGTCCTGGCCGAGGAGGAGTACGAGCTCAGCGGCGAGCCCCCGGGGACGCCCATCAACCTGGAGTGGAACGCCCTGCGGGGCGAGGTGCTGACCATCATGGTCCGCGGCTATGACAAGTGGGGCTTCTACGTCCAGGAGGACATCACCCCCTGGACCCTGGAGATCCCCCACGACGACGTGCACTTCGCGTCGGGCAGCCACGTGATCGAGGAGACGGAGAAGCCCAAGCTGGACAAGGCCTACGCGACCCTCATGGAGAAGGTGGAGCAGTACGGCGAGATCGTCCAGATCAAGCTCTTCATCGGTGGGTACACCGACACCGTGGACAGCCGCTCGTACAACCAGGCGCTCTCGGAGCGGCGGGCCAAGTCCATCGCGGGGTACTTCCGGCAGCGGGGGTTCAACCTGCCGGTCTACTACCAGGGCTTCGGAGAGGACGCGCTGGCGGTGGAGACCAACGACGAGGTGGACGAGATCCGAAACCGCCGGGCCGTGTACCTCCTGGCCGCGTGGCCACCGGCCCCGGGCAAGAACTTCCCCCGGGGATCGTGGAAGAAGCTGTAGATGGCCAGGCCCCTGCCCCTCCTCGTCCTCGCCATGGGGATCGGCATCGCCGGCTCGGGAGCGGTGCGCGCCCAGGCCGGCGAGGATCCGGTCCAGACCGTGGGCGAGGCGGTGCAGGAGCTGCGGGTGGAGGCGCGGCGGGTGTGGTCCGACGCCCGGGCGGTGGTGATCGTGGCGTGGATCGAGGTGCCCTCCAACGGCGACCCCCGGCGCGTGGGGGTGGAGATGACGCTGGTCACCAGCAAGGGCATCGTCGACGGCCGCTGGCTCGGAGAGGGGGACGCGCTGCCGACGTTGAGCCTCAAGCGCCGCTCGGACCCGGTCCCGATGGCGGTCCGTCACCGATGGGAACGGGAGTTCGGGATCCTGCGCAAGTTCGACTGGACCCACGTGTCCAGCGAGTGGCTCGGCCACTGCGGCCTGCCCCGGGCCCAGTCGCTCGAGCCCGGGCAGTCGGTGCACATGAAGCTCGAGGCCGGCCCCCGGGTCCCCCTGCTGGTGCTGCGCCACAGCGAGGGGTACGAGGCCTGTGTGGTGGACGATCGGGGCACGATCCACCCCTTCGAAGGAGCGGAGCTATGAGGTCGCTTGTGGTGACCACCGGCGTGGTCGTCGCCCTGTGGGTGGCGGGCGCGGCCGACGCGTTCGACGTGCGCGTGCGGAGCACGACCCTGATGGCCGAACGGGACCGGGCGGCGCTGGTGATGGTCCCCGACGCGGCGGTGCGGTCGATCAAGCTCGAGCTGAACGGGACCGCCGGGACCCGCGTCTCCCGCCGAGGAGGGCCATACGCCTACGGCGAGGAGGTGGTCTACGAGTGGGACGCGCCGGTGGGGCGCCAGACCTACTCGGGAACCCTGACCGTGGTGTACAGCGACGGCCAGGAGGGCGTCATGGAGCCCTCGTTCACCATCGATGTGCTCCCACCCCTGGGCGTCACGGTGCCGCGCGACGAGGTCGACCTGGAGGGCAGGGCGCTGGTGGTCTACATGGACCGGCCCGCGGGCGAGGTGGAGATCTCGGTGCTCGCCGCCACCGGAGAGGTCATCGACCAGGGCACCGCCCCG
>CAZITQ010000231.1:0-14508 GCA_964542165.1 uncultured Rickettsiales bacterium
GACAACGACTGCGACGGGCTGGTGGACCTGGACGACGGGGACTGTTCGGGCTGGATCGATCCCAACCTGGTCTGCGGCCCCACCGCCGACCTGGAGGCCGGGTCTCCCCCGTTCTCGGTGATCACCGGCCGGTCGGACGTGGAGGTCATGGGGCTGGCCCCGGACGGCTGGACCTGGTTCGGTTGTCAGGCGCGGGTCTTCGTCACCCAGCTGGGCACGCTGGACTGCGGCTCGATGTACGAGGTCGAGGGCTGGTCGACGGCCATCGACCTGGCCGCCTCGAGCTACGTGATCGAGCTGGATCTCTACCCGGTCTACGACACCTGCGGGACCGCGGTGGTCGACTGGATTCGCTACCGGATCCGGGACGTCAGCGGCGGTAGCTGGGACCTGTACGAGGTGTCCCTCTACGACCCGGCGACCCAGAGCTACACCGTGATGGACCCGGACGCCGCGGGCGAGATGATCTGGGCCCCCAACGGCACCGAGGGATGGGGCTGGATCGAGTACGCTTCCGGCGCCCTGCCGTAGCCGATCGGGCGCTAGCGCAAATCGTTCGGGTCGATGTTCAGCTTGGACAGCTGCGCGCGCATGCGCTCCTGGACCGCCTTGGTGAGGGCCTCCTGGGTCTCGGGGGAGATCTGACCGTGGGCCCCCTGGATCTCGGCCGCGATGCGCTTCATCGCCGTGCTCTCGTCCTCGGTCATCAGCTCCACGCCCTCCCGGGCCGCGTCGGCCAGCATCCCGGACTCGATGGCGGTCAGGTCGTACTCGGCCAGCGTCCCGGTCGGGTCGTCTTTGATCTGGGCCACGAACTCCTCGTCACCCAGCATGCGGGTGAAGGCCTGGGCCAGGGCATCGATGGACATCTCTTCCTCCCCATCCCGCCCCTGCTGAGGGCGGACCGGACGGTTGGACGCGGCACAGTATACGGTGTCCCGGCCGGGAGGCCGACTGGTGTAGGGTAGGGGGCCTGGAGGGGGCCATGGCCGGACTGGACTCGTTGATTCGCTCGGTGGACGCCGGGGACGAGGTCCGCTTCGACGGGCCGCTGACCATCGGTCGAGACGCGGTCAACGGGATGGTGCTGGGATTCGGCAAGATCAGCCGGCGCCACGCGGTGATCGAGTGGGCGGACGGCGAGTGGTGGGTCCGCGACCTCAACTCACGCAACGGGACCACGGTCGACGGCGAACCGGTGGCCCGCGAGCGCACCATCCACGAGGGGGACGTACTGCGCTTCGGCAACCGCACCAGCTGGAAGGTGATCCGGCTGGCGGACCGCGGGGGCGAGCCACCGGCCATCGCCGTGATCGAGAACGTCCGGTCGGGGCTGTGCATCCCGGTCACCGAGGATCGAGCGGTGATCGGTACGGCCCCCACCTGTGATGTCGAGGTCCCCGATTGGCTCGACGAGCCGGCGACGTCGCCGATCCGCGCGATCCTCTTCGTGGAGTCGGGGCAGTTGATGCTCTTCCCCAAGGACGATCTGCCCGGCGTGACCCTGGAGGGCGAGCCGCCGGACGGTGATCCTCGGGAGCTGGACGGTCCCCTCACCCTGGTCCTGGGGGGAACCACCCTGCGCATCAGCCCCCGGGAGCAGTCTCCGGGACACGGCCCGACCCGCGGCGTCACGGCCCGCGCGTCGCGCTACGACCTGGAGCTGGTCCTGGAGTACCAGGAACCGGTGGACGGGATCGTCCGGGTGCGGGGCCCGGGGGTGGAGTGGAGCGCGGCGGTGGACGGCAACCGCTTCATCTTGCTGTACCTGCTGGGCACCGCCGGTGGCGAGTGGGTGCGGGACGCGGACCTGGAGATCAAGCTCTGGGGCCACCGGGACATCGGCAAGGACACCCTGCACAAGCTGATCTACGACACCCGCAAGCTGTTCATCGGGCGCGGCGTGGACGGCTGGGTCCTGGAGAAGCACCGGGGCAAGACCCGGCTGCGGCTGCCCGCCGACCGGATCCAGCTGGTCCAGACCGGGGCGTAGAGACGGATACGAGCCGCGTTTACGGAACGCTGACGTAGATCGGGTTCGTCAGCGCGTAGGGGCGGCCGCCCGGCCACACGTACCCCATGGACTGGGAGCCCCGGACCTCGACGAAGTAGTAGGTGTCCGCGGGCGGGTACACGGTGGTCTCGACCTCGAACAGAACCGGGGCCTCGTGGGCCTCGGGATCGACCGCGTGGACCTCGAGCACCTCGCAACCCTCGCCGTACACCCAGACCTCGTCGATCCCCATCCAGCTGGGGCCCAGGACCTGGATCGCCAGGGTGACGGTGGCGCCGGTGAGGGTCTCGCCCAGTCCCACGGGTCCCTCACTCTCGCTGGTCGCCGACAGGGTCACGAAGGGCCCTCCGGAGACCACGGCCTTGCCCGCCCGCAGCGCCGCGAAGAACGCGTCCTCGTCCAGGGCCGCGGGATCGTCGATCCCCGAGTCCACGTACGTCCGCGCGAGCCCGGGACCGTGGCGCCGCCCGTGGATGTCCGACACGCCGATGGCGATGGGTCGCAGCCCCCGGTCCAGGTGGGAGCACCAGTCTGCGCGCAGCACCTCGGCGTCGGAGTACCCGTTTCCGTTGAGGATCTCCATCGAGTCGAAGCCGGCGTCGTAGACGTCTGGGCTGGTAGCCTCACCGTCATCGGGATCGTAGCCCCCGAGGCTGAACATGCCCGGCCCGCGGCCGTGATTGACCTGGATGAAACCACCGTCGTCGAAGACCTCCCGGTAGTGCTCGAACAGCTCGGCGGTGTCGACCCATTCGTGCTCCCACCACAGGGGGGCCCCGTTGTTGGGGGCCGAGGGATCGGGCACGGCCGGGTAGAGGTTGAAGTGGCCCCGCAGGACCGACGACGCCTCGTCCCCCGGGATCGACGCCATCCAGGCGGAGAGGTCCATGGCCTGCACCAGGGGGCGGTAGTCGGCGATCTGGTCGTGGTCCGTCGACACGTGCACCTGGACGTCGTTGGCGACCACGGTGGCGATCCGTTCCTCCATCTGGCACTTGCCGTCCGGCGACGGGGAGGCGTGGACATGGAAGTCGACGGACAGCTGGCCCGGGGTCTCGTACGCCAGCGCCAGGGCCAGCTCGACCTCCGCCGCCCCTCCAGCGACCAGCTCCAACTCCTCCACGGAGTCCGTCTCGTAGCGCGGGCCCCGGTGGCCGATCAGATCGTAGGTGCCCGGCGGCAAGGGGACCTCCATCTCGCCGTCCACGAGCCAGACGATCTTGCGGGCCCCGCCGGGGCGCCGCTCGCCGAGTCGGGAGTCGGCGGCCTGGTGATCCTCCCCCGCGGGCTTGATCCAGACCATGGCCGGGAGGGGGGAACCGCTGCCGTCCACGGTCCGCAGGGTGAGGACGACCGGATCGGGCAGGGCGAGGTCGGCGGTGATCTCCCCACCTTCGGTCAGTTCCACCACCACGGGCTCCGACCGACCGAATCCGTCGGCCTGGGGCACCGCCGGGACGCCCTGCGGGTCCGCGAAGGCGGCCATGGCGGCTTCGTTGGTCGAGGGGTGGGCGTGGGACCCGTACGCGCCCCGCGCCAGGGGTAGGTCCATCTGCTCGTTGATCCCGTCGCCCACGGCCACGACCTGCCCCGCCCCGGGCGGCCCGGCCAGGGAGTAGGAACCGTCATCCGCGGTGATCGCCATCGTCCAGGGCACGCCCTCGTCGTCGGTGAGGAAGACCCGCGCCCCCGGGATCGCCACGGCGGAGTCCGCGCCGGTCAGGGTGCCGCTCACCGTGCCGGTGGGCAGGGCCTGCAGCGCTCTCCGTTCGGCCTCCAGGGTCGCCAGGTCAGCGGCCACCCCCAGGTACCGGGAATACTCGGCGTCTCCGCCGGCGGGGATCTCCACCTCCGGACCCATGGCCACCATCAGCCCCAGGCTGTCGAAGATGTCACCGAGGACGCCGGGATCGACCAGTTGCCCCTCGGCCGGGAACACCGCCAGCACCAGATCGTTGCGCAGGGACAGCTCGGCCCGGGCGGCCAGACCGTCCGCCGGGACCCCCCCGTCCACGCCGCTGCCCGGAACGAAGCTCTCCATGGTGCCCAGATCGATGAATCCCCCGTCCAGGAAGGTCAGGGTCTGGTCGTCCTCGTCCGTGCTCGACACCGAGGTGGTCACCTCGAGCAGGTGGGACCCGGGGGCCAGGGTGTAGGTCTGCTCGACGGTCAGGTGGAGATCCGGGAAGAAGCCGGGTGACTCCACCGCGCCCTCGAGGAAGGTGAACGGCCCGTCGTGGCCCGCCGCCCGCACCACCGCAGGGCCGCCGTCGCCGCCGTCGGACACCACCTCGATGGTCTCGGCATGGAACAGGCGAGCGGTGCCGAGCATCGCGGTCAGGTCGTCCAGGGCGTCCCGGTCCGCCTGCCCCGGGGGCCGCACGAGGTCCGCATCGATGACGCTGCCGGCCGTGCGCAGGTAGTTGTCGCCCTCCCGCAGGCCCTGGATCGCGAAGCGCACCCGGTCGTTGTAGAGCAGGAAGTCGCCGGGACCACATTCACCCGCTGCGCCGCCGATGAAGGCGCCGACGTGGTCCTCGGTCAGCACTCCCGCCCGGGCCTCGTCCGGGCCGAGGACCTCGGTCAGGTCGACGAACGGCTCTTCGGTGGAGTCGTCGTCGTCCCCGACCGTGGTGTCGTCGTCCAGAGGGGGCTGTTCGTCCGTGTCACAGGCGAACAGCAGCAGGGCCAGGCAGACCGTCGGGATCGATCGCGTCATCTTTTCGTCCTCGGTCCGACACTGTAGCAGCCCGCCCGCAAGAACCTGAGCCGTCTCCGGGCGGGATCCGGTTCGCGTCCCCAGAGGCCGCCGGGTTCGGCGGCGAGGGAGGACGACCATGGAACGACGGATCCCGCGAGGCCCCCACGGAACGGACCCGATCCCCGACATGGGCGCCCCCCTGCCGTGCTGGCCCGCGGACGACGCGGATCTGGAGCGGGTGGTGGATGGCCCGGAGGGGGGGGAGGGGAGGGGATTCTCCCGCGCGACGGATCATCCCGATTGGCGGGCACCCGGACCGGACCTGATCCGATCCCTCTCGTTCTGATTCCGGGGACTCCCCGACCCGCTTCGTATCAGGATCGGGTCGTTCGCCGGCGAATCGCGATGCCCGCGAGGGCAATCCCTACGGCCATCGGAGGGACAGCCGAGTCCCGGGGAGCCTGGCGGCACGCGCACAGAAACCCAGGCTGGAGATCGGTGCCCGGGGGCGGGCCGTCGTCGTCGGCCGCGTCGTCGTCGTCCCCGCCGCCGGTGTCGTCGTCCCCGCCGGTGTCGTCGTCGCCGCCGGTGTCGTCGTCGCCGGACGGGCAGTCGTCGTCGAGCCCGTCGATGTCCCCGTCGCAGTCGTTGTCCACGCCGTCGTCGCAGACCTCGGTGCCCTCGGGGTGGATGGTGGGGTCGTCGGGGGCGCAGTCCCACACGTCGTGGTACCCGTCCCCGTCGCTGTCGCAGGTCAACGGGGTCTCTTCGGGGCCGCCCAGTCCGCCGGTGCCGCAGTCGTACCGCGGCCCCGCGGGGTCGTTGGCATCCCAGCCGCAGCTCAGCTGGCTGATGGCCTCGCAGTCGAGCCGGCACAGGTGGCCCTGGTCGCACCACCACAGCATCTGATCCACGCAGCAGCCCACGTCGGGGATGAAGCCGCAGTCGTCGGACACCAGCTCGGCGTCGTCGCACAACGCGACCGCCCGCGCCGGGACGAGCCCCACCACGAGCAGGCTGGCCAGTACCCAGGAATGCCGGCGACCCATGGCGGTTTCCCCTTCCGTTGGCACGGGAGAGAGGTATATCACCCGCGAGGGAGGGGACGGGATAGGATCCGCGCCGTCCCGTCTCCATCGTACCCTCGGGAGGTTCCTTGCGGCGCACGAGCGCGAGAACCCGGATCGCCCTGGCGGCGCTGATCGCGGCGCTCGTCGTCCCGCCCACCGCGCAGGCGGCCCGGGGGCGGACACCGGTGCTGGTCTACGGCCCGGGGATGCCCGGTGAGGACGCCGAGAGCGAGGCTCGGGAGGCGGCGGCGTCCGTTCTCCGGGGGGGCCGTCGCTCCGCCGCCGCCTTTCATGTGTCCGAGGTCCCCTTCTTCGGCCCCGCCCCCCTGTGGGTGGTCGGGGACGTCGAGGTCAGACCCTGTTCCGCGGCCGCCAGGGACACCGCCGAGATCCTCGGGCTGGTGGAGCTGGGCAAGGAGTTCACCGATCTGCTGGAGCAGGAGAAGGCCGACAAGACCTTCCACTCGGCCTGGCTCGCTCTGGAGTGTGCCGACGACTTCGTGACCCAGGATCTGCTCTACGAGGTCCACTTCTACTCGGGCCTCTCCGCCTTCGTGGCGGGCAACCGTGCCCAGGCCGAGGCCTCCTTCGCCCAGGCCATCGCCATCGATCCCGACCGGCCCTTCGACGAGGGGTACTCGCCGGAGGTCGAGGAGGTGTACCGGACCGCCCGGGCGACCCGCGAACGGGGCGGGGCCCTGAAGCTGGTGATCGCCGATCCCGTTCGCGCGATGAGCGCGGTGTGGCTGGACGGACGGTCGGTGACCGGCGAGCGGGAGATGACGTTGAGCCGCGGCGATCACCTGCTCCAGTTCCGGACCCGCTTCGACACCTTCACCTCGATGCAGGTGCAGGTCACCCGGGCGGGGCGCGCCGTCCTGGTGTCCCGCGAGGGCATGGTGGAGGCCCTGCTGGATCCCGACGCGGACCCGGCCGCAGAGACCGTGGCCCGTGGCGCCCTGGAGCGGCTGGCGCGGACACACGACGCGCCGGTGGTGGCGGGGGTCGTGCTCGGCGATTCGCCGTCGCTCTACCGATTCGATCCCGCGTCCTCCCGCCTCCTCGTGGACGGGGCGAAGGGCGGGGCCCAGGCCGCGCCCGTCGGGCACCCTCGGCGGGTGGCCCTCGCCCTGTCCGGAGGATGGCTGTTCTACCCGGTGAGCGGCGTGCCGGCGGCGCAGGCCTCCTACGGTGCCCTCGGTCTCCAGGCCGAGGTGCCCCTGGTCGGTCCGCTGGCCCTGGATCTGGGAGTCTGGCTCGCCCTGCGGGGGGCCGGACAGTGGGACGGGCAGCGGTGGATCTTCCTCCTTCCCTCCTTCCGCGCCGGCGTGCACGTCTCGCTGGCCACGGGACCGTTGCGGCCGTATCTGGGGGGCGCGTTCCACATGGCCGTCCGGCGGCTGGACGACCGCTGGGGTGAGGCCCAGGGTGCGCAGCCGGCCCCCGGCGCGGTGGGCGTCGCCGGGATCGCCCTGGAGCCCACCGATCACCTGCGCATTCACGCCGACCTGCACGCCGGGTACGGCGGCTCGCCGATCCTTCAAGTTTCCGTAGGCGTCGGACTCCGGTTCTAAGAGACGAAGGACATCGTCGTGGAACGGGAGGCGCTCTTCATGAGCGAGGCGACAAAGACCGCACTGTGGCGCGTCGTGCCGTGGTTGATCCTCGTGGGTCTGGCCTGGATCTGGGCCAGCTCTTCCGGAGGGACCTAGGCGTATTAGCGCCGCCGCCGGAGCCCGATCAGGGCCAGCAGGGCGGTGAGAAGCATCGGTGAGCCCACCCCCGCCCGCCCATCCGCGTCGCAGCTGCAGTCGTCGTCGTCATCGTCGTCGTCGTCATCGTCGTCGTCGTCGTCGTCCCCCGCATCGCAGAGCTCCGCGGGATCCGTCTCCCCGTCGCAGGCGTTGTCCACGCCGTCGCAGACCTCCTCTGCGTCGGGGCTGATCTCCGCGTCCCCGTCGTCGCAGTCCTCGCCGCCGCAGTCCACGCCCAGGTAGCCGTCTCCGTCTCCGTCCACGTCGTCGGTCACCCCGTCACAGTCGTTGTCCACGCCGTCGCAGACCTCCTCGCCCTCGGGGCTCACGTCGGGATCGGAGTCGTCGCAGTCGAGTCCGTCGCAGTCCGCGTGGAGGTAGCCATCTCCGTCGGCGTCCACGTCCTCGGCCGACCCGTCGCAGTCGTTGTCGACCATGTCGCCACAGACCTCTTCCGAGTCCGGGTGTACGGTCGAGTCCCAGTCGTGGCAGTCGCCGGTGCAGGTGGAGAAGCCGTCCCCGTCGATGTCGTCCAGGTTCAGGGGCGGGGCGCCGTCGTTGCAGTCGCCGTCGCAGGTGGAGTAGCCGTCGTTGTCCCAGTCGATGTTCTCCGTCATCGGGTCGTAGTCGTCGCAGTCGCCGTCGCAGGAGGTGACGCCGTCCCCGTCCGCGTCGGCCAGGTTCAGGGTGAGGTCGGAATCGTCGCAGTCCCCGGCGCAGCTGGACACACCGTCCCCGTCCGCGTCCCCCCCGAGCAAGTCCGGGTCCCCGTCGTCGCAGTCCCCCTGACACTCGAAGTACCCGTCTCCGTCGTCGTCGATCTCCTCGTCCGGGATCACCTCGTCGCAGTCGTTGTCGATACCGTCGCAGGCCTCGTGGGCGTCCGGGAAGCGCAGGGGATCCGCGTCGTCGCAGTCCTCGCAGACCGGGGAGCCGTCCCCGTCGTCGTCCACGTCCCAGGCGGGGAGCTGGCCATCGCAGTCGTTGTCCAGGGCGTCGCAGAGTTCCGGCGCGCCGGGGAACACGGTCAGCTCCGTGTCGTCGCAGTCCCCCTCACAGGCCATCACCGCATCCTGATCCACGTCCTGCTCGTCCGCCGGCAGGGCGCCGTCGCAGTCGTCGTCGATGCCGTTGCACAGCTCCAGAGCGCCCGGGTGGATGTCCGGGTCTTCGTCGTCGCAGTCCCCGTCGCAGCGGGAGATCCCGTCCCCGTCGACGTCCTCGCAGCAGAGGTTGGGGGGATTGCCCTCGCCGGGCGTGCCGTAGTCGCCCGGGCCGCCGCCGAAGTCGAAGAGCGGGTCCTCGGGGGTCGAGCACCACACGTAGGGCAGGTCGTTCTCGAGAGCGTCCAGGTAGTCCAGGTCCAGGTAGGTCGAGCGGCCCTCCACGCTGGGCCAGGGGTCCCCGTTGGTGTACTCGATCCGGTCGATCTCCACGCCCCCCATGGTCAGCACGATGGCGTCGTCGGCGGCGCTGTGCAGGGAGAACTCCGCGTAGTCGTACACCCAGTCCACCGCCGGCAGGTTGCCGTTGAACAGGGGCTCGGCGTTGGCCGCGAACAGCACGTGGCCCGCGGGCGGCAGCAACACGTCGGTGTCGATGATCGCGAAGTCGGTCCCGTTGTCGGAGATCTCCCAGTTGCGCAGGTTGAGGGTGTGGGGCGTGTTGTTGGTCAGCTCGAACCACTCGCCCACCGAGTCGAAGGCCAACCCGGGATCGTCCATGAACTCGCTGATGATCACCGAGCCGGCGGAGACGAAGTCCTCGTCGGCCAGCCCGTCACAGTTGTTGTCCGCCTGGTCCTGGATCTCGGGGTTGCCCGGGAAGACGTCGGGATCCCCGTCGTCACAGTCCCCGTCGCAGGTGGACGATCCGTCCCCGTCGTCGTCGGCGCAACACAGGCCGGCGGGGTTCTCGACACCCGGGGTGCCGTAGTCGCCGGGGAATCCGCCGAAGTCGTAGAGGGGGTCGTCGGGGGTCGAGCACCAGGCGTAGGCGGAGTCGTTGGCCAGCGCGTCGGCGTAGTCGGGATCGATGTAGAGCGAGGATCCGCCGACCGGCTCGACGATCTGGGCGTCGAAGAACATCCAGTCGATCTCCTCGCCCCCCATCACCAGGGCCAGCTCTCCGCCGTTGTCTCCCAGGTCCACGGCGCCGCCGTGGGCCCAGTCCACGGCGGGCAGGCCGCCGTTGACGATCGGGTCCGCGGACGCGGCGATCACCGCGTAGCTCCCCGAGGTCAACACCAGCGAGGTGTCCACCACCACCACGTGCCCGGCAGCGTCCCAGATCTCCCAGCCGATGAGGTCCACCGACGCCGGGGACGAGTTGTGGATCTCGAACCACTCGCCGTCCATGTCCGCCACCGCCTCGGGCTGGGGGTGGAGCTCGGTGATCACGACGTCACCGGCCTGGACGTAGTCCTCGTCCACGAGCCCGTCGCAGTCGTCGTCGACGCCGTTGGCGCTCTCGCTCGCCAGGGGGCCCACGTCCGGGTCGGAGTCGTCGCAATCGCCGTCACACTCGCCCACGCCGTCCCCGTCTCCGTCGGAGCAGGCCACGTCGTAGAGGATCGCCAGGTCGTCCTGGAGGGTCACCGAGCCGTTGCAGCTGTACGAGAGCCCCAGGTACTCGCTCTCCTGCACCCCCACCGACGCGCTCTGCCCGTAGGCCACGTTGGCGTCCGGACCGTCCAGGCTGGCGTACTGGAACAGGATCTCGCCGCTCCCCTCGTAGAGGATGACCTGGAAGGTGACGTAGGTGTCGCTGCTGAAGAACGGCACGTCTTGCCACTGGACCACGAAGTAGCGGTCCGGGAAGCTGCCCCCCTCTTCCACGTAGATCTCGCCGCCGAACCCCGGGTTGAGATCGTCCCACAGCGGCGCGATCAGAGTGTTCTCACCCGCCGGGTTGTCGTCGGGGATGCAGTAGTTGGAGAAGTACAGGTCCGACGGGGGACCGAAGACCAGGGCGCCGTTGGCTCCCAGGGTCACCGTGTTGTGGCCGGTCCCGTAGAAGAAGAACGTGAACGGCAGCGTCAGCTGGACCTCGCCGTCGTCCTCGAGCCCCATCGCCTGCCCGGTGACCGAGATGTCCACCCACGCGAACGTGGGTCCACCCGGCTCGTCCGAGTCGATGAAGGTGTAACCGAAGCCATCGGGACCGCCGGTGAGGGCGAGGGCCGGAACGCCCGTCGCCAGGAGGGCGAGGCCCGCGAGGCCGGTCAGCAGGACGGAGAGTGGCCGCGCGACGGCCGCGAGCGAACGGGTTCGGTGCATGGCGAACTCCTCGCTGGGGAGGTGGGGCCGGGGAGGTCCCGTCATCTCGATCCGAGGCTAGGCCCGCAAGAGGTGGAAATCAACTGCGATTGGCGCGACCCTACGGGCTGGAGGTGCCCATGACAGTGCACCCAAACGCCCAGGAGCTGCGGTTCACCCTGCTACAGGCGCGCAATCCCGAGGACCGGGCGCGCGAAGACGAGTGGCGGTCCTTTGCCGCGCGGCTGGGCGTGCGGCCGCAGCAGCTGCGTCAGGTGGACGTGCTGACCGAGTCGCTCCACCTGGGACTGCTGGAGGACGTCGACGTCCTGCTGGTGGGGGGCGCGGGCGAGTACTCGCTCGTCCATCCGACCCCCGCGGTGGAACGGCTGGCGACCTTCCTCACCGAGGCTGCGGAAGGTCCGGTGCCGATCTTCGCCTCCTGCTTCGGGTTCCACGCCCTGACCGTGGGGCTCGGGGGCGAGGTGATCCCCGACGAGGATCACGCGGAGGTGGGTTCGTACGACCTGACGCTGACTCCGGAAGGGGTGGGCGATGAGCTGTTCGGTGACGTGCCCGCCGGATTCGTGGCCCAGCTCGGCCACAAGGACCGGGTCGGGCGGCTCCCCGACGGGGTCGTCCCCCTGGCCCGGAGCGAGCGCTGTCCCCACCAGGCCTTCCGCCTGCCCGGTAGGGCGGTCTACGCCACCCAGTTCCACCCGGAGCTGGACTGGCGCGACAACAAGCTGCGGTTCAAGGGCTACATGGACACCTACGGCAAGCTCTTCGGAGAGGAGGAGGCGATCCGCAAGCTGAACTCTCACCGGCCCAGCCCCGAGGCCAACGCCCTGCTTCCGCGGTTCGTCGAGAGGTTCGTGCTCCGAAGGAACGGCTGAGTTCTCCCCCCGCTGGTCTACAATGGACCTCCCCACCTCCGGAGGTCCCATGACGCCCTCGAATCCCCGCCTCTTCCTCGCCGTCGCCACGCTGTTGGTGCTGCTCTTCGGAGCCGCGCCACCGGCCCGGGCCATCAGCGTCGGCATGTGGTGCTCGGATGGCTACAAGGAGGACGTCCAGGACACCATCGAGGGCCTGGGGTGGTTCGACACGGTGGACCTGTACGACGCGAACGCGTCGACACCGAGCCTGGGCGACCTGCAGCAGTACGACGTGGTGTGGGTGCACTCCAACAGCGGCTTCGACTCCCCCACGGGCATGGGCGACGTGCTTGCCGACTACCTGGACGCCGGCGGCGCGCTGGTGATGGCGACCTTCGTGTTCTGGGACGGGGGGACCCTGGGCATCGAGGGACGGATCAAGGACGACGGCTACCTGCCCTTCACCACCGGGTCCCAGCAGTCCCCCGGGGGCCTGACCCTGATCGCCGATGATCCGGGATCGCCCCTGCTGGACGGGGTCTCCTCCTTCAATGGCGGGACCTCGAGCTACCACAACTACGGCATCACCGCCGAGGTCGGCGCCACCCTGGTGGCCCACTGGTCCAACGGCGAGCCGTTGCTGGCGTGGAAGGAGTCGGGCAACGGGATCATCGTCGGGTTCAACTGCTTCCCGGCCTCGAGCAACATCCGCAACGACTTCTGGGACGCCTCGACCGACGGCGACCTGATCATCGGCAACGCCCTGATGTTCGCCTACCAGGGGGGGTGCGAGGACGGGGACGCGGACGGGTACGACGACGTGGCCTGCGGCGGGGACGACTGCGACGATGCGGATCCCTCGGTGAACCCCGGAGCCGGCGAGGTGATCTGCAACGGGGTCGACGACGACTGCGACGCCGCGACCGTCGACGACCCGGACGACGACGGGGACGGACACTCCACCTGCGACGGCGACTGCGACGCCGAGGAACCGGGCTTCAATACGGCCCAGCCCGAGTTGGAGTGCAACGGGGTGGACGACGACTGCGACCCCGCCACCGAGGACGGACCGGACGCGGACGGGGACGGCCATACGATCTGCGACGACTGCGACGACGCCGATCCTGGCCAGTTCCCGGGGGCCATCGAGGACTGCAACGGCGAGGACGACGACTGCGACGGCGAGATCGACGAGGGCGCCGGGGACGCCACCACCTGGTACCTGGACGCGGACGGGGACTCGTACGGCAACGCTTCGTTCCCGGTGGTCGCCTGCGCCGCCCCCGACGGGTACGTGGCCGACGGCACCGACTGCAACGACGCGTCGGTGTTCGTGCACCCGGGCGCAGCCGAGCAGTGCAACCACCTGGACGACGACTGCGACGCGGACGTGGACGAGGGGCTGGCGACCCTGGAGTGGTACCCGGACGCGGACGGGGACGGCTACGGCGACACGACCTCGATCCCCGTCGAGGACTGCCTGGTGCTCCCGGGCTACGTGCCCGACGACTCGGACTGCAACGACCTCCATCCGGCGATCAACCCCGACGCCGACGAGGCCTGCGACGGCGTGGACAACGACTGCGACGGTGCCATCGACGAGGGGGACGCGGTGGACGGTCATACCTGGTACGAAGACGCGGACGGCGACGGGCACGGGGATCCGGGCAGCGTGACCGAGGCCTGCACGCCACCCCCGGGGTTCGTGGGCAACGACGACGACTGTGACGACTCCGACGGGGACGTGAACCCGGACCAGGACGAGATCTGCAACGGGATCGACGACGACTGCGACGGGGTGGCCGACGGTCCGGGCGCGGTCGACGCCGACACCTGGTACGCGGACGGGGACGGCGACGGGTACGGGGCGGAAGGCGCTCCGCCCGAGATCTCCTGTGTGGCGCCGCCCGGCCACGTGGCCCTGCCCGGGGACTGCGACGACGGCGATCCGGACATCCACCCGGGGGCCGACGAGATCTGCAACGGGATCGACGACGACTGCGATCCGTCCACGGACGAGGCCGCAGACGACGACGGGGACGGCTGGTCCGCCTGCGACGGGGACTGTGACGACGGGGAGGTCGCGATCTACCCGGGGGCCGAGGAGATCTGCGACGGGCTGGACAACGACTGCGACCCCTCCACGGACGAGGACGCCGACACGGACGGGGACGTGTTCACGATCTGCGATGGGGACTGCGACGACGCCGATCCGGACGTGAACCCGGCCCACCCCGAGATCTGCGACGGGCTGGACAACGACTGCAGCGGGCTGCCCGGTCCCGACGAGGTGGACGGGGACGGGGACGGCTTCCTGCTGTGTCAGGGGGGGCCGTTCGGTGGCGACTGTGACGACGGGGATCCCTGGACCTACCCCGGCGCACCCGAGCAGTGCGACCAGCTGGACAACGACTGCGACCAGCTGGTGGACGAGGACGTGGACGAGGACGGGGACGCGGACGGGTACAACGCCTGTCAGGGGGACTGCGACAACGGGAATCCGGACGTCCATCCGGGGGCGGTGGAGATCTGCGACGGCCTGGACGACGACTGCGACGGAACCGTACCCGCGGACGAGGTGGACGGGGACGGGGACGGCTGGATGGCCTGCGAGGGAGACTGCGACGACGGGGACCCCGCGTTGCAGCTCGAGGACGCCGACGGGGACGGGTGGACCACCTGCGATGGCGACTGCGACGACGCCGATCCGGACGCGAGCCCGGTGGACGGGGACGGGGACGGGGCGTCGAGCTGCGACGGGGACTGCGACGACGGGGACGCGGGGCTGAACCTGCTGGACGTGGACGGCGACGGCTGGTCCACCTGTGACGGGG
>CAZITQ010000232.1:0-14473 GCA_964542165.1 uncultured Rickettsiales bacterium
TGGAGGTGACCTCCATGTTCACGTGGTCCAGCAGCATCCGGGTCTGCAGCTCGTCCCGCTCGTCCTTGCTCAGGTCCTCCACCCGCAGGTTCAGGGCGATGCGCTTGACGTGCAGGGTGACCATGTCCTCGGAGGTCCCCGGGCGGGAGAAGCTGCGGACCCAGGTCCGCACGGACACGTCGTCCAGGCTGGTCAGCTGACCGACCTGGACCTGGAGCAAATCCTCGAGGTCGTAGAGCAGGAACTCGTTGAACTCGGGCCAGAACTCCTCGGGGATGCCCCGCTCGCGCACCAGCTCGGCCAGGTACTTCTCGGTGAGCTCGATGGGCAGCTGGAAGTAGTTGATGTCGAAGCCCCGCTCGAGGCGGTAGATGCTCTCCCCGAGCCGCTCCTCCACCGTCTCCTGGGAGTCGGTCTCGCCGAGGGCGGCGGCCACCAGATCGCCGGAGCGGCCGGTCCGCTGTTCCAGGGAACCTGGTGGAGACTGCATGGCCGTCAGCGCGGTGAGCACGCGCATGTGGTTGGTGGTGTAGTCCTCCAGGCCGAACTGGGCGATCTGGGTCGCGATCAGACGACTGAAGACGTAGAACTCCCGCCGCGCGAGGCGGTACATGTCCTCGTGGGTCTGGACCACGTGGGCCTCACCCAGGAGCCGCTGGTACTCGCTGAAGCTGGCCAGGGGAACCAGGTTGGCGTCGGAGGTCTCCATGGCCTGGGAGTAGGGGTACATCTGTTCGAAGAAGGGCCCCGAGCTGTCCGGATCGCCGTTCATCAGGTCGAAGTCGTGGCGCTTGCCGGCATAGCCGAGCCGCAGGGCGAAGCGGCCCGACAGCAGGACCATCTCCGGCTGGGATTTCTGCCCCTCCGGCGCCAGATACCGAACGCGGCGGTAGAAGGCGTTGGGCGCCCGGGATCCCCGCTGCTCGACCCAGCGGGACTGGCCGAGCCAGAGCTCGGGCCCGGGGAGGGCGAAGACCCGGTTGTCCTTGCGGATGCTGGCCTCCCACTGTTGCGCCACGGACGGGAGGCGATCGATGCGGTAATTACGCATCGCGGTCTCGACCACGTCGCCGCTCTGGAACCAGCGGTGGGCCATGTCCTCCCACAGCTGGGCGTAGAGCACCGAGGTGTTGCGCCACAGGGTGAGCTGCTCGGGCGTGGCATCGCTCTTGCTCCACGCGGGGAGGAGGTCGACGAAGTCCACCTCCTCGACGCAGCGGCCGAAGCGGGCCTCGATGGGATCGCAGTCCCCCGTGCCCACCCGGTCGCGGAAGCCGACCACCCGGAGGCCCGGGGCGACGCCCTCTTCCTCCTCCTCCTCCTCGCCACCGATGGCAGGCGCCTCGACCTTGGGTGCCTCCTGGGCCCCCGCGGCAGCCGCGACCATCAGCGTGAAGGCGAGCGCGAGCGAAACCCGCGCGAGTCCGACAAGCCACCATGTGAATGCAGTGCGTCTCATGAGATTCGTCTCAACTCTTCGATTCGCCAGTACTCGTCGATCTGCTTCTGGATGTCCTTGAGCAGCTGACGGGCCTCGGGGCTGCGAACGGTCATCCCGCGCAACACCTGGATCAGCTCGCTCTCGGCGAGTTCTTCGAGGGCCTGTCGGCCCTCCGCCGGCGGTGGCACCGCCGGAGCTTCCTGTTGCTGGACGGCCTTGCTGGGCCGCGCCACCGGCGCCCGCCAGGAGGGGGGCGGCGCCTTCCTTCGCTCGGAGGGAGTCGGGCGGCGCCGCTTCTCCTTCACCCGTTCCTCGTCGGCGGCCTGCGCCGAGGGGGACGCTCCCGAACTCGGAGCCCCCGATCGCGACCGCTGCGCGGGTTTCTTGCGACTCTTCGGGGACGGTGCGGGTGAGCGGGCCGGGCTGGACGGAGCCCCGCTGGGCTTCGCGCGTTCCTCGCGCTTCGGGGGCCCCACGAAGTCCAGGACCTGCGGCGACCAGTCCCCGTCCTTGCCGGCTGCCGCGGGGGTCACCACCGCTCCCGGCTCCGCACCCTCGGCGTGTCCCTTCCCGCCGGGCCTCAGGGTGGCCGTCTCCGGGCGGCGGAGTCCCTGGGCCGGCGACGGTCGACCCCTGGACCGTGCGGCGAAGCTCGGGGGGGGTGTCCCGGCCCGACCGGTGGCCGCGGTGGACGGGCCGCCGCGTTCCCGCGAGGTGAGTTCGGTCCGCTGTGCCCCGGTGACCGGTGCCCGCTGGACCTGGCCGGACGACGAGGGGTCTGCGGTGGCGCCGGCGCCCCGCCCCTCCACCGTGGCGCGGGTCAACAGGGTGGACGCCGACAGGGATCCCCGTCCCTCCCCGGCCGCGCCGCTTCGGACCTGACCGGTGCGACCCTGCAGTGGGCTCTTGGATCCCAGGGTCGCGGGTCGGGCCGCACCGCGGCCTGGGGCGCGGTCTGCCGTGCGCCCGCCCTCGCCGCGGGCACGGGTACCTGCCGGTGCGCCGATTCGCCGACCGCTCTCGTCGGTCAAGGCCTCGAAACGACCGTCGGATTCGCCCGGCTCGCCACCGGTGGCCCGGGCCAGGAACACGTCGGTCGCCGGCGCAGAGCTCAGCAGCGTGGGTGCCATGCTCGGCGGCGTGGCCGGCGCGCCCATGCGCGACGGGACCTGCGAGGGAACCAGCGCCCTGAGCTGCGCGGGACGACCGGTAGCTGCTGTGGAGGGCGGCGGCGAATACGGCCGGGAGGTGGCCCGTTGCACCGGTGGACGGGTGAACGCCGGTCGCGGGCGTGCCGACGGGGGTGTCGTCGGATCCGCTGCCCGGGGTACGCCGTCGGCCGTGGGCGCCGGCCCGTCTCCGGGCGAGGAAGGGGCCTCCTCGGTCCGCGAGATCTGTCCCAGGTAGGCCTGTTCGCCTCGGGCCCCCACCGACAGCGGTGACGGCGCGCGGGTCAGCTGGGGGGCGACCAGACTGAACCCGCCGTGGGCGGCCTGGACGAAGGGACCACGGGGCAGCCCCGTCGCCCCGAACCTCGGCGGCGCCGTCCAGGCGGTCGGCGCACCCGCCGGGTGGGCCGGCGCCGGCTGCGTGGGTCGACCGGGCGGTGCCGAAGTAGGCGCTGTCCCCGGAGGCGATGTGGGCGCCGCGGTCGGGGCCGGACGGCCCTCCCCCACCGGGGCGTCTGGGGTCTGTACGGGCGCGACTCCGGGAGCGTCGTCCTCCCGGGTCGTCGGGCGCTCCAGGTAGGCATCCGGACGCTGCGGTGTTCCCGGTGGAGCAGCGACTGCGCCGGGTCCTCGTGCCAGCACCGGGGCGCCCGGCGCCCGCCATCCGGGGCTCTCCCGGTGCAGAGGTCCACGGAGGTCCAGGCCGACACCGCGGGGGGGACGCGGCGCGGTCGTGCCGGGGCCGAGGTGTGCGCCGTACGAGGGCACAGCCGTGTGGGGACGCGGCGCGCTCGGCGTCGAGGGTTTCCGGGCGATCTCCCCCGTCGCCGCCGGTCGGTCCGGCCGGGCGTCGGGTTCGGCGGGTGCCGGCCGGTCCGCGGGACGCCCGGGTGTCGGTGCGGGTTCGCCCGCGGGTTCCGGGGTTCGTGCCGCTGGTTTGGCCGCCGGCTCTCGGGGCCCTGGCGCCCGGGGTCCGTCGGGGGCGGGTGCCCCTTCGGCACGCCTCGGTGCAGGCCGCCCGGAAGGGGGCGAGGGCCGTGATTCGGGTCGGCTGGGCCGCCCGGGAGCGGGGCGTTCGGCCCCGGAGGTGGGGGCCCGGGCCCGAGGGGCCCCCGACGGGGCCCCCGGAGCCGGCGGCCAGCAAACCCCCCCCCCGGACTCCACCGGGGTCGCCGCCGTACGTGCCGACGTCAGGTGGACCGGTGCCGCGGTCGGTGGCGACAGTGCCTCCGGCTCCACGGCCCGTCCCAGCAGCGGAGTCGAGCGGGAGAGCACGGGACGGTGGAGCTCTCCGCCCTTCCGTGGCGCGGGGCCCGTGGCCGCCACCGCTGGGGCACCCGGGGGCGTCCAAGGGGCGGTCGGGGCGGTGGGTACGGGAACGATGGGCCGCTCGTCGGTCGCTGCTCGCGGGGCGGCGTCCAGGTGCACCCGCTCCGCTCCAGCGACGCCCGAGGGCTCCACCGATCCGGACGCGGCTGCGGGCGGCCCACCCCAGGGGATCCGCGACGGCGCCAGCACCCCCTGGGTGGGGGGCGGCGCGCCTCCGCCCGCGCGGCGCTGGACCGCGCTGCGGGTGAGGTAGGCCGTCGAAGAAGGCGCAGATGTCCCGGGGGCCAGGTGGGGCGCCGAGGACGGCGGCGCGGTCCAGGGCGCGCCCGGGGCCGACGTCGGCCGGGACGGTGGAGTCCCCGGCGTCGGGGCAGCAGCCGGGGGGGCGGACGTGGGGGGCGCCGTCGGGACTTCCGCCCGTTCAGGTACCCGGGGACGATCCGCCGCCGGCCCGCCGGACGTGGCCGGGCGGGAGGGCGCGGGTGTCGCCTCCGTCGGCGCCTTGGCCCTCGTCGACGGCGCGCCCGAAGGCCGTCGTGCGGGGCCCTGGGTCGAGGCTGTGGGCTTCTCGGCCGCGGCGGGTCGGTCTTCGGAACGGGGGGCCGTGGACGGCGCCACCGCGGGCGGCATCTCCTCGCCCGCGGGTGGGGCGTCCTCCGCGTCCTTACGCGGCGCCGGGACCAGCTGTTCCGGGGCGCGATCCGCCAGCGGTGGACGCCGGGGTTCGACCGCCGGGCGTGGAGCGCGGAGGGTCCGGGTCGTGTCGACGGGGGTCGCCGGGGGGGCGGGGGCGGCGCCGGGAACCGGCGGCTGCGAGAGGGTCGGGGCCGACTCGCCCCGCAGCGCCGCAGCGTCCTGGCGCCCGGCGTGGCCCGTCAGGTAGGCGGGCGGCGGGGCCAGGTGCGCAGACCGTGCCGGGACCGGCGAGGCGTCCCCCGCCAGGGTGGCGCGTCGGAGCGGAGGCGCGGCCCACGGGCCGAACCCGACCCAGGTCATGTCGGCGGCGCCATCGGCGGCCGCCATCCGACCCCGCATCAGCCAGACCAGGTCCGAGCCGGCGCTCCACCACAACAGTCCGCCGGACCGCCAATGGAACCCGCCCCGTCGCCAGTCGCAGGCGCCTCGCCAGGGCACACCACCCCACCGATCCTCGCGCCATCGCAGCCCAGCTGGTCGCTTCGTGTCCACCTGACCTCGCGCCCTCGTCAGGGCTTCAACTTCCGTAGCTCGTTGATCCGCCGGGCCTCACGCGCCTGCTCGTACAGCAGGCGCGCCAGCGCCCGGATGACCTTCTCCCTGGCCGGCCCCTTGAGCTGCTGCAGCTCTTTCTCCAGCGCGGCGATCCTCGGGTCGACGCCGTCGCGGGGCGGCCGTTGGGTCACTTACCCTCCCCGCCGCCACCACCACCGCCCTCGTCGCCACCGCCGCCCTGGTCCCCGGCCTTCTTGTCCGGGTCGTCACCCTGGTCGGCCAACGCGCCGGGCCAGTAGTCCACCCGTTCCTCGGGGATCTTGGCCCACAGATCGGGCAGTCGGCGCAGGCCAGCGAGGGCCAGGAACGCCAGCACGGCCGCGCAACCGAGGAAGAGGCTCTGGTGCTTGGCCCTGTGCGCCACCGATGCCTGCTCCCAGGAAGGAGCGTCACGCGACGGCAGGGCGATGGGCTTGCGGCCCGAGAGCATCCCCACCGTGTAGCCCCAGTTCCGCAGGCCCCAGGTGCCGCCACCCATGATCTCGGTCAGGTCGAGCCAGGTCTCGGTTTCCGGCTCGCCCTCTTCGGGCTCGGCCTCTTCGGCGTTGGGGTCGGGGACCTGGACGAAGAGCAACTCGGGGTGGTCCAGTACCCAGCCCACGCCGTACTGGACACCGCCGCCCGCGGTCGCCCGCGGCTTGTCGGGATCGGCTTCCGGACCGTAGAGCCGGCGCAAACCCTCGACGATCTGCCAGTTGGGGATGATCAGCACGGCGTAGCGCTCGGTGTCCCCGGCAGGTCCCATCATCGGATAGGAGAAGGGCACGCGCGCGAGCATGTCGGTCATGCCGGCGCCCGCCGACCAGCCGCTCCCCGAGCCCTCCTCGGGCCGGTCGAAGAGCGGGTGTTCCGTCAGCAGTACCTCCTCGTTGACCCCGTCCTTGGCGTAGGACAGGTCCACGTTCACGTCATCGTCGGTCCGCCCGGCGCCCACGCTGACCAGCAGCTTGTCCCACTTGGGGCGCACCGGCCGCGGCTGGTCTTCGCCCACGCTCATCTTCAACGGGATCTGGCCCGGGTCGCGCCCCAGCAACGCTCCGGCCTGTTCCTCGATCTCGCAGCCGCGCAGGGAAGCGCCCCAGACATCCGAGGGCACCAGGTCGAGGGCCCCCGCACCCGCTCCGCTATCCCCGCCGAGGCCGACTTCGCCCGCGTCCGCGAGGCAGGCATCGGGGGGGCCTAGCAGGGGTGGGATCGGGTCACGCTGGCCACCGAAGTAGCGGCGATCCGAACCCCAGTTGGCCTGGTCGGGTGGGTCGAGGAGGAAAGCCTGGCGCAGGTTGCTGCCGTCGCCGCCGATCCACCCGCGACCGGTCTTGTGCTCCATACACAGCTCCATCTGGAGCTGGGTCCGCACCAGCTGCTTGTGGTGGGCGTTGCCCTCGCCCTCGATGTGCACCGTGATGTACCGGGGCGACACCGCGGGCTGCAGCAGGAACTGGGGCTGATCATCGCCCAGGGCGACCCGGACCTCGTCCCTGCTCAGCGGCTCCGAGTCGGTGCTCTCGCCCCGCTCGAGCACGATGGCCAGCGCAGGGGACAGGGAGTTGGCCACCGCCTCGGATTCGTACACGCCGACGCCGTCCGGCGCCTTGGCCGGACCGCAGGACTTGGTCATGCCTGGGAAGGGGGTCCACACGTACTGGTGGCCCGATTCCTCCGCGGTCAGGTCACGACCGATGGTCATCAGGGTGGCCGCGTCGTAGGCGCCCACCATCAGCCAACCGGGCTCCTCCGGCGTGTCGATGCACCCCAGGGTGGGGATCATCAGCAGCAGGGCCGGCAACAGGAGGGGAACGGCGGCGTGGCGCCGTCCGCGTCGCTCGAACTCGTACGCTCGTGTGCTCACTATCCCACCTTCACGTAGTCTTCGAGTTGCGGGGGTCGGAACGCTTCCACGTCCGCCATCTCGTACAGCGGAGCGCCGAGCTCCACCTCGAATGCCCGGGCCACACCCTCGGACGAGAGCACCAGCACGTCGCCGTCCATCAGCGTCGCCGACTCGGTGGTGGCGTCCACCACCTGCAGCGAGTCCATGGTGCCCCCCTCGTCCCAGCGATAGGTGGCGACCCGTCGTCGGCGCCGCTTGCCGGGTGGAGGGAAGGGCCGCAGGACCACGATCCGTCGGGACTGCGCGTCGTCGGCGTTCACCGATCCCACGTCCTGGCGATTGCTCATCTTGACGTGGATCACGTCCCACTGGGTCATGCGGGTCACCGGGTCCGGCTCGAAGGCCGCCTCGCCCAGGATGTGATGGGGCAGGAAGGGCGGCCGCTTGCGCCACAGGTCGCGCACCGGATCGTCGAGCTTGTCGATGCGGGAGCTGTGGACCGGGATCATCCACGGGTGGACCACCAGGATCCGCTTGGACCGCAGGGGGTTGAAGCGCAGGGCGCCCTCCGGGGGACGCTCGAAGGAGGCAGCGGCAGCGCGGGCCTCCTTGTCGCCGCCGCCCGCCGGGATGACCTCGTGCAGCACGCAGGCCCGCGCCACCGGTTCGGGACGCGGCCACAACACCGCGGCCCAGACCACCACGTGCAGGGCGCCGGCGTAGGCCTGGGAGAAGTCCAGCGTGCCGCCCAGGATCCGGTTGAGCAGGGCGTACCCGACCGCGGGACCGGCGAAGGCCAGCAGTGCCGGGAACACGTCCGCGCGGTGGGGGCGGCCGTCCCGGCGCCCGGCGGCCTTGCGCTGTCGGTGGTTTCGAGCCCGCCCCGACATCATCCCGATCACCAGGTAGCCGGTGCCGGTCAACGCGGCGATGCCGAACCACTCGGGGATCAGCGACCCGTCCGTCCACGGGGAGCTGAAGTCCCCGCACAGGGCGCCGACGAAGGCCAGCGAGAAGGCCACGAAGATCCCCATCAGGCCCCACACCACCCAGGCGCGCATCCCGGGGGGATTCCAGCCGGTACGCTGGAAGTTCCGGCCCATGCCCAGCAGGACCACCGAAGCCAGCAGGATCAGGATCGCCAGCCCCAGATAGGTCGGGGTCAGCGTGTTGGCGCCCTCGTACCAGAACAGGACGGACCAGGGAGCCAGGACCACGGCGACCCGGCGCATGAACCAGCCGAACCAGGACCGACGCTTGGTGAGCATCGGATGCGGTCCCGCCCCCAGGTGCCGGGCCCGCAGCAGCGCGACGATGCTCAGCGACAGGGTGAGCCAGGGGCCCAGGTCGCCCTGGGCCAGGACGTGGTCCTCGGGGATCATCGGCTGGATCGAGACCAGCAGGACCCAGACGGTGACCAGGTCCAGGTTGTCCTTGAACCGCCGGAACAGGATGTTCTTGTAGCGTCTCATTGGCCTGCCCCCACGTTGGAGTCCTTGGCCAGGATTCGAATCGAGCCCTCCACGTTGCGCAGCGCCTGGTCCACACCGGCTGCGCACGGGTAGTCGATCTCACCTTCGGGCAGGTTGCCGTCCGGGTGGAGGTAGGGCTGGATCTGCTGACACCATGGCGAGTAGTGGCGGATGGTGATCGGGGTGGCGGAGTGCAGGTCCACCAGCCGGTCCATCCACGTGTCCCGCCACTCGTAGCGCTCGTGCCGCCCCTTGCCGATGATGTCCACCAGCAGGCCGGTGAAGCACTGGGCGGCCACGTACCCGCAGGTGTTGGACGAACGGCTGCGGCCGTAGCTGGAGAGGTTCTGGGCGCCCTTGTAGGCCAGGCCGTCCTCGCCTCCGGCGATGCGGCTACCGGTCGCGGTCTCACCCGCCCACTGGGCGGGAGCCTTGCCGCCGACCAGGAAGTCCTCCCCGGCCGCGGGCATGTAGTCCTGCGCGATCAGGTTGAAGGCGCAGACCTCCGCGGCGCTGGGTTTGATCCAGCCGGTCGTGCGTGTCCCGTTCCAGGGAATCCGCAGCCGGTCCAGGGACCCGCGTCCCAGGTCCGGGGTCGCCCGCGGCTTGGCCGCGGAGAGACACCGGCTCAGGTCCCCGTCCCGGGTGACCCACTTGGGCACGTTCGCGCCGGACTCGATCATGTAGAAGGCGGCGCAGATCTGACCGCAGAGCTGCTGCTCGGTGGAGATCCAGATGCCGTCGTCCAGTTCGGCCACCAGCGGGTGCACCGGCGCGTAGCGGTCGAGCCGCTTGTCCACGACTTCCCAGCAGGTGCCGCCGTTCAGCCCGTTCTCGAACTCCAGCATGGCGGCGTCCAGGGTCATCTGGTCCTGGATGCCGAGCTTGCCGCTGATGTCGTAGGCCGACGGCACCGGGGCGGTGAGGTCCCAGCGGGTCGAGACCCGCTGTTGATCCAGTCCCCGTGCCATGCCGGACAGCGACAGGTGGCACTTCCACAGGCTCGTGGTCTCCCCGGAGAGCGACTCGCCGAAGCGGGCGGTCACGTACTCGGGGATCACCATCCTCGGCTCGGTGGAGGGAGCCGGACTCCCTGCCAGCTGGAGCCAGATCTTCCTCTTGTTGAGCCGCTCGACCATCGCGTCCGGCTCGCCGGCCAGCTCCGCGTAGTCGATGACTTCGAGCCCCTCGATGGTCCCCATGCGGAAGGCCCGCTCGGCGTCATCGGCGGTTCCGACCATCGACTGGTCGATCAGGTTGTGGCGCAGCTGCACACCCTCGCTGGCGCTGGCCGGGTCGCCCAGGGCGCCGATGTGGGTGGCGAAGACCGCGCCTTCGACCCGGTGTTCCAGGCGAGTCCGGTAGGTCTCGCAGGCCCCTTCCAGGTCACCGACCAGGTCCACCAGCGACTGGATCCGCAGCGCGGGTTCCCGCAGCAACAGGTCCGGATCCGCCAGCGCCCAGGTCGAGCTGCCGTAGCCCGTGGCCTGGGTGTAGGGGTGGGGATGCCCCAGCACGTTGAAGCAGGCCTGGGAGGCCGACAGCTCCGCGTAGTTGTACAGCCGATCGCTCCCCGCGTCCCCGAAGTTGCCGAGCCACCCGTCCCGCTGGCGATCCAGGAGGCCGCAGTACAGGGCGCGCAGGTCGTCGACGGTGGTCTCCACCGCCTCCTCGCTGCCGAAGTCCCCGCAGGCGATCCCGTCCACTCCCTCCCCGGCGAATCGCTGGATCTGACAGCGGAACTCGGTGACGAACTTGTGGTGGTCCGCCGAACACACCGACATGGCGGGCTGAGCCGCCGGCGGTGGTGTGGTGGGACGCGGTCTGGGCCGCGGCACCGTGGCGATGCGGACCACGATCGACACCAGCAGCACCATCACGAACACCGCCAGCGTCGAGCTGAGCCCCATGAAGGCCTGGGACTGCCAGCGGCTCTGCACGATGCGGTCCGTCAGCCCGCCGACCTGCAGGTTGTTGGGCCGCGGCGGCCACATGTCCAGGCCGCGGGTCAGCCACCCGCTGAGGGGGAAGGCCAGGCGTTCCGAGGGCAGCAACAACGGCGGCCCGACCCGGTGGGGCTCCTCCTGGTCTTCTCCGCGCCGACGGCGCTTGCGCTTGTTGACCTGGGCCTTGGCACGCTCCTCGACCCACGCCTCCAGGGGCAACGCGTGGTCGATGTCGGCGTCCTGGTCCGGGACGAGCAGCTGGAACTGACCGCGGTGGGTGATGCTGTCGTGGGTCATCTGACCGTAGATCACCGCGACCAGCGAGCGCTGCTCGGGCAGGTCGGAGTCCACGTCGGCGGTGCCCGCGTCCTCGGGCTCGGCGTCCTCGTCGTCCACCGACAGCTCGATCTGTGCGGCCACCTCGGCGACGGGCCCGCCGCCACCCGCGGCATCGGCCTCCCCTCCGTCCCCGAGCCAGTCCCCGTATTCCCCGTGGTCGACGGCGTCGTCCATCGGATCGCCCGGCGGGGCGGGCAGGTCGTCGAAGCTCTCCTCGTCGTCCTCGAGCAAGGAGTGGACGCCCGGCGGGTAGAGGGCCGCCCGAACCGCGAGCTCGGGCTTCCACTCGAGCACGATGATCGGGTTCCACGTGCCCCGCTTGCCCCCCGACACCCGGAGGCTGCGCCACCACACCTCCTCGGTGGCCGCATCCAGGAGCGCCTGGGCATAGGGTGGGTGCCGCTCCGGGGGTCCGGACACGCCATCGTCGAAATAGCCGATGCCGAAGATGACCCAGAAGCCGCCAATGCGTGGATCCGGATCGTCGGGCCCCCTGTGGGAGAGCACGACGTACAGCCCCGGTTCGTCACCGGAGGCCGCCAGATCCAGGAGATCGGTACCCCGCCCGGCGTCCAGCGCGGATCCCACCGCCCCCAGCGCTTGCCGGGCACAGGTCGTCACCGCGTTGACGTCGAAGGGGTACGGTCCAACGAGGGAGTAGCTCATCGTACCCGCCGCCACCTGCATGCAAGAGCCGCCGCCAGCAGCAACGCCATCAGCGTCGTGTTGCCCGCAGCTCGCGTTCGTTCACCCGTGGTCGAGCACCCCGAATCGGAGCACGGTGAGTCGTTCACGCCGCACCCCAGCCCCTGACCGACGAAGCACTCGGCGCACGCCGGGTCCTCGCAATCGGCCAGGCCATTGCAGTTGTTGTCGATGCCGTCCAGACAGCTCCGGCAGTCCTGCTCGTGACCGAAGAAGCTGCCCAGCAGGTCCTCGGGACCCTCGGACTGATCCCGGTTGGTCCCGGTGTCGCCGTCGGCGCAGTCGCCGCCGACGTTGTTCAGCGCGATGGGATCCGATGGCGGACGTTTCCTGGCCAGGGCCGTGGCCACGTCGTCCTCCCAGCAGCCCGCCATCACCGTGTCCACCACGTCGGGACTGTAGCGGCTCAGCTCCATCCAGCGTTGCTTGCCGGTGGCCACCAGGTCGCCGAAGGTCTCGTCCCCGCCCCAGGTCCGGCCGCCGGGTGCGATGTCCTGGATCAGATCCTGGAACGCCAGCGCGTCGGTGGGCGGCTTGATGTCGGCGCAGCCGTAGGTCCCGTAGAGCCGGTAACACTCCCACCAGGCCACCAGCTGGCGGGCCTGGATGATGCGCTCCCGGTGCCAGACCGTGCGCGTGATCAGCTGATCGGGGCGTTCCTGGCAGGCCTGGGCCCCGCCCAGGTCGTCCAGCTTGCTGTCCAGCCCCTCACCCAGCTCCAGCCGCAGCACGACGCAGGCCCCGTGGACCTGGTCGCAGTTGGGATCCGTGGGATCCGAGTCGCAGAGGTGGGCCCGGATGCAGAACTGGAGGGCGGCCTCCAGGGACTCGTCCTCGATGGACTGCTCCAGGGTCTCCTCGCCCAGCAACATCCCCAGCTGCTTGGACAGGGGCGTGTCGCACTCGTCGGCCCCCTCCCGCGGGAGGATGAAGGGCACGAGGTCCTCCTGCTCCGCCGTGCCTTCCTCCAGCGGATCCAGGTAGGCCAGCACGTAGATGTGCTCGGGCAGGGAGTCGTCGCCGGAGAACGCCCCACAGGCGTGGTGGTCGTCCCGGTCCGCGTCCATGCCCTCGTCCACGTCCTCGCACAGGTCCAGGAAGCCGTTGCAGGACTCCTCGGCGTCGGGCTTGGCCAATCCACAGAGGTTGTTGCAGTCCCCGCCGTCCGGGATGGGATCGTCGCAGCTGCGGGCGGTCTCGTAGTCCTGGGCGCCTGCCGGCGAGTCGAAGCACCCGACGAATCCGTCCCCGTCCAGGTCCATCTCCGAGGCCGAGACCCAGCCGTAGTGCGGCACATCGGCCTCCATGGCGTCGGGGATGCCGGGCTCGCTGTCCTCGTCGAGCAGGTCGTAGAAGAAGGTGTCCTCGCAGTCGTTGTCCAGGCCGTCGCAGACCTCGAAGTAGTCCGGATGGCGCTCGGAGCACTGGTCGTCGCAGTCGCCGGTGCCCACGGTGGCCGGCACCCGCCGCGCGTCCTCGAACTTGTCCTCGGCCACGGCCAGCGCCAGGGTCCACAGCCCGCCTTCCTCGGCGCAGCGGATGTCCACGTCCGACTCCCAGCACGAGAAGGTGGCACTCCCACCCGGGGGAACCTCGCACCCGAGCAGATCGCCGTCGTCGGTGAGTGGGGAGAGCAGGTTGTCGCTGGCGTCCACGTCCAGGATCACGTCGTTGAATTCGATCCCGGCCGGCACCAGGGACAGGTAGCCGTCGTCGTCGCAGTCCAGCTCTACCAGCGGGATCTCGCCGTCGCAGTCGTTGTCCGCGCCGTCCAGCTGCTCGTACGGAATCTGGGCGGTGAACGTGGCGTTGTACCGCGGGTGCATGTTGGGGTCGGAGTCGTTGCAGTCGGTCTTGTCCGACAGGTAGCAGGCGTTGTCGTAGTCCACCGAGATGGTCGCGATGTCCGAGGGGCAGTCCTCGGAGATGGTGTCGCCGGTCACGCACAGGCAGAGCCGGTTGCTGGGGTCGCCGAAGCCGTCGGCGTCCCCGTCCTGGTACAGGTCCACGCAGTTGACCGGCTCTTCGTCCTCGGTGGTCTCGTCGATCTGGCCGTTGCAGTTGTTGTCGCGCTCGTCGCACAGCTCGGGTGCGAAGGGGTAGGTGGTGGGGTCCACGTCGCTGCAGTCACCGGGGACCGCCGTGAAGCCCTCCTCGGCCTCGCACAGGAAGTAGATCACGTCCTCGGCGCCGAACCCGTCGCCGTCGGCGTCCAGGTAGTAGGGCAGCCAGCCGTCCACCGGATCCGCGGTGCACCAGATGTCGTTGAGGTCACAGTAGTCGAGGGCGGAGGTGTTGACGAAGCCGTCGCAGTCGGTGTCGACCTGGACGCCCTGGACCTCGCAGGCCTCGATCATGTGCGGGCCGACGTCGGCGTCGGTGTCGTCGCAGTCCCCCTGGCACTCGTCGAAGCCGTCGTCGTCGTCGTCGACCTCCTCCTCGTGGAGGATTCCGTCGCCGTTGTTGTCGACGTAGTCGCAGGCCACCTCGTCCACACCGGGGTTGATGTTGGGGTTGGTGTCGTCGCCGTCGAGCTGGCACTCGTCGTAGCCGTCGCCGTCGTCGTCGACCTCCTCGTCGTGGAGGTCGCCGTCGCAGTCGTTGTCGATGTAGTCGCACGCGATCTCGATGAAGCCGTCGCCGACGGTGGGATCGGTGTCGTCGCAGTCCCCGTTGCACTCGTCCAGGCCGTCACAGTCGTCGTCGATCTCGTAGGCGTGCAGGAAGCCGTCGCAGTAGTTGTCGATGTAGTCGCAGGGCAGCTCGCTGACCCCGGGGCTGATGGTCGGATCCGTGTCGTCCGAGTCCCCCTGGCACTCGTCCCAGCCGTCCCCGTCGTCGTCCACCTCGTCGCCGTGCAGGGCGCCGTCGCAGTTGTTGTCGATGTAGTCGCAGGCGGCCTCGGTCGCGCCCGGGTTGATCGCGGCGTCCCCGTCGTCGCAGTCGTAGGAGCAATAGACCACGCCATCCGCGACGAAATAAAACAAAAC
>CAZITQ010000233.1:0-14410 GCA_964542165.1 uncultured Rickettsiales bacterium
GCCAGCAAGGTGATGTCGAGGATGATGTGGTTGGTGGCCACGTCCACCAGGGAGGGGTTCGAGGTCCAGACCGCCTGGTTGTCGGCGTCTGGCTCGCTGCCGCCGATCATCGCCTCGCGGCGATCCACCACCACCAGCAGCTTGTGGGACCAACCGGCCTTCTCCTGGTCGCCCTCCACGTCGTCGCACCAGCAGTGGAAGCCGGGAGGCTCGGCGGCGATGCCGTCGGGGCTGTGGAGCACCCGGTGCAGCTCCCTGTGGCCGTTGAGGGACTCGAGAGAAGGCATGAGCCGCGCCAGCTCCCGGTCCCAGACCGAGAGGTAGACCGAGTGTTCGGCCGTGCGAATCATCGAGTCGGCGCGGGCCAGGACCTCGTCGTAGCGGGCCACGATCCAGATCGGTTCGGGGCGAGGCACCGAGGGCAGCTTCTCCAGCGTCGTTCCGAGCCGCGTGAGCTTGGTCTGGGTGGAACGGCTCATGTGCTCGATCAGCCGGGCCGGCGGGGTGGGATGGTAGCGGGAAGGGCGGTCTCCCACGGCAAAGGCCGCACCCGCGTCCTCGAGCTTGCGCAGGACCGTGTACACGGCGCTGCGGGGGATGCCGGAACGGGAGGCCACCTCGTACCCGGTCAGGCCGTCGGTGTCCGCGGATTCCAGCAGGGTCAGGTAGGCCAGCGATTCGTTGCGGGCGAAGCCGAGCTCGCCCAGCTGGGCGATGGTCTCTTCGTGCACGGAACCCCCCGGGTCGGAGGTGATGGAGCGTCGAACCCCGTCGCCGCTCGCGGCGACTCAGCGTATCAATCGACGCACTCGGTGAACACTTCGAAGTAGGAGTTGTCGATGGCGTTGGACACCCGGGCCGCCGCGGTGTTGGTGCCCACCACCAGGAACGAGGTCACATCCACGGGAGGCACGGTGACCGACTCGCTGCATCCGGCGTTGTCGTTGACGCAGCCCTCTGCCTGCCACCCATACCCCCACTCGCCCACCTTGTGTCCGTTCAGGAAGAAGGACATGCCGTCGTCGGACTGCATGGACAGGAACAGCGCCGGAGGCATCTGGTTCACCTCGAAGGTGGCGCGGTAGACCTTGTCGTACCCCGACGGCACGTGGCCCGAGTCCGGCATCGATACGGTCGAGTAGTCGATCATCGTGTACCAGGGGTCGTAGAAGGGGAGCCCGTTGCCGTCGGTGGGATCCCACTCGTAGCCGAAGGGCATGCTGCCCCACCACTGCCAGTCCGCGATGATGGTGTCGTCGCAGTCCGGCAGATCCTCCTCGGGCGGATCCTCCTCCACCGGCGGGTCCTCCTCGATCTCCGGGACGTCCAGGATCGGCTCGTCCGGGTCCAGGACCCACTCGTCGTCGGGCGGATCGTCGGGCGGATCGTCCGGCTCCTCCGGCTCCTCGGGCGGATCCGCCGGCGGCTCGGCGTACGAGTCCAGGTCGTACTCCATGCAACCGGTGGTAATGACCACGACCCCCATGGCGATGAGCAGCAGGGAAGCGAACATGAGCACGTTCAGGTCATCTCTCATCTCGACCTCCAACCCCCTAGGCCCGGTCCCGGCGGACACCACTCCCCGGGGCGACTCCAGTATAGTAACTCACTCATGAGTCACTAGCAACCCCTTCCGAACGAAGTCCGTTTCTCCGCAGCGATCGAGGAGTTGCAGCGTTGCGTTCGGGGATGGCGTTCACCGGTGGTAAGCTCGCTGTCGCAGGGGCCCTGACTGCCCATGGAGGACGCGATGACCGGAACCCAGACCGCCAGGCGGGCCCCCGGGAGTGTCGGGATTGTCGTCGTACTCGCGGCGCTGATCCTCCCCGCGGGCCCGGCCCTGGCCGGACCCGAGATCACCAACCGCCCCGAATGCGGGTTCGGCGATCCGGCGATCGAGGACTTCGCCCTGGTGGACGAGAACCCCACCTCGCCCACCTACGGTCAGGAGATCTCCCCGGACGGGCTACAGGGCAAGGTGGTCTTCCTGATGTTCATGCGCAGCACCTGCGGCCACTGCCAGTCCCTGTCGACCCAGCTCGACGCCCTGCAGGCGGCCCACCAGGCCGACTGGGGGGACGACGTGGCGATCGTGCTGGTCAACATGGTGGGTTGGGAGGCGGACCTGCCGGAGTTCTGCACCCTGCACGACCTGCCGACGGTGCAGGACACCTCCAGCGCTGCGCTGGCGGATCGGGTGGGTGCGGCCCTGTACTGGAACTACGTGCTGCTGCCGGACGGGCGGCTGCACAAGATGTACTACTCGCTGTACCTGCCCACCTACCAGGACCGGCTGGAGACGGACATCGAAGAAGCGCTGGGGAGGGGACGTTGAGACCGCGAGCGCTCGCGACCACGCTGCTCGGTCTGGGGATCTCCCTCACGCTGCTTGCCGCCGGGTGCATCCGCAAGGACCCCGAGGCAGGGGACGACGACACCACCGAGGCCTGCCCCGAGCCCTTCGAGGGCCCGATGGAGAACACCTACGACGAGATCTACAACCCGGACGGGATCTGGCGCACCTGCGACCCGCCGCCGGGGTCCCTGTGCTTCGACTGCCACCTGTGCGCCAACGACGCCGGGGACTCGATCGTCGACGCGACCCACTACGTGTGCAAGCACTGCCACGACGAGAACGGTGACCCCCTGTACGAGGGTGGGGGCTGCGAGTGTGGCGAGCTGGACTGCGAGGTGGATCCCCCGCTGCTGACCTGCAACGAGTGTCACACCGACGGCTGCAACAGCTACGCGTCCGCGGAGCAGATGAACGGGCTGTGCGATTTCTGCCACGTCCAGCCGGAAGGGGAGGCGCGATGAGCCGCCGAGTCCGACGATCGGGTCTACCGTGGCTGGCCGGCCTGTTCCTCCTGCTGGGGGCGACGGGCTGCCCCGGCGACGACGACGACACCTCCGCAGCCGACGACGACGCGACCTCCGACGACGACGACGACGCGACGGCGGACGACGACGACAGCACCGAGCAGCCCGCCGGCTGCCTGGGGGATCCGGGGCCGCCACCTGGCCCGGAGATCTGCGCCGACGAGGCCCCCTGCCGCTGGGACGGCGCCGGGGAGGGTTCCAAGTACGGGTTCGCTGTGACCGCGGGCAAGGACTTCGACGGGGACGGCGTGCCCGACTTCGCCGTGGGCGCCAAGGGCTACACCGAATTCGACGACGAGGGGCGGGCCGTGCTCTACCCGGGCACGGTGACCACCCTGGACGACCCGCCCTCTCCTGGCGTGTTCGTCGGGCCCCAGCCCCTGGCCTTCGCGGGCTTCTCCGTCTCGCTGATCGACGACATGAACGGCGACGGGACGGCGGAGCTGGTGGTGGGCGCCACGGGCGTGGAGGAGATCCCCGGCCAGGACCTGCCCCCCAACGTGGGCGGGGCCTACCTGATCCACGGCGGCCCCCTGGCAGCGCCCGACCCGACCACCGGTGAGGCGGAGCTCACCCCGTCCACGGTCTTCTACGGCGAGTCCTACTACGCCCGCACGGGCTGGGCCTCGGCCTCGGCCGGGGACCTGAACGGGGACGGGCTGGGGGACCTGCTGCTGTCCGGCGAGCTGCAGACCTACACCGAGGACGGAGAGGGGTACCGGCAGGGACGGGTCTACGTGGTCCTGGGCCGCAGCGAGGGTTACGCGGAGACGGTCTGCCTGTCGGAGGCCGACGCGGCATTGGACGGCGACGACGGGGACGAGATGGCCGGTGAATCCCTGGCCGGGGGGCACGACCTGGACGGGGACCAGATCCCCGACCTGGTGATCGGCGCCCCCTACGCCGGGATCTACGCGGGCAAGGTCTACCTGGTGTCCGGCGCGACGGCGGTGGGTGCCGGCAGCGCGGCCCTGGCGGACGTGGCCACCGCGATCGAAGGCGACGGCGACTCGTACGATGCCTTCGGCTGGTCGGTCGCCTCACCCGGCGACCTGACCGGAGACGGACTGGGGGAGATCGCGGTGGGGGTGCCGGGCCACGACGAGCCGGGTAGCAGCGCCGGCGCCCTGTGGCTCTACCCGGGAGACGCGGGCCTGTTCCAGGGGCAGACCCCCCAACCGTTGACGGTGATCTCCGGCGAGTGGTGGGAGCACGACTACGGCCTGCGGGCCGCGGGTGGCGACGTGGACGGCGACGGGGCGACCGACCTGGTGGTGTCCGCGATCTACGCCCACCAGGGCTTCGCCGGCATGGCCGGGCGGGTCTACGTCTACTGGGGACGCGACGACGCGGGCTGGGGCCTGGTGAGCGCCGCGGCCGATGCCGACGCCGACTACAGCGGCGCCGGTGTCCGCGACTACCTTGGCTACGGCCTGGCCCTGGGCGACCTGGACCAGGACGGCGACGACGACCTGCTCATGGGCGCCGCGTACCACGACACGGCCGACGGCGCGGACATGGGGCGGGTGTATCTGTTCTGGGGGGGGTAGGGTCCGTCCCGAGGACCCATCTGCCGGGTGCCGCGGTCGCGGCTCCCCCACCCCTACCCGATGTGGTCCTTCTCACTGTCCGGGAACGTGTAATCCAGCGGCTCGGCGATCTTGTTCAGATCCTCGACCGTGTAGGTCGGAGCCAGTAGCTCCAGGGCCTCGTCGCGGGTCATCTCGCCTTCGCGGATCAGCTTGCTCATCTCCACGTGGTAGTGGGTGTAGCCGAAGTGCTTCATGGAGTTGTGGACCGCCAGGAAGTTCAGGTAGCAGTTGGTGGACTTGCCCGGGTAGCTGACGTCCGGGTACTGCCAGTCCAGCTCCCGCTGGATGGTCTCCACGTAGGTCTCCGCGTCCACGTCCAGGAACCAGTGTGGCGAGAGCACGGTGGACTTGAAGCGCTTCTTGGCCCGCTTGAGCACCTCCTCCATGGATTTGGGGAAGTCCTTGAAGCGCTTGTCTCCCTTGAGCGTGTCGAGGAAGTCGAGGGTCGCCACACCCATCTCCCGGTACTCGGGCGCGTGGATGTTGCACGCGCACTTGGACATCACCGACTGGTCCGACGTCTGGCCCTTGGTCCAGCCCGCGATGATCAGCGGCACCTTGAACTTGGCCGCGATGCGGAAGGTGAAGTCCATGTACCAGATGGAGCACAGGTGGCAGATCACCGCCCGCGAACCGCTCTTGAGCAGCTCCGAGATCAGCGGGTGGATCTCGGTGGAGCGGTAGGTCAGGAAGTCCACGTTGAGCTTGGTCACCGCCCGCTGCACGTTGCGCATCGCGTCGGGGGTCTCGAAGCCGTGGTCGAAGGTGAAGGCCAGCGGTTTGAGCTTGTACCGCGTGACCATGTAGTACAGCGCCGACGTGCTGTCCTTGCCCCCGCTGCACATCACCAGGCAGTCGTAATCGTACTTGCCCCGGTACTTCTTGAGCAGCTTGGTGAAGTCGGTCTCCAGGGGCTTGCGCCCGTCGTACACCGCCTGGGCCTCGGCGGTCTCCGTGCAGATGTTGCAGACGCCGTCGTCGTTCAGATAGATGTCGGGCTTGCTCTCGGGCAACACACAGCGCCGGCAGATCTTCCGCTCTTCAGATGTCATCGCCCCTCCGCACCAGCAGCGTCCACTGGTCGCCAGATTGGGTCTTCGACAGGATCTCGTGCCCCTCCTGCAGCAGGGTCACGGGCACGTTCTCGATGGGCTCCCCGTCGTCGATCCTCACCTCGAGGACCTCTCCCTCGTCCATCAGTTCCAGCTCGATGATCGCCTTGCTGGAGTTGTGTGGACAGGGAACGCCCAGCAGATCGAGGTGCTCGTCGGGCTCGGGGAGTGTGGTCATCGGAAGCCTCGGTTCTCCACTATAGCCATGGACTACCGACTTGGCAGCCGGTCAACGCCAGTCTCCCACAGCCACGAAGCCCGCCCAGAAGTAGGGGTGAGCGTAGCGGGGATCGTCGATCATGGCCTCCTGGGCCGACTGCAGCGCCCTCCCGACGTCCGCGCCCCGTCCCAGCTCACCGTAGAGGTGGCTCATCAGTTCCAGCGTGGCCTGGTCGTCGACCTTCCACAGGGTTCCCACCAGGGTCTCCACGCCCGCGCGGCGGAACTGGGCCGCCAGCCCGTTGATGGAGATGGGGACATCCTCCCCGTCGCCCCCCTCGTCGACCTCCACGGCCAGGGAGGACTCGCAGGCGGACAGCACCACCATCCGCACCCCGCCCAGGTAGGGCGCCAGCCCCGGGATCTCGCGATAGGACAGGCGCCCCTCGTCCGCCCCGGCGGGGGCGAGGACCAGATACGAGCGCTCGGGCCGGTCGCCGTCGATCACGCCGTGGGTGGCCAGGTGGAGGGCGGTCCGTCCCTCGGCCGCCTGGATCAGCGCCTCGCGGTTGCCCCCCGCCCCCACCAGGGAGGTCGCCCCCGGGAAGAGGGACGCGATGGCGGCCACCTCGGCCTCGGCGCCCGGCAGCGTGCCGTCCGGGTTGCCCACCAGCAGCAGGCCCGGCCCGTCGAGGCGGAAGCGGGCGCCGCCGGCGTCACGTTCCTTCAGGGAACCCACGTGGGTCACCCCCACCGTGGCCATCTGCTCGGCCAGGTAGCGGCCATCGTGGCGCAGCAGCGCGAAGGGCAGCTGGCGAAGCGCGCCTCCCTGGGACACGACCAGGACCGTGGCGCCGTCCAGCTCCGCGGCGACCGGGGAGATCAGCCAGCCCCCCAGCTTCGCGCACAGCTCGTCGGTCCAGGCGGGATCGAAGGTGTCACCGGCGCGCAAGCTGCGGGTGAGCCGCGCCGCGGCGCGCTGCACCTCCTCGCCGGCCACCTCCACCGTGTGGCTGGACAGGCCGTCGCGGCGGAACACCAGCAGCTCCAGGCGATCGGGCAGGGGGATCGGCTGGAGTACCACGACCCCCTCGGGCAGGGAGCCCTGGACCGCCTCCAGGTCCTCGGGATCGACCCGTACCAGCTCGTCGAAGCGGGGGTGGGTGGCACGCATCCGGTCCACGTGGTCGGCGAACGCCACCCGCGCCGCGGCAAGCTCCTGGCGCAGGGCTTCTCCGCGGTCCGTGGGCGCGTCGTGGGCCGCCAGCTCTTCGGTCAGCTCCTGGCGCAGCCAGTCCCGGTGCTCCGCCAGCGCCGTGAGCTGGTCACTGTCCGCGTCGGCCAGCTCCGCGCCGCCCAGATCGGTGAGCTGGAGCCGCTCGGCGTAGACGAAGGCGCCCAGGCTGTCCCCCTGCCGCAGCAGGGCGTCGATGAGGGCCTGGTACACCTCCGCGTGGCCGGTGACGTAGCCCTCGGCGGCCTCCTCGGACAGGCCGCGGCGCCCCTGCTCGAGCAGGTCCACGGCCTCCTTGAGCTGCCCGATCGCGGCCTCCTCGCGGCCGGCATCTCCATCGAGGCTGGCCAGCAGGTAGAGCGCGCGCCAGCGGACCTCGGGCAGCTCCAGTGCGCGGGACAGCCGCTCGGCCCGCCGGGCGCTGGCGTCGGCCCCAGGGGCATCGGTCTCGCGCAGCAGGGCGGCCAGATCCAGGGCGGCCACGGCCTCCAGCCGCCGGTCCCCCGACCGTTTCGCCCGGGTGATCAGGGCCTCGAAGGCGGCGGGATCGCGGGTGACCGTGGCCCGGTTGAGGGCCGCGGATCCGGCCTGTGCCTCGAGCCCCAGGCCCTCGAAGGCCTCCTCCGCGGACCGGTAGTGCTCCTCGGCTCCGGCCACGTCCCCCCCGCGCTGGGCCAGGGTCCCCAGGTTCATCAGCAGGGACGCCTGCCGGGGGACGTCCCGCCGCGCGCGGGCCGTGGCCAGGGCGTCGCGGTACAGGGCTCCGGCGTCCGCGTTCCGTCCCAGGTCTTGCAGCACCAGCCCCAGGTTGGTCTGCGCGTCCCCCTCCCCGGCCAGGTTGCCCGAGGCGCGGTACAGCTCCACGGCCCGGGTGAGGGCCTCGCGCGCCTCCTGCAAGCGGCCCTCGGCCCGCTGGAGGGCGCCCCGGTTGGTCAGCGCGTCCGCCTGCCCGTCGCGGTCCCCCAGGGCCTCGAACAGGGTCAACGCGGCTGCGTAGGCCTTGTGGGCCTCATCGCGCTTGCCCAGCGCCCGCCGGGCCAGCCCCAGGTTGGTGGCGGCGTTGGCCGCCCCCTGGGGATCGTCGGCCCCCCGGTGCAGCTCGAAGGCCTCGGTGAACAGGCGCTCGGCCCTGCGGGCGTCGCCCACGGCCAGGGCGAGCAGACCGCTGGCTGTTCGAAGTTGCCCCCTCCCGGGTCCGTCGGTGGCCAGGCCCTCGGCCTCCCCCAGCAGGTCGCCTGCGGCCACCATCCGACCCAGCTCCCGGTTCACCGTCGCCAGCCGGATCAGCAGGTCCAGCTGTAGCTTCGAGTCCCCCGCCTCCCGCGCCGCCGAGAGCGCCAGCGACCACTGGACGAGGGCTCCGGCCAGGTCCCCGCGCTCGTAGGCGCCCGCCCCCGCGTCCCGGGGATCGTCGTCGGCCGCGGCCGGGGAGCCCGGCAACAGGCATGCCAGGGCCAGGGTGATGACCAGCAGCGCTTGGAAGGGGAAGCGCATCGTCAGATGTCGAGGGTACCCAGCGCCTGGCGTGCGGCGTCCAGCTGGGGATCGGCGGCCAGCGCCTGCTGGAACGACTCGCGAGCCCGGGGGACGTCGCTGCGGTCCAGGTGGATCAGCCCTTCGGAGAACGCCACCGCCGCCTCGAGGGTTTGGGCATCGGGGGCCACCACCGCGGTCGCGTCGCCGCCGTCACCTTCGGCCGGGGCGGCGTCCGTCGCGGTACTTCCGGAGGAAGGGTCGCCCCCGGTCGCCGCCGGATCGCCGCTCCCCCCATCGTCGCCCCGGGTCCTCGAGCCGCCGGCGTCGGCCAGCGCGTCGCCGCCCCCATCTCCGGAGCTCCCCGCGTCGGCGAAGCCGGTGGGGCCGTCGGGGGGGGCGGAGGCCTGCTGCTCCAGGTGGGTCCGGAAGGAGTGGGCGATGGCTTTCTCCATCTCCATGAAGGCCCGTGCCGTGTCGTTGACCCCGTGGGCGTGGAGGATCTCACCGGTCTCGACCTTCACCAACCGGGCGTCGATGCGCAGGGTGCCCAGCAGCTCGAAATAGCTGCCCAGGAGCATCCACTCGGCGCCGAGGAGCTTGCCCAGCTTGGCCGCCGTGTCCGGATCGGTGACCCCCGCGTGCCCCAGCTCCAGCTCGTCCAGGATCTCCTGGAGCCTCGAGCGCTCGACCACCGTCACCCCGGGGGTGCCCTTCAGGTCGGTGATCAGCATCTGGGCCAGGCCGACCTTCAGCGGCTCCAGTTCGGGGTTGCCCTCGTTGTCGAAGTACAGGATCGCCAGCGTCCCGGGGCCAGCGGCGGCCCGGATCGGGGCGACCAGCAGGATCGCCAGCGCCAGGGTGATCGTCGACAGCGTGCGAAGCATGAACCTCTCCTATCCCTCCAGGGCCCAGCCGTGGACGCGCAGCAGTACGATGGCCAGCAAGGTGGCCGCCACCGGCGGACCCATGGGGAGTACGAGCCCGTCGGTGAGGGCGAACAGCAGCGCCCCGAGGCCCACCAGCGCCAGCGCCAGGACGACCCACAGCACCGTGTGCACGTCGTCGCGGAGCGGGCGGCGGGTGAACCAGACACCGGCCAGCATCAACGCGGTCAGCGCCACGGCGGCCCAGAACCCGGGCATGCGGATGTGCCGTCCGGACAGCAGCGTGTCGATGAGCTGGGCCTGGATCCGCCCTCCGGCCATGTCGGCGTCCAGGAGCATCGGGAACGAGTAGGGGGTCACGAAGCGGTCATCGGCGGCCGCGTCCACACGGGCGACCACCACCACCCGGTCCCGCAGATCCTGCGCCAGTTCCTCCGGCACGACCACCGGCTCCTCGACCCCCATGGACCGCATCAGCGCGTCCTGGCTCATCAACCGCAGGGCCTCGGCGGCCCGCACCGTGGGGATCGACCGCCCTCGCTCAGGGCCGCGGAAGTTGATGGGCAGCGGTTGTGCGAGCGACTGGGGTAGGTCGGGCAGGTCCAGCTGTGTTCCCGTGAGGTCGCAGACCAGCGGCTGGCCCTGGCAGCGGGTCTGGAGCAGCCCGGTGAGCTCATGGGCCCGATCGACCCCGCGGTCGCCGGCGTGGAGCCAGGCTGCGAGCAGGGCGAGGGAGGGGCGGACCTCCCCGTCCGCCTGCTCGCCACCGATGACGTTCATGGGATAGGTGCCCGTCAGCCGGGCGCGAGCCAGGCGGCGGACCAGCGGCGCCTTGCGGACCCTCAGGTCCCCCCCGCTGAAGAGGGCGGATTCCTCCTCCTGGAGGTTGGCGAAGCCGGCCTCGATGCTCCCGGCCAGGGCAGGATGGATCGCGGCGGCGAACTCACGGCCGGCGCCGGGATCGGTGACCACGAATCGCTCGGCCCCGATCACCGTACCGTGGGAGCGGGCGGCCTCGGCGAGAACCTCGTCCCCCTCCGCCGGTCGGTCCAGCAGGATGTCCAGGACCACCACCCGCGCCTCGGCCGCCTCCAGGAAACGGATCAGCTCCGCCAGCAGCCCCCGGGGGGTCACCTCGGGCTCCGGATCCCCCGGATTCCACAGATAGAGGGCCTCGTCACCGATGGTCAGCAGGCTCACCTGCCCGGACACCGGCGCATTGTGGCGAAGGCGGAGATACAGGTCGCTGAACTGGCCCCCCAACCCGGCGTATGCCAGGGTCGCGAGCACCCCCGCCACGATGATGGCCTGGAGGATCTCGTAGCCCAGGTGGTGGGTCAGATGGCTGGGCATCTCCATCGACGGATCGTCGGGCGTCCGCCTCCGCCACCATCTCCCGCCCATCCCTCCCCGCGTCCCAGCCCCTGCCCCCGCCCTCTCCTCCTTCTCCTTCTCCTCCCCCTTCTCCTCCCCCTTCTCCTCCTCCTTCTCCTTCTCCTTCTCCTGCCCCAGCCCCTGCTCCGTCTCCCTCTCCCGCTCCGTCTCCCCCCCCACCCCCAACGTCGGCAAGTCCTCCGTCGTCGGCCCGGACTTCGCGACGGAGGTCGCCGCCGTCCCCACCCGGCCCAGGGGCCGGCGGGTCGAACGACGCTCCGAAGAGGTCTCCTCCGCTGGCGGTGTGTCGTCGGGCCGCTCGTCGGTCACGGCGTGAGCCCCGCCCTCGTCTCGAAGTCCGCCTTGAGCTTGGCCAGGTCAGGGTCGTCCGGGTGGGCCTCCACGGCAACGTCGAGCCGGTAGAGGGCCTCGGAGTGCAGCTCGGCGGCGAACAGCACGCCCACCTCCAGGCCGATGCGTGCGGCCACGCTGCCGGTGTCCAGGCCGGTGTGGGCCCCATCGATCATCGCCAGTGCCTCCTTCACCCGGTCCTGGACCTCGACGGGGGGCACGGTGAACGGGAAGTCCCGGGAGCCGATGTGCACGTAGTAGGCGCCTGGCTTCAGCTCGGGCCCGCCGTAGGCCACGCTGCCGGTTCCCTCGCCGGTCCACAGCACCTCGTCGGCCCGAAGGTCGTAGATGTCGATCACCTGGGGGCCGCAGCTGTCGCAGTGCCAGCGGATCACCGAAGGGGAGAGCACCGACGTCCAGGGCGCGGGCCGCAGCAGGGTCAGGTTCCCGCCCCGGCTGGCGGCGGGGCGCCTCGTGGAGGTCTGCCGGCTGAGCAGGTCGGCGAGCACGCCCGGAGCGGCGGGATCGTCGCTGTCCTTTCGCCTCAGGCGGTCGAGGCCCACCGTGTCCGGCCCCTCGATCTTCGTCGCTTGGCCGCCGCAGAGCACCACCACCATCGCCCCCTCACCCAGCTTCAGCGACTGACCTGGGGCCAGCAGCACGGGCAGGGGGGGGAGCTCGGCGGCGGTGTCGCCGGTCATCAGCTGGACCTCGCCGCGGGCGGTGGTCACCATGGCCGGCGCTTCGGCCCGCGCCGCCTGCGGCAGCATCAGGCAAACCACCAGCAACAATCCCCCGAGTCTCGTCCGGTTCATCGCTCTCCCCTTCGTGGACCGGTTCCGGCGCGCCTCGCGCGCCCATCGTACCGTACCCGCGCGGACCCGCGGATCGCGGGCCGCGGTCTCCGAACACCCGGGCCGGGCGATCCTTCCCCGCGGGTGGGTGTACAGTGACGGCGCGCGCCGCGCGGCGCGCAGGTGACAGGCGCGGAGGACGGTATGGGTGGTGGTGAAGAAGACGCTGTGGCGCGCGGGAGCGTAGAGGACCTGTTCGGACTCAAGGGCAAGGGGGTGTTGATCACCGGTGCGTCGAGCCTGATCTCGGTGTGGATCGGCCGCTTGATGCAGCGGGTCGGCGCCAATGTCGTGCTCACGGACCGGCTGGACGAGGTGGCGATCCGCGAGGCCTTCCGGGCCCTGGCCGAGGAGTCGGGGGACGCGGGTCTCGTCCTGGGGGGCGGGATCCGGCTCATCGGCCGCACCGACCTGCGCAATCGCACCCCCGAAGACGTCCAGCGGTCGGGCAGACCGCTGCGTTCGGTGCGGGAGATGGTGGCCGACGCCGCGGATCGGCTCGGGGGGATCGACGTGTTGATCAACGTGGCCGGCGGCCAGGAGCCGGTCCCCGCCGCGGCCCTGACCACCGAGGCCTTCAGCCGCACCGTGGACCGGATCCTCCTGGGGACCTGGAACGTGATCCACGAGGTGTTCCAACAGTCGATGCGTGAGCGCGGCGGGCGGATCCTGACGGTCACCGCCGACGTGGATCAGGGGTACCCGATGATGCCGGGCATGGGGGCCGCGAGGGCGGCGCTGAGCTCCCTGCACAAGGCGCTGGCGGTGGAGTGGGCGCCCATGGGGATCACCAACTGCGTGATCGCCCCCGGGGCCACCGACACGCCGGGGCTCCGGCGCTACCCCGAGTCCGCCCGGGTCCGGGAGGTGGCGGAGCGCGCGTCCAACCTGGGCCGGCTGCTGCTCCCGCGGGAGGTGGCCTGGCTCTTCGTCACCCTCGCCAGCCCCTGGGCTGCGGCGGTCAACGGCCACACGGTGGTCGCCAACGGCGGCGACTCCTTCGTCACGCCCCTGTTCCAGGAGATGGTGCGGGGCGGCAAGGGATTCGGCGGATGAGCGGCCGCCCGCACATCGAGCACGACTTCGGGTTCTACGGCATCCTCACCGAGCCGTCGGCGGGCTACCAGGCTACCGCCAAGGCGATGATCGACCGGGGTCTGCGTTTCGTTCAGCTTCGGATGAAGGACCGGCCGGCGGCCGAGATCGAGGAGGTGGCACGCAGGCTACGAGAGGTCGTGCGGCCGCCCTCGCTGCTGATCATCAACGATGATCCCGAGATCGCGGCCCGGGTCGGCGCCGACGGGGTTCACCTGGGGCAGGACGACATGCCCTACGAGGAGGCTCGCCGGATCGTCGGGCCCGACGCGGTGATCGGCCTGTCGACCCACACCCCGGACCAGACCCGGACCGCCTGCGCTCTCGGCCCGGACTACATCGGGATCGGGCCGGTGTACCCCACGCCCACCAAGAAGGACCCGGATCCGGCGATCGGGCTTCGCGGGATGCGGGAGATGTTGGCCCTGGCCACGGTCCCGGCCGTGGTGCTGGGCAGCATCGACCACGACAACACTGCCGAGGTCCTGGCCTCCGGGGCGTCCAACATCTGCGCCGTGCGCCCGGTGATGTCGGCCGTGGATCCGGGCGCCGCGATCGATCGCTTCCTGGCGATCCTGACCCTGCACCGTGCGGCCAGCGGCGCCCCGATCGACGCCTAGCCGAGGATCTCCTCGAGGATCTCGACGCCAAGGCGGACCAGGGGCCCGCAGCGGGTGGTGAAGAGATCCTGCTCCTGGGCCCGGGCCTTCTGTTCCGGGTCGGTGAGGTCGAGCCCCAGGAGGGTGCGACAGGCCGCGGAACCGGATCGCTCCTCGAAGGTCTCGACGAACTCCTGGGCCAGGGCGTAGGTCTCGGCTTTCTCGACGGTCTGATCGGCCTCGCCCTGCCCCCGGGCGAGGCCGATGACCAGCAGCGCGCCGGAGATCACGCCGCAGGTCTCGCCCCGGTGCCCGTACCCGGCGCCGAAGGCCGTGGCGAGCCGACGGGCGGTCCCGATCTCCAGGTCGTATTCCCCGGCGAAGGCGCCCAGCACCGCCTGGGAGCAGTTGAACGGTCCCACGAAATCGGCGACGGCCACGTCGGGTCGGCGTGAGGGCACTTCAAGACCTCCTGTTCCCGCCCCGATCCGAGCACTCCTCAAGTCTCGGCGCAAACAACCGATGACAGAACCGGGAGGGACTTCCCGCGCGCGCTGGGCCGCGGGAGTCCGAGAGAGGCCGCAACGGGACGTTGGGTTGAACTCATGATCGAACGACGGAGACTCGAAGCCAGCCACGAACCGACCGACCGGACGCGTCGAGCACGATGGGGATGGCTGGCCCGCCCACCCTTGATGCTATGCCTCGTCCTGTGGGGTTTCGGCCTCGCCGGTTGCGACGAAGGCTTGCACACGCCCCTCGACGACGACGATACGGCGGCGGACGACGACGCGACCGGT
>CAZITQ010000234.1:0-14294 GCA_964542165.1 uncultured Rickettsiales bacterium
CCCCGTCGTTGTCGAACTCGTACTCGGCCAGCTGCTCGTCGCAGTCGTTGTCCAGTTCGTCGCACAGCTCCGGAGCGCCGGGGTAGATCGTGGCGTCCGTGTCGTCGCAGTCCCCCTCGCACACCGAGATGTCGTCCCCGTCCCCGTCCAGCCCCTCGTCTGCGTCCCCGTCGCAGTTGTTGTCGATGCCGTCGCAGATCTCCTGCTGGCCCGGGTAGATCGCCGCGTCGGCGTCGTCGCACTCCAGACACTCCACGAACCCGTCGCCGTCCGCGTCCGTGGCCTCGTCCGCCGGCACCTGGCCGTCGCAGTCGTTGTCCAGCTCGTCGCACTGCTCCGGGGCGCCGGGGAAGGTCAGCGGATCGGTGTCGTTGCAGTCGCCCTGGCAGACGGTCCAGCCGTCGTTGTCCTCGTCGCCCTGCTCGTCGATCACGCCGTCGCAGTCGTTGTCGGCGCCGTCGCAGGACTCCAGGGCGCCGGGGTAGACGTCGGCCCGGGCGTCGTCGCAGTCCGGGGGTACGCTGCAGGTGGTCCACCCATCGCCGTCCTGGTCGAATCCGTTGTCCACCCAGCCGTCGCAGTCGTTGTCCACGAAGTCGCAGACCTCCACCGCCCCGGGGTAGGCCGTGGCCTCGAGATCGTTGCAGTCCCCGTCGCAGTTGCTGTAGCCGTCTCCGTCGTCGTCCGCGTACTCGTCGACCTGGGTGTCGCAATTCTGGTCGATCCCGTCGTCGCAGATCTCCGTCGCCCCGGGGTGGATGGCCGGATCGGTCTCGTCGCAGTCCCCGTCGCAGTCGCTCCACCCGTCCCCGTCCAGGTCGTCCTGATCGCAGGGCAGGTGCTGGAGTTCGAGTTCGATGTACCCCAGGCAGTAGTTGTTGCCGGTGGGCTCGACGACCAGCTCGTTGATCCCCCCGTAGACGTAGCCCGGCATCCCGTTGGGGTGGTAGGCCCCCTCGTAGGTGGTGGGGGGATCGCAGGTGTTGCACGAGCAGTTGTTGGGGTTGGGGTCGGTCCCCGAAGCCAGGGGATTGCCGTTGAGCACGAAGGCAAAAGCCCCTCCCCCGTTGCAGTTGATGCCGTAGGTGACCACGTCGATCTCCCACAGCAGGGCGCCCTCGGGCAGGGGATCGTCGAAGGTGACCACGTAGGTCCAGACCCCGGTCGTCGTGCCGTTGACGTCGGCGCAGGCGTAGGTGCCCCCGCAGACCGTGCAGTGGCCGTCGTACCACTCGTCCAGGTGGATCACGTGGGTGTCGCCGCGGGCCGCCGTCGGGACCAGCAGCGGGAGCGAGAGAACGGCGGCGAGCGCGAGGGGTAGCGGGCGCATGGGCTCCTCCGGGTCCGGGCATCCGGACGCCGGCATGATATCAGCCCCGTCGCGGATGGGTACGCAGGGCCGCGCGCAGGAAGTTGCGCCGTCGGAACTCGCCGGCGGTCATCCAGGTGAACAGGCGGTCCTTTCGCCAGCCGTCGGGCCACAGGATCCGCTCGATGGCGCGCAGGGACTGCCCCCGGGCCCGCCCGTCCCGCACCCGCTCCACCGCCTCCTCGATCCGATCCGCCTTTTCCCTCAGCCGGCGGGCAGGGCGCTCGAGGACCAGGCCGTGGCCGTTGAGGGCGACGGCCGGGTCCAGGTCCGCCACGCGGCGAAGGGACGCCACCAGCGCCCCGAGATCCTCGTGGCGCATCACGGCGGTGGTCCCGCGGGCCACGTAGAGATCTCCGATGAAGACCAGCCCCTCCCCCTCGTCGTACAGGGCCACGTGGGTGGCCGAATGGCCCGGCGTGGCGATCCGCCTCAGGGTGCGGCGGCCGGTCTCGACGACCTCGGGCATCTCCGTGGCTTCGTAGGGCCCCGGGCGCCCCCAGTAGAGGCGACGGTAGGCCGGAACCCTCCCCACCCCCTCGGTCCACTGAGCCTCCCGCCGGTGGAGGTAGACCGGGCAGCCGTGGCGCCGGGCCAGCGCACCCGCGTTGCCCGGGTGGTCCTCGTGGTGGTGGGTCAGGCAGATCGCCCGCAGCTCCACGCCCTGCAACGCGTCGAGGACCAGGGGCCGCACGTGGGAGAAGCCGGTGTCCACCAGCACCTGGTCCACGAGGTAAGGCGTGGCCACGACGCCCGCGTCCGCGGTCACGCGGGTCCACAGCCGCAGCTGGACCACCCCCGGGGACAGCTCCCCGGTCTCGATGCGCGGACCCCGTCGGCCCAGCAGGGCGAGGGGGGTGAGGGTTCGGGCGCGCGCCATGGTCTCCTCGAACGTTGGACAGCGGCGCAGTGTACACCGTCGGCCCGCTCCGCGGCGACGGGCGGTGTACTAAGATCGACGGACGATGAGCGCCCCCCCCGCCCCCGGCGACCGCCCGCTGCCCGTGTGGGTGGAGATCCACGTGGACGACGAGATCGTGGGACGGCAGCCCGACCGCTGGACCGGGACACGGGCGCTGCTGGACCGGGTGGCGGCCGCGGCCGAGGCGCGGGGAGCGCGCTTGTGCTTTCGCATCCGCGAGGCCTTCGCCCGTGCGTCCAGCGCGGACGGTTTCCTGCCGGCCCTGGAGGCCCGGGGCCACGAGATCGGCGTGCACGGTCACGGACGGCGCCTGTCCGAGGCGGTCGAGGCCCTCCGGGGCGCAGGCGTCGAGCCGCGGGTCGCGGTGCCGGGCCTGGTGCAGGTGGGCTGGGGGGGGAGAGCTCCCCTGCTGCGCCAGGTGGCCAGCCTCGGCATCGGCGTGGTGACCGACCACGGCGCCCAACCGGCATGGGCCTACGACGGTCTCTTGCCCCGGCGGGAGGAGGGCGTGCTGGTGATGGCTCCCACGGTCCGTCCCTTCGACTGGGGATTGATGAGCCGGGACGGCGCCCGCCACGGCCTGGGTCCGTCCCAGATCGCCGCCCTGCGTACGAGGGAGGCCGCGGCGGAGTTCCACGGCGCCGCCTGGTTCGGTGCCGCCCTGCACGAGCACGACCTCTGCGTCCCCGGCACCCTGGAGCCGGATCCCACGGCGCTGGACGCCCTGGCCAGCTACCTGGACCCCCGGGTGATCCCCGCCCTGCAGGTCCCCGTCGCCCACCGAACGGAGCCCAGTCCACGCCGGCGCCCCCTGGGAGATGGCCACGTGCGGATGGCGCGGCTCACGGCGGGCCTGGCTCGCCGGGTGCGGGGCACCCTTCCGGGCACTCGCAGACGGGCGGGGGCGGTCCCCCCGGGCGGCGAACACCGCGAGCTCCGCGTCGACGGACGGCGGGTCGCCGCGCGGCGCTTCGGCCCGGGGCGACCCAAGGCCCTGTGCGTCCTGAGCCACGCGGGGAGCCGGGGGGGCCAGAGAACCGCGCTCGAACCCTTCGGCCTGGAGCTGTCGGACCTGCTGCTACGGGGGTGGGGAGTTTGGCTCTACGACCGGGCGGGGACCGGGGACAGCCCGCCCGCGGACGAGCCGGCGCTGACCCCGGGCAATCCGGCCCACGACGCCGACTGGAGGGTCGTCCTCGGCGCCGCTCGGAAGGAGGGCGCGCCCCTGGTGGCGGTGAGCTGGTCGGGAGGGCTGCTACCGGTGTTGCGGGGCACCGCGGACGGGATCCGACCCGACGCCCTGGTCGACGCGGAGGGTCCCGTCGACCGCTGGTCCCTCGTGCCACCGGGGGGCAACGAGCTGTCCGAGCGGGATCCCTGGGACGACGCCTCCTGGGCGGGGCTCGAGGCCATCTCGCTGGTCCCGACGCTCCAGGTGCCCTATGCCCGGCTGCAGGCCGAGACCGACCACGTCCACGGTCGGATGAGCCAGCACGCGCTGCGGATGCACGAGGCCGTGGGTCGGGCCGGGCAGCCCACGCGGCCCCTGCGGCTGACCGAGGGTGAGCTGCGAGACAGCCCCATGGAGCTGGTGGAGGCCCTGCAATGGTGCCTGCGTCAGGTGAGGGGCTGGTAGAAGCTCAGTCGTTGCCGGCGCCGGGGCTGGGCGTGTCGTCCAGGACCCAGGAGTCCAGCTCGCCGTCGGGTACGCGAGCGGCCGAGACGTCGGTGGTCTGAGGCTCGTACTCCAGGTACTCCAGCACCACGCCGCCGGGGCTGGTGAGCACCAGGGCCTCGCCGTCGGCATCCAGCCGGAAACCCAGATGCCTCGGGCCGGCACCCGCCCCGCCATCCGCCCACAGCACCAGGAACCCGCCGGGCTCGATCTCCAGCCCACCGCCCAGCACGTGGCGCCTGGGATCGTCCGGATCGTCGGAGAGCCCGTGGCCGTCCAGCGACAGGGGCTCGTCGGTGAGGTTGTACAGCTCGATCCAGTCCGGGAACTCGCCGGTCTCGTCTGCGATCGTGAACCCGTTGTCGGCCATGAACTCGTTGATCGAGGCCCGCCGGACCCCGTCGTCGGCCGCGTACCCCTCGCAGACGTCGTGCTCCAGGCAGCCGTCGTCCCCGCAATCCACGGCCCCGTCCCCGTCGTTGTCCAGGCCGTCGGTGCACTGGTGCTCGCTCCCCCCCTCCTCAGCGGAGGTGGGGCAGCCGGCGACGGCCAGGGTGAACAGCAGGAGCAGCGGGAACGGGCGAGTCAGGGACTCAGCCCTCTTCGGACGCGGGCTCGGCGGCCGGCTTCGGGGGGGGCCCGGGGGCCAGCGCGGCCTTGCGGGCGGCGGCGGTCGCCGGGTTCAACGCGCCCTCGTGGCAGGCGCCGCAGTCGGTGGACGCGAAGCTGACCTCGCCGTTGTGACAGGCTCCGCAGGAGCCTTCGGCGTACATCGGGTTCATCTTGTGGGTGTCGTCGGCGCTCTTCACGCGGTCGAACAGGTCGTAGTGGCAGCGATCGCAGGACAGCTTGGAGACGATGTGGTTGGCGTGGCTGAACACCACCTCGCCCTCGCCTCCGCCGGCCCAGGCGAAGTCCGCCGGGACCTGCTCGCCCTCGAACACGGCCACGCCGTCGACCACCTGGAGCTTCTTGCCCCCCTCGCGGTCGTGGCAGCGGGCGCAGTCGGTGGAGTCGAAGGCGGCCACCCCGTCGTGGCACACGCCGCAGGAGCCGCCGTTGTACATCGGGGTCATGCGCATGGTGCCCGCGGGGCTGGTCTTCCAGGTCCAGGGCTCGGGGTGGCACTGGTTGCACTGGGATCCAGCCATCATGTGCATCGAGTGGCTGAAGTCCACCGGGCCGAAACCGTTCTGGTTCCAGGTGAAGGTCGGCAGGGTGTTGGACGCCGAGTCGAAGGCGTGGCATCGGGCGCACTCGGTCGCGTCGAAGGCCTGCTCGCCGTCGTGACACTCGCCGCAGGACTGGCCCTCGTACATCGGGGCCATCTGGATGGTGCCGTGGGCGCTCTTGCCCATACCCCAGGGCTGGTTGTCCTTGTGGCAGACGTCGCAGTTGTCGGCGAAGACCATGTGCACGCCGTGGGAGAACACCACGTTGCCCGCCTCGAGGTTGGCCCACTCCAGGTCGGCCGGGAGGCTCGCCGAGCCCGCCGTGGCAATCGCCTCGGCGTTCACGGGCACCGAGAATCCCGTCCGATCCCCCGTGCCACAGGCCACCAGCAACAGCGCTGCCAGGGCTCCGACTGCTACCGTCCAGCGTCGCATCGCCATGGTCATCCCCTGCGTCCGCAACCGTGAGGCTGCTAGACTGACAACCCGCCGCGGGAATCGGCTCCCGCGAGCCGGGGTTCAGGGAGGGTAATCGATCCGGCTCATTTGTGGAACCCACCCCTGCAACGCGCGTCGCGGGCGCGCGAGCCCCGGAGGATGCGACCGTGGGACGGCTGCCCAAAATCCTCGGTGTCGTGGGGGCGGTGATCGTCCTCGCGGCCGCCGCTGCATACGGAATCGCACCGATGTTCGAGAACCGCTTCATCTACTACCCCGACACCGCCTACGTCGCGCTTCCCGAGCAGTACGGGCTCGTGGCGGAGGACGTCTGGCTCGACACCGAGGACGGTGGACGGGTCCACGGCTGGTACGTGGCGCCGCAGGGCCCTCCCACGGCCTACGTGCTGTTCAGCCACGGCAACGCCGGCAACATCTCCGGGCGCCTGCCGGCCGCGGCCGAGCTGGTCTCGAGGGGCATGGCGGTGCTGCTGTACGACTACCGGGGGTACGGAAAGAGCCCGGGGACGCCGGACGAGCAGGGACTCTACCGGGACGGGGAGGCGGCGCTGGCGCACCTCGTACAGCGGGCCGGGGATCCGGGCAAGGTGGTGCTGTACGGCCGCTCCCTGGGGGGCGGCGTGAGCTGGGAACTGGCCAGCCGGCACCCCGAGCTGGCGGGCATCGTCAGCGACTGCACCTTCACCTCGGTGCCGGACATGGCGTCCCGTCTGATCCCGATCCCGCTGGTGGGAGCGTTGATCCGGACGAAGATGGCCAACCGGGACAAGGTCTCGAAGGTGACCCTGCCCAAGCTGCTGTTCCACGGCACCGCCGACGAGCTGATCCCCTTTGCCATGGGCGAGGAGCTGGCCGCCGCCGCCGCCGAGCCCGTCGAGTTCGTCCCCCTCGAGGGCGCCGGCCACAACGACACCACCGCCGTCGATCCCCAGCTCTACTTCGGCACCTTCGAGCGCTTCGTCGGCGCAATCACGGACAAGTAGCCCGTATATTTTTGCTTTTATTTCAACTATTTAGCGGCTGATTTCAAACGCAACGGATCAGGTCATCCACCCGGTCTCCGTCGAGCGTGGAAGCGATGGACCTGGTGGGCGAAGGCCTCGAGCCGGGCGGCGCCCGACGTGCCCTCGGAGCCGCCGCACATCAGCGTGGTCATCGGCAAGCCGTCCAGGTCCGCCCGGATCCGGTCGAGCAACGAGGCGGAGACCGTCCCCACCATGCAGTTGAAGCAGATGGCGTTGATCACCCCCGATGCACCACCCCGGGCGTAGTCGAGCATCTGGCTCACGTTGGTCAGGATCAGCGCGTTGGACTCGGCGCCCAGGTAGGGGGAGGTGACCTCCAGGATCTCGTCCATCGTCGAAGGACGACCGGCACGGATCGCGCCTCGGAAGGCCCGGTGGACGCTCCGGCTCCGGGAGTCCTTGATCTTGCCGTAGAACGCGAACCGCAGAGCGTCCCGCACCTCCCAGCGCCGTGCGAAGCGTCGACCGGTGCGGGCCACGTTGAGGTCCACCACGTCGACCATCGTCGAGGCCGGCCAGACCTCGCACCCCAGGCCCTCCAGGCGCGCGAAGAGACCGCCGTTGGCGAACTCGTTGACCCGGGTGTAGATGTCGCCTGCCACCCCGACCCGCGGACGGCGTCTCGAGCGGTCCAGGGGGATGGCGGCGAAGGCCTCTCCGGCGGCCCGGACCGCGTCGAGGACGGTGCCCTGCTCCACCCCGTCGCCGATGGCCCGGAGCTGCTCGGCGTACACCGCGTCGGTCCGGCCCGGTTCGAGCTCGTAGGGGCGGTGCTCGCAGGCGGCCCGGAGCAGCAGGTCCACGGCCACCAGCCCCTTCCACATGTCGAACAGGGCCCGCCGGCCGAAGGTCGCCTCCATGTCGTCCATCAGCGGTGTGACCACGTCCACGTCGCGGCTGATGAGTCGGCGGGCGGCGTAGATCATCGAGTCCCGGTACTGGGGGATCAGGCAGGGATTGACCCCACCGGGGTAGTAGAACGAGTCCCCGTCGCGGAACTGGCGTTCCTCCAGCAGCTTGACCAGATCGCCCACCAGGTAGGCATAGGCGTGGCACTCGCGGCCGTTGGCCACCGCCTCCCCCGCGGCCAGGGTCGACTCGTCGGGGGGCGGGAGGATCACCGCCTCGTGGCCGGCCCGGCGCAGGGCCCCGGCGTAGGCCACCACCTGGCCGGCGAAGTAGGGCAGGAAGAAGCGACGCCGGCCGGCCTCGGGATCGGGGCGCCGGTGCAGGGTCGGATGCGATCCCGGGATCCGTCGAGGGGGGCGGCGGCGACGCAGATGGACGTCCACCTCGTCGGCGAAGGCCTCCAGGCGGGTCACCAGACCGGCCTCGGCCCGGTGCTCGTCCAGCTCCAGCAGCAGGCGGGGCCGGTCGGCCAGTAGCTCGTCCACGTGCTTGGTGGCGAAGCCGTCGGGCCCGCAGCCGAAACTGGACAGCACCACCGGGAACAGGCGCGGGTCCTTTTGCACCAGCAGGGTCGCCCGGGCGTAGTCCCGGTTGATGCCCCAGGGCAGATCCCACCAGTCCAGTCCCAGCTCCTCGTCGTCCAGCGGCAGGGCGTCCATGGGCAGGAACGGGATGCCCAGCCGCTGCAGGTGGCGGCCGAGTCCCAGGTTGAGGAAGGGATCCAGCAGGTTGTAGGGCTTGGCCAGCAGCACGAGCACCCGGTCATCGGCCCGGGCCAGCACCCGTTCGCCCATCTCCCGCAGGCGCCGGTAGTAGTCCTGCAGATCGGCCCGCCCCTGCTCCCAGGCCCGGGCCAGCTGGTCCATGTTCAGCCCCAGCTGCTCGGCCAGCCGCTCCGGCTCGTCCACGGCCTCCGGCATGGGCTCGGACACCCGCACCTGGGGCGAGATCAGGTTCGCGTCCAGCGTCGCGCGGATCATGTAGGGGATGTGCTGGGTGTAGGGGCAGGTCTCGCTGCGATCGAACTCCGCCTCCCGGGGGGCCAGATCCAGCACACCGGGCAGCAGCACCGTGCTCACTCCCCGGTCCACCAGGTCCTGGACGTGTCCGTAGGTGAGCTTCACGGGGAGGCAGGTCTCGGCCGCCAGGCGGCGCAGGCCCACGCCCAGAACATCGGTGGACGAGGGGCTGGAGAGCACCGGCTCGCGGTCCGCGGCACGGGCGAGGGCGGTCCACAGGGGCAGCAGGGCGTAGGGGAGCGGGTCCCGGGGGATGCCCAGGGCCCGCCCGGGATCGACGGTCTCGGCGTCCACCGGCAGCCCGGCCACGTCCCGCAGCAGCTGCTCCATGGTGGCCAGCGTGTCCTCGGGTGGGTCCCCCCGTTCCGCTCGCTCTCCCCGGCTGGAGTACCGCTCGCAGGTATCGCCGAAGAAGAACACCTGGGAGCCCGAGCGAAAGCGATTGACCTGGCAGAGGTTGGAGCAGCGCGGGCACTCGAAGCTGCGTTCCAGCTCGCCCTTGCACTCGTCGAAGCCGCGGAAGACGGTCTGGTCGCCCACCACCCCGTCCCGGCGGGCGTCCAGCACCAGCAGGGCCGCCCCCACGGCGCCGGAGACCCGGTTGTAGGGATGGACCTGGACCGGCCGGCCCAGCAGCTGGCGGAATGCCGCGACCACCGCCCGGTTCGAGGCGGTGCCGCCCTGGAACAGCACCCTCTGTCCCACCGGCCTGCCGGCGACAACCTTGTCGAGGTAGTTGCGGGCCACCGACAGGGCCAGGCCCGCGCAGACGTCCTCGGTGGTGGCCCCCGACCTCAGCGCGTGGACCAGCTCGCTGTCCATGAACACCGTGCAGCGACTGCCCAGGTCCGCCGGCGCCTCCGATCGCAGGGCGTGATCGGCGAACTCGCCGATGATCGACAGGCCGAGCCGCTCCGCCTGCTCCTCGAGGAAGGAGCCGGTCCCCGCGGCACAGATCTTGTTCATGCAGAAGTCGCGGATGTGGCCCGCGTCCGCGCCGATGTACTTGGAGTCCTGGCCGCCGATCTCCAGCACCGTGTCCACGTCGGGCAGGTAGGCCACCGAGGAGCGGAGCTGGGCGGTGATCTCGTTGTGGACCAGGTCGGCGCCGAGGAAACGGCCGGCCAGGTGGCGTCCCGATCCCGTGGTCCCCACGCCGGTGATGCGCAGCTCCGCGCCGTGGCGCCCCACCAGCTGGTCCAGCCCCTCCTGGAGCACCTGCAGCGGCCGCCCGCGGGTGCGCAGGTACACGGCGTCGAGCACACTACCGTCGTCCCCCACCAGTGCCAGGTTGGTGGACACCGAGCCCACGTCGATCCCTAGCAGGGCCCGGTGGCCGGCGGCGGCGACCCGTTCCCCGGCCGGTTCGGCGGGTGGGGGCTCGACCCCCGGGTCGGGGAGGCGGGGCAGGCGGCGGACCGCGATCCGCTCGCTGCGACCGGCGGCCACGGCGCTCAGGACGTCCGCCAGCGACAGGGGGGTCCCCTCCCCCGCCAGCAACGCGGCCCCCACGGCGGACGCGCTGCCGGGCCGCCGGGGAACCCGCAGCGCGTCGTCACCCAGCTCGAGGACCTCCCGGACCGCCCGTAGCAGGCCGCCGTTGCGGGCGCCGCCACCCACCACCGCCAGGGGGGTGCGGATGCTCCGACCCCGGAGGACCGTGGCCCGGAAGTTGCGGATCAGCGCCAGGCAGAGCCCGTACGCGATCTCGTCCACCGGGGTGCCCTTTTGCTGGAGGTGGATCATGTCGGACTTGGCGAACACGGCGCAGCGTCCGGCCACGGTGGCCCCCCGGGGGGCTTCCGAAGCCATGGTGGCCAGCTCCTCGACCGAGAGCTGGAGACGTCCCGCCTGCTGCTCCAGGAAGGCACCGGCGCCCGCGGCACACAGATCGGAGAGGGCGAAATCGGAGAGCTCGCGGCGCTCGGGTTCCAGCTCGATCCAGCGGGACATCTGCCCGCCGATCTCCACGGCGGCGAGGGCGTCGGGGCACAGGGCGGCGGCCCCGCGGGCGGTGGCGACCACCTCGCTGATCTCGACCGCGTCGGGGCAGTGTTTCGTCAGCAGGTTCCGGGCGCCGGCGACGAGGCCCACCGAGAACGAGTCGCCGACGCCGTCGGTCTTCAGCTCCTCCAGGAGACCTTCGAGGGCGGCGAGGGGCCGTCCCCCCGCGGGCCGGGAACCGCTCCAGAGAATCGAGCCGTCTGCGCCGATCACGGCCGCGTGGACCGCGACCGATCCGATATCGATGCCCAGACGAGGAACGTCCATCCTGTGACTCCGATTCCCCGGGACCCCAGCCGAGCGAGGGATTCTAACAATGCTGGCGCGGGACGCCAGGGGAATCAGCGCACGCGGCGGATGCTGTCGATCACGGTGCCGTCGACCCACTTGACCACGGCGACCACCTCGTCTCCCAGGTCGGGTCGGGGGTGGACGCCGGCCTCGGCCTCGGCCTCGGCCCGGAGGTCGTCCAGGGGGCGGATGGGCAGATCGGAGCCGCGGACCGCATCCAGGAGGTCCTGCCGGCGAGGATTCACGGCGATCCCGCGTTCGGTGACCACCACGTCGACCAGCTCGCCGGGGCCGCACAGGGTCGTGACCCGATCCACCAGCACGGCGCCGCGGCGACGGGCCGAGGGTACGGTCAGGATGGTGCAACCGGCGGTCAGGCAGTGGGGCCAGCCCCCCAGGCCGTGGACGGCCCGCCCGTCCGTGTGGGTGACCACGTTGGCGTTGAACTCCCGGTCCACCTCGGTGGCGCCCAGGAAGACCGCGTCCACCAGGCGCATGAAGTCCCCCTTGCCGTGGAAGTCGTAGCTGTCGAAGGGGGTGGTCTGCACGTGGCGGGGATCGTCGCGTAGCGAGGCGATCCCGTCGGCGTCGAAGCTCTGGCCCTCGAGGATGTGGTCGGTGAGCCCCTCGCGGAGCAGGTCGGCGGTCTGGCGGGTGGAGCCGGCCTGGATGAAGCGGGCGCGAACGCCGTCCTCCCGCATGGCCCGGGCCAGGAAGTCGGTGATGGCCAGGGCGATGCTGGAGGCGCCGGCCTGGAAGGACCAGCCGTCCCGGATCAGCCCGGCCGCCCGGGCGAAGCGGGCGGCCAGTTCGGCGATGTGGACGCGGGCGGGATCGGTGGTGACGCGGGTGGTGCCGAACACGATGTCGTCCGGGTCGCCCGCCCGGTCGACCTCCACGACCCAGTCCACGTTCTTGGCCCGGATGTCGGCGGGCAGGCAGGGGAAGGGCACCGTGTGGTCCGTGGCCACGGCGACCCGCTCGGCGTGCCGGGCGTCGATCCGGGAGAAGCCCAGGGGGCCGCAGGGGTTCCTGCCCAGCAGGCCGTTGGCGTTTCCGAAGGGGTCGGCGGCCGAGGCGGCGATGACCGCGAGATCGATGCGTACCTCTCCGGATCGGATGGCCAGCGGTCGCGCCCCGTGGGAGCGCCACACACCGGTGCCGGCCATACCCCCCCGGGAGACCCAGTCCCCCACCGGCCCGTTGAGGCCGGCCTCGATGCGCTGGATCACCCCCCGCTGGCACAGCTCGATGAGGGGCGCGTGGCAGGGGAAGACCGACGAGGGGCACCAGACCAGGTCCCTCAGGCCCAGGTCGGCGGCGGCGGCGAACAGGGCGTTGGCCAGCAGATCGCCGTTGCGGTAGTGGTGGTGGGTGGAGATGCAGGCCCCGTCGCCGAGGTCCGCCCGCTCCAGCAGCTCGCGGAGCCCGCCCTTCAGCCGCTTGTCGCCGTCCGAAGGGTAGTCCACCGCGGAACGGATCGGCGGCGATGCCAGCCGGCCCTCGGGGCGGTGGCCGTCCACGCCCCGGTAGGGGATCATCGGGATGCCGTTCACCTCGGTGGGGACGAGGCGGCCGGCGGCGTTGGGGGTGAGGTTCGACGGCATCTTCGCTCCGTGGCCGTGACTGAGTCCGGATCCGAGCCCAAGGTCGTAGGATGCCGCCGTGGGGGCGCTCCTACAACTTTCCGCGCAGCTGTGGACAACCACCCCCCGCCTCCGTATCCTTCGGCACCTTTTCAAGCCGACCGGGCGCGCGCCTTGGCTTGCGCCCGCGGACGAGAGCGGAGGCGAGCGCGAGATGAACGCCCAGCCTGCCAGGCGAAAACGGCAGTTCAAGGTCTTCTTCTACGAGCCCTACTGCAAGGGCTGCGAGATCTGCACCGAGATGTGTCCCGAGGACGTGCTGCGCATCGGCAGCCGGCTGGGGCCCCTGGGCTACTTCCTCGCGGAAGTGAAGGACGAGGGGGCCTGCAACGGCTGTCGGTACTGCGAGGTGGCCTGTCCCGACATGGCGATCACGGTCGTGGAGGTGGACGAATGAGTACTCACACCGCCTCCGAGTGGACCGAGGCCCGAAAGAAGTTGCTCGCCAGGTACGCGGGCACCAGCCAGTTCATGCAGGGCGACGTGGCCGTGGCCCTGGGCGCCGTGTACGCCGGCTGCGACTTCTTCGGCGCCTACCCCATCACACCGGCCTCGGAGATCGCCGAGACCATGGCGAACCTGCTGCCCCCGGTGGGTGGCAAGTTCGTGCAGTTCGAGGACGAGCTGGCCTCGATCTCGGCGATCATCGGCGCGGCCTGGGCCGGGTCCCGGTCGATGACCGCCACCAGCGGCCCCGGGTTCTCGCTGATGCAGGAGAACATCGGCTACGCGGTGATGACCGAGACGCCGACGGTGATCGTGGACGTGCAGCGTTCCGGGCCGTCCACCGGCCAGGCCACGCTGCCGGCCCAGGGGGACTTCTACCAGGCCCGCTGGGGCACCCACGGGGACCACGAGGCCATCGCCCTGTCGCCCTGGTCGGCCCAGGAGAGCTTCGACCTGGCCATCGAGGCCTTCAACCTGGCCGAACGCTTCCGCCAGCCGGTCCTGCTGATGACCGACGGGGAGACCGGGCACTCGCGGGAACGGGTGGCCTTCCCGGATCCCGCGGACGTGGAGGTCGTGGCCCGGGAGTTCGCGCCGGACGCGAGCCAGGCTTTCGGGGGCTCGACCGTGCCGAAGATGGTCCGCTTCGGGGAGGGCACGTCCGTCCACGTGACCGGCTCGACCCACGTGGCGGACGGCCTGCGCCAGGCGACCCAGCCCCCGGTCCACGACGAGCTGATCCGAAGGGTGACCGGCAAGATCGCCGGCGCCCGGGACGAGCTGACCCGCCTGGATACCCTGCTGGACGGGGGCGAGGAGGTGGTGGTCATCGCCCACGGCATCAGCGCCCGTCCGGCCTACGGTGCGGTGAAGGCGCTGCGCGAGGCGGGACACCCGGTGGGCCTGATCCGGATCATCGGGCTGTGGCCGTTCCCCGGTCCCAGGCTGGCCGAGCTCTGCGCCGGCGCCAAGGCGGTGGTGGTCCCCGAGATGAACCTGGGCCAGATGAACCGCGAGATCGAACGCTTCGTGGACTGCCCGGTGATCGGGCTGAACAAGATCGGCGGGCACGTCTTCCACCAGAGCGAGATCGCAGAGTGCGCGATGGAGCAGATCGGGAGGTCGGCATGAGCGAGCAGGTCAAACAGCCGCTGCTGCGTTACCTCCGGCAGGAGATCCTGCCCACCACGTTCTGCCAGGGCTGCGGCGGCGGGACGGTGCTCAACTGCTTCACCCGCGCGGTCGACCAGCTGGAGTTCGACGTGGCCAACATGGTCACGGTCACCGGCATCGGCTGCTCGTCGTGGATCACCAGCCCCTACTTCAAGTCCGACACCCTGCACACCACCCACGGCC
>CAZITQ010000235.1:0-14204 GCA_964542165.1 uncultured Rickettsiales bacterium
GGCGTCCTCGTCGTCGCAGTCGTCCCCCGCGGGTCCGCCGTCGAATCCGTCGCCGTCCACGTCGGTGAGGTCGGCGGTGTCGCAGTCCTGGTCGATGCCGTCGTAGGGGATCTCCACCGCGGCCGGGTTGACCGAGGCGTCCTCGTCGTCGCAGTCGTCCCCCGCGGGTCCGCCGTCGAATCCGTCGCCGTCCACGTCGGTGAGGTCGGCGGTGTCGCAGTCCTGGTCGATGCCGTCGTAGGGGATCTCCACCGCGGCCGGGTTGACCGAGGCGTCCTCGTCGTCGCAGTCGTCCCCCGCGGGTCCGCCGTCGAATCCGTCGCCGTCCACGTCGGTGAGGTCGCCGGCGTCGCAGTCCTGGTCGATGCCGTCGTAGGGAACCTCCACCGCGGCGGGGTTCACCCCTGCGTCGGCGTCGTCGCAGTCGTCGCCGTTGCCCACGTGATCGGCGTCCGGGGGACCGTCGCAGGTGCTCGCGGACAGCCCGGGATCGCCGAACCCGTCCCCGTCCCCGTCCAGGAACCAGTCGTCGAAGACCAGGCCGTCGTCGGCCGTCCCGTTGCAGTCGTTGTCCAGGCCGTCGCAGAGCTCGGGGGCGGTGGGGTACACGTCTGCCAGCAGGTCCGAACAGTCCCCGGCGCACTCGGTCCAGCCGTCCCCGTCGTCGTCCACGTCGAAGACGTCGATCACGAAGTCGCAGTTGTTGTCTGGGATGCCGTCGCAGTCTTCCGGGGCGCCGGGGTGGACGGCAGGATCGGCGTCGTCGCAGTCGCCCCCGTCGGCCACGTGGTCCGCGGGCTGGGTACAGTCCACGACCTCGCCTGCCGTCTCCCCGTAGCCATCCCCGTCCCCGTCCGGGTACCAGAGCTGGGCGTCGGGGGCGTCCACGTCCACATCGCCGTCACAGTCGTTGTCGATCCCGTCGCAGATCTCGGCCCCGTCCGGGTTGACGTCCGGGTCCGTGTCGTCGCAGTCCTCGTCGCCGGTGCCCGGGACGCCGTCGTCCCCGCAGGTCCCCCAGCCGTCCCCGTCGGCGTCCTCGCAGCAGACGTGGTTGAACGCGTCGGGTGTGCCCCGGTCGCCGTCGCCATAGGTCCACGCCTCGTCGGCGGTACACCACAGGTCCGGATCGTCGTTGGACAGCCCGTCGTGGGCCTCGGGGCGCAGCGAGCACGAGTAGCCGTACTGCCGGGGCCAGATTCCGCCCCCGTAGACGATGTCGTACTCGATGCGGTCCACCTCGAGGCCGTCCAGCTCCAGGATCACCTCGTCGCCGGTCTCGTCGGTGAGGCTGTAGAGGATGTAGTCGTCCCGAGCGAACACGTAATCCGGGGTCGGCAGCCCGCCGTTGACCGCCGGGTCGTCCTCGTTGGCCAGCAGGACCACCCCGCCCGCCGGCACGATCAGGTCGGACTCGATGGTGAACTCCTCCCCGAAGGAGTCGTCGCGGACGACCCAGCCGACGAGGTTGATGTCGAAGGGCGCGGCGTTGTACAGCTCGAACCACTCGCCCACCTCGGGTTGCACCGCCACCGGCTGGTCCAGGAACTCGACCACGATCACGTCGCCCTCGACGATGAAGTCCTCGTCCACCAGCCCGTCGCAGTCGTTGTCGGTCAGATCCTGGAGCTCGGGGGCGCCGGGGTAGGAGTCCGCGTCTCCATCGTCACAGTCACCCGCACACAGGCCGTGTCCGTCGCCGTCGTCGTCCACCCCCTGGCAGGGAGCGTACTGCCAGGCCCAGTCGACGATGTTGGGCAGCAGCGGCTCCGCGTCCCATCCGTACGCGTAGTGGTACTCGGCTGGGACCCCGAACGCGATGAGCAGGCCCGCCCCCTCGAACTGCGCGTAGAGGGTGGCCTCCCCGTTGTCCTGGCTGGTGAGCAGCACCGCGGCGGCCACGGGCAACGCGGTGAAGTAGTTGTGACTCGCGTAGTACCCCGAGACCGGGTCCGGGAGCCCGTCGAGCAGGGGGTGGGTCGGATCGACCAGGTCGTTGTCGTACGCGTAGTCGAAGTCGTTGTCCGCACCGAAGGGCGGGTTGGGGTAGGGGGTCTCCCCCTCCCGGCTGCAGCCGGACCAGACCAGCACGCCGCCCCCGGAGACGAAGGCCTCGAAGTCGGCGATCGCCAGGGTGACCGCGTCGTTGAAGGCCGAATCCTGGCGGCTGGCCACGATCGCCATGTCGATCGGCGTCAGGTCGGTTGTGGCCAGGTCCGCCGACGTGACGACCGTGTAGGGCAAGCCGGCGTCGTCGAGCACGTCCTGCCACGAATCCAGCCCCCAGGGCTCCTCGTCCTGGAGCACGAGGATCTGCTGGGCGGCCGCCGGAGCTGCCATGGCGGCGAGGAGCACCAACGACAGCAGGGAGAAGGGGAGACGCTCGGACATGGTACGGACCTCCTGGATCGGCTGGTCCCCGATGGTAGCACCGGTGGGTGGCCGCACGAGCGCGGGGGGGGGCCGGATTCCGTGGACGCCCTTCGCCTGCGGGTGCTATAGGCCGACAGCCAGCACGGGCAGGCTGGGGAAGGGACGAGGGCGATGTCGAAGGTCACGCGCAGGGAGGCGATGGGGTTCGCGGCCGCGATGGCGGGCGCCGCAGGGGTCGCGGGTACGGGGATCCAGCTGTCTGGCTGTGCCGGTCAGGGGGAGGTCTGGATCCCGGGCACGTCGATCCCCGTGCTCACCGAGACCGACGTACTGGTCCTGGGCGGCGGCCCCGCGGGCATGTCGGCGGCCATCGCCGCGGCGAGGGAGGGCGTCGACACCGTACTGGTGGAGCGCTTCAACTCCTTCGGCGGCGTGATCACCCAGCAGACCATGGGCTCCATCGCCTGGTACCGCTTCGCCCAGACCGTGGACGCCGGTGGGGTTCGACTCGAGTACGAGCAGGTGGCCAAGGAGATGGGGGCCACCATCGACGTGCTGGGCGAAGAGGGGCGCGGGGTGGTCAGCGACGAGCTGCTGGGCATGTACCACGACTACCTCGAGGAGGCCGGGTTGCGGGTCGACGGTGAGCCCACCTGGGAGGTCCTGGAGACCGAGCTGTTCAAGTGGGTCGCCGACGACATGCTCAAGAAGGCCGGGGTCACCCCGGTGTTGCACTGCTGGGCCGTGGACGCGCTGATGGACGGCAAGACCATCATCGGCGTGGTCACCGAGTCCAAGTCCGGCCGCCAGGCGATCCTGGCCAGGCGGGTCATCGACTGCACCGGTGACGCGGACGTGGCCCACTTCGCCGGCGCCCCCTACTGGCAGAGCCCCCGCGAGGAACTGATGGAGGCCACGGTGCAGTTCGGCATGAGCAACGTCGGGCTGCAGGAGCTGTTGCTCTATATCTTCCTGAACTCCGAGGGCGTCGGCGACTGGTCGGACACCGGCGGCGACACCTCGACCCTGATGAGCCCCCGGGTCGACGAGCCCTATCGCAAGGCCATCGAGGCCGGGGAGATCCCCCACGAGGACGACGTGGAGTACACCTCGTACTTCGGCGCGTTCACCTACTGCAACGAGATCCCGGACATGAACACGATCCACCTCCACGGGGTGGATCCCACCGACGTCATGGACCTGACCACGGCCGAGATGAAGGGCCGCGAGCGAGCAGTCTGGGCCATGGCGGCGCTGAAGAAGTACTGCCCGGGCTTCGACGAGGCGCGGATCCGGACCTTCGCCCCGACGCTGGGCGTCCGCGAGGCGCGGCGGATCCTGGGCCGCTACGAGATCACCGAGCACGACATCCGCAACCAGGCCCGCTTCGAGGACTCCATCGGCATCTGCCCCGAGTTCCTCGACGGGTTCGGCAACATGCTGCTGCCGACCACCGGCCGCTACTTCCACGTGCCCTACGGGATCATCCTCCCCCAGGAGATCGACAACCTGCTGGTGGCCGGGCGCGCGGCCGCCGGCGACCGCATCTCCCTGACCGCGATCCGTCAGATGGCCTGTTGCTGCGTCACCGGCCAGGGCGCCGGCGTCGCCGCGGCCCAGTCGATCAAGGACGGCGTGACCTGCCGAGACGTGGACATCTCCGCGGTCCAGTCCCGCCTGGAGGCCCAGGACGTGCGGGTCACCTGAGCGCCGACCTCGGCAGCATCGCCCGTCCGCCCATCACCTCGCCGTCGAGGATCATGTCCACCGCCTGCACGCCGCCGTACAGGGCGCCGAGGATGCCGTGGACGAACTTGGGCTGGAACAGGCCGCGGATGGGGGTGCGCATCTTCAGGCGGGTGCGGCCGAAGTTGTCCGGCGTCGGCGCCATGTCGTAGACCGAGCCGGTGGGGCAGCCCGAGTAGCGGGCATAGGTGGCCGGTGAGGACAGGTCGACGAAGCGCACGTGCCGGCGAAGGTCGGGGACGAGCAGTCGCTCCACCAGATCGATGAAGAAGTCCCCCCAGCGCTGGCGCTCGGCGCGGTAGCGGTCCCGGTCCGATTCGCGCCATCGGGTCCATTCGCCGAGGGGGAGGGGGACCACGCGGATCTGAAGGTAGGGGGGCTGGCCGCTGATCAGCGAGGGACAGATCACGCCGACGTGGAAACAGCTGTCCGAGAAGCCGATCTCTCCGCGGCCCGCGGCATCGAAGAGCGCCTCGAAGGACTCGACGCCGGTGGTCAGCACGTTGTAGCCGCCCCGCAGACCCAGCGCGTCCAGGTCGATCTCGTCGTCCAGACCGAGGTTGACGTTGAACGAGGACCAGGACATCTGCGCGTCCCGCGCCTTGCTCGCGAAGCCTGGATCGGCCCGTTCCACGGCCTCCCACCCCACGAGGTCGCCGAGCGCGACCTTGGGATCCACGGTGGTGATCACCGCGCCCGTCCCGATCACATCGCCACCGGCGAGTTCCACGCCGCGGACCTCTCCGCCGTCCACGAGGATCCGCGAGACCGCCGCCCGCGTCCTCACCTCGCCCCCCAGCGCCTCGAATCGTCGCTGCATCGCCCGGGGCAACTCGGCGAAGTCGCCTTCGGGCCGGTAGGCGCCGTCCAGCAGCGAGTGCATGGCCGAGATCGGCACCAGGGCGTGCACCTCTGCTCGAGGGAGCGCGGCGAACTCCACGAAGACGTTGAGGATCTCGTGGATGTCCGGCTCGGTGATGCCGAAGCGGTCCAGGTACGCCGAGAACGTCTTGCTTCCCAGGCCCACGATGCGCGGGCAGCGGAACAACAGCCCCAGGGCGTCGATGCAGCCCGGCTCGACCTTGAGGTGCTCGAGCTCCTCGTACACGGCCCGGGAGTGGTCGAGGAAGCGGCCGACGGCCCCGGCCTGGTCGGGGTAGCTCTCGCAGAGCATCCGTCGGAAGGCCTCCCCGCCCGCGGGGACCTCGAGGACCTTGCGCTCGCCCGAGGACGGATCCACCAGGAAGATCCGCATCGCATAGCCGTCGAAGGGCCGCAGGGCGACGTCGACATCCAGCAGGCCCAGCAGGTCCGACACGTTGGGCATCATCTGGCTGGTGTCGAAGCGGTAGCCCTTGCGGCGGTAGGTGGTGACGTAGCCGCCGGTCTGGGGCTCCTTCTCGAGCAGGACCACGGGCTGGTCCGGCCGCTTGCGGGCCCAGGCGATGCCCGCGGCGAGGCCGCACAGCCCGCCTCCCACGATCACGAGGGAAGCGCTCTCGGGCGCCGTGACCGGGGGGTCGGGTCTCACTCGGCCTGCACCACCATCCGGATCCGGACGTCGCCGCGATGGGGCGGTCCGCCGTCGCCGTTGAGCAGGGTGATGCTGTAGCCGAGGACGCTGGCGGAGCCGAAGGCGTCCTGACGCCCCGGTTCCATGGTGATCCGAGCCCCGTCCTGGCGGTCACCCAGGGTCACGCCGATGTGGGCGAAGGGGAGGTCCGACCGGTCGAGCAGGATCTTGTGGCCGAATCCCCCGAGCTTCACCCGCAGCCCGCCGGGGCCGACGCCGGTCTCCCCGGGGGAGAGGGTGAAGGGCTCGCCGAGGGTGAATCCGCGCTCGGTCTCGGCGGGCTTCCAGATCCGCAGGCGGACCGCGTCGCGACCGGTGTTCAGGCGCTCGAGCCCTTCTATGGCGAACATGTACACGCCCCAGCCCGCCTGGGCCCGGTCCGGGTCCGCGGGGGTCTGTTGAAACGAGATCCACTCCGACTGCACGGCCCCACGCCCCTGGTGCTGGAGCTCGACGGCGTAGGCTCCGTTGTCCAGTTCGTACGCCTCGCCCAGGGCCAGGGCCCAGCCCTCGGGACCGACCGCGAACTCGTAGGGGCGAAGCAGGAACGGGACGTCGTAGGTGAAGGCGGTCGTCACGGGCGCGGCGCGGCCCACCACCAGCGTGACGTCGTTGTCCCCGTCCGGCGCCACCCGCACCAGGGTGATGACCACGTCCCCGTACAGGGCGCGGCCCACGAGCTCCCCCTCCCGCCGCGTCCAGGGCTGGGCCACGAGGGGGAACACGCTGGGGTCCCCGGTGCCGACCACCAGGCCCGGATTCAGTCCCGAGCCGCCGATCTCGTACCCGAGGCCCGCATAGTGGATCGCCAGATCACCCGGACCCCGGGCGGTCTGTCCCATGCCCAGGGTGAACTCCCGATCGAGCTCGAACCGCACCGGGGCCTCCTCCCCACGGGCGCCTCCCGGCCCGCCGAGCGTCGCGGCCAGCGCGATCACCACGAACACCACTCCCACCCGCATCGTCGCACCTCCGACCGGACCGCCGGAATCTTCTGCGCCCCGGAAGTCTGCCACCTCTTTGTCATCCGAGACCGCGATTTGTTCCGGGGGACGGCAGTTCGGGCCGGTTCGGATCCCGAGCGGACCTTTTCGGGCGCGGCCCGTGGACCTACATTGGGACTTCACCGAGGAGTGGCGTGGATCCCCTGGGCACCCTGTGGCGTTTCCAGAAGCTGATCGGGCCCCACCGGCGCGGGGTGGAGCTGGCCCGGGCCGAGGCGAGGGGGCTCATCCCGCAGCGGTTCCGCGGACTCGACGCGGACGAGCGCAACCCGGTCACCTACACCGGCCGCAACTTCTTCTCCCTGCTGCTGCTCAGCGCCTACCGCGCCCTGGAGTTCCCCGACCCCCAGCTGGAGTACCTGGCCGCCGTCAACCACACCATCCGGGCAGTGGTCACCGCCGCGGACAACCTGATCGACGACGAGGACAAGCCGGTCCTGGCGCTGAAGATGCCCAGCGACGCCGAGCGCTTCCGCAACTGCCTGGGGCTGCTGGCCTGGGGGGTGGCACTGGAGCGGGTGGTCGGGCTGGGGGTCGAGCGCGGGGTGCTGGCGGAGGAGCGGGTGGGGGACGCGGTCCAGGGGCTGATGGCGCTGCTGGTGGAGATCGGCGCGGTGGAGGCCGAGGAGGAGGCGGGGGTCGACGAGGTGGCCACGCCGGAGGAGGTCATCGAGCGGATCCACGAGCACAAGGGGGGCAGCTTGCTCGGGCTGGCCTTCGTCGTGCCCAGGTTCGGCCTGGAGGCCGATCCCCGGGCCCCCCGGCTCGAGACCATGGCCGCCGGGATCCACGCCATCGGCCTGGCGCTCCAGCACGTGGACGACGTGACCGATCTGGAGATCGACGTGGCCCGGCGCAGCCACAACCTGTTGCAGTCGGAGATCGCCCACCACGGTTCGCAAGCGGAGCGGGCCTTCCTCGCCTCCCTGCGGTCCGGACTACCCGGCGAGGGGTACCGCGACGTCTGTGGGGCCTCCGTGGGGCGGGTGGTCGCCCGGGCTCTGGAGACCGCCCGCCGGGGCTTAGGCCTGCTCCAGGACGCCGGCTACCCCCTGGCGGCTGAAGAAGCGATGACGTTGTTGCAGGCGTTGTTCCGCGTCCGGGGGGAGGCCGAGCTGCTGGAGCTCGCCCGGCGCGCCCGCGGGGGCTGATCGGCATTCTCGCTGGCGGGGGGGCGACCCGCCGCGGCGATCCCCGGAACCGGTAGTTGCTATTCTTGGGCACCGGAGGGATCCCCGGTGAGACGGAACCGTGCTGCGACCGTAGGTGTGTTCGTCGTGTCGCTGGGCGCGCTCGCAGTCCACTTCGGCTGCGGTCCGACCCATCCTCCGGCCATCCCCGATCCCTTCGCGGAGCTGCGGGTGGCGCTGGGAGACCTCCCGCTGACCGATGGGATCGTCGCCCAGCTGCCCGACGATGCTGCGGTCGCCGTCGTGGTCCACATGGACCACCTGACCGTGGCCCGGGTCGGCGACGATGCGGTGCCGCCAGGTGCGGGGGAGAACCCGCTGTGGCGCCTGGAGCTGACCGCCGGCGCCCCGGCCGAAGAGCAGCTGCGCGGCGTGATGATCTCGCCACTGTACGAGGTGCTACAGCAGCGCACGGACGAGCTCAAGGCGCGCGCGGCGGCGGACCCGGAGCGGCCCTTCACCGGAACGACGATCCTCGTGTCCGCGCAGGAGGTGCCCCCCGAGACCCTGAGGATGGTCATGTACACCGCGGGGCAAGCACAGTTCCACCCGTTCCATTTCTGGTCGGGATGAGTCGGGAGGGGATATGAGATCGACCTGGGCCGCCATCCTACTCGTCGGAGTGCTGGCTCCGGCCGTCCACGCCGAGGAACCCACCCCCCCCGACGCCGGGCGGGATCGTTTCGCCCCCCGCTACGTCACCACGCGACCGGAGCCTTTGAGCCCGGTGCGCGAGGTGCCGCTGAGCGAGTTCCAGTTCTCGTTCGGCGCCGATCCGCTGCCGGCCAAGGTCCGCATCGATGAGACATCGGCCACCTACCGCCTCGAGACGCCGCCCTACGACGACTCCCAGCTGGTGACGGGCGGGGACACGGAGGCGTCGTGGAACGCGCTCATGGACGCCGGGGACGATCCCGTCCTGTACGCCACGTTCCGGGAGGCGGCGCAGGACTCCCCGTATCCGATCCTCCCGGGACTGGAGCTGTTCGGCCAGCAGTCCAAGGTGCTCAACGATGGGTTGGTCGCCGCGGTGGAGCTGCGCCTGGAACGGGCCGCGGGGGACGGGTGGCCCGGCAAGCAGGCCTTCCTGCTCGCGCTGGCGGGGGCGGTCGCCGCGCGGTGGGCCGAGACCGAAGGCGAGGCGCGTGAGGCCCACGGGGACGCCCTCGTGTTCGTGGGCACGGCCTACCTGCTGGGTGGCGGTCCGGCGGGGGACCTCCCCCGACCGGAGCTACACGCTCGGATGACCGAACAGCTCGGCGCCTTCGAGCAGGAGCCCCTGCGCTCGAAGCCCATCGGGTTCTACACCTGGACCGAGGAGTTGAGCCGCATCTTCCGGCGGGATCGGTGGCTTATGAGCCCCTTCGCCTCGGACTCCAAGCGTGACGTGGCGACCTTCGTGGCGCTGGCGGACGTGCTCGCCCGCGCCCCCGAGCTCGCCGGCCAGCTGAGGTGGTGGATCGAGCTCCAGGGCGGTCTGACCAACCCGGCCCATGGGCACCAGGCCGTGGACCTGGTCGAAAGGGAACCCTCGACCCTGCTGTTCCAGCACGGAACGGGAGACGGCCTGGTCCGGGCGGTCACCGAGCTCCTCGAACTCGAACCCCGTACCAAACTCTACCTGGTGCCCCAGGCGACCAACCGCGAGGCCGATCTGCTGGAGTCCCTCGATGCCATGACCTTCCAGGAGGGCGATGGGATGCGGGCGTTGATCGATGCGGTCCGCCGGGGCGATCTGTCCCTGGCACCCGCGCCGGACGACGGCTGGTATGCCCACCAGCAGTACGCCCTGGAGATCCTCCTTCGCCTGGACGACGGTCCGGAAGGAGACAAACTGACCCCCAACGCGGGGTACACCCAGCGGCTGGAGATGGCGTTCGCCTCCATGTTCGCCATGAACCGCGAGACCCACGTCAAGGTCCTCCGCCTGCCCACGATCGGTGCGCCCCCCACCCTCATCATCGACGTGCGACCCGAGCTCTCCCTCGAGCCACTCCCCAGCTACTACCTGCGCAACGCACGCGCCTATCGGTTCGTGCGGAGCCAGGTGCTGGAGGGGCGGTTCGGCGATGGGTGGCGCGAGCTGATCCCCCTGGCCGAAGGAGGCGCCGCCGACGCGGAGACGCTGGGTGAAGCGCTCGAGGAGATGGAGTCGTGGTTCTACGGCCTCTACCTCGTCGCCTCCCTGGATGTCGGTGTCGTACCGGAGTGGCTACCGGCGGAGATCGCGGATCCCCTGGGCCTCGTCACCGACACGCGCAAGCGGCTCGCGGAGCTCTCCGATCCCATGGCTTCGAACGAGGCGGTCTGGACCCGCGATGTGCGGTTCATGGTGCCGGCGGGGCAGACCCCGGCGGGCGGGCTGGTGACGTGGAACGTCCTGGGCGTCTCGCAGGTCGAGCTCTCGGTCTCGTACGAAGAGCACCCCGACGTGACCGTGCCCCCCGGGGACTACCAGCACAGACTGGAGTTCGAGGACCAGAAGTACACCCTGCTGGTCCCGGTCTTCGCCGAGCTCGTGTTCCCCCCCGGGACACCGCCGATGACCCGAGACGAGTTCCGCGCCCTGTGTGACCGCCACCCACGCCAGGGCGCCATCGAGGGGGCGCTCCGAGCCGCAGCGGCCCCTCCCCACCCGGTTGCGGAGGAAGCACCCGAGGCGGGTTGCCGTTGTGGGCTGAACGCCGGGACGACCCGGGGCGCGGCCACCGCGCTGGTCGCCATCCTCCTGCTCGGATTCTCGTGGAGCAGACGTCGGGTCCGCGGGCGTTGACGGGCCATCGGGCACCGACCCCTGCGGCGCCCTCTACCGACCCCGCCCCCAGCGGATCCACTCGTGGGCCGACCAGGCGTCCAGCTGGCGTCCGCGGGAGCTGGCGCGGGAGAACAGCTTGTACTCGACCGGGTCGCCCGTGAACGTCCGGTAGAGCCAGCGCTCGAGTCCCGAGCCGAAACGCTGCACGTCGGCCACGAACTCCCCCAGGTGGAGCGTGGTGTCGTGGAGTCGGAGCCGGTCGACCTGACCTCCGTTGGCCAGCGAGAACGCCAGCTCGGTGGGGAAACGATCCGACGTCGGGTCGTGGTCCTCCCATCCGGAGAGCTTGGCCTGGAGTCCGTCGGTGGCCCGGGCCGGGCGGTCGTCCAGCCGGACCAGCCCGAAGGCAACGTGCTCCACGTCCGGTCCCGCGGCGACCCCCACCCGGTTGAAGATCACCAGGGTCTCCGGGCCCAGGACCCGGCCCCACAGCAGCTCCCGCAGGGGCAACGACCAGGGGGGGATGTCGGTCTGCACGAAGTCGGAGTAGCCGTAGCCGTCGAAGCTGATCTCCGTGTCGTCGACGCGGACGGTGCCCTCCAGGCGCGCCCGGGGGATGGGTACGATCCACCGCAGGGCACGATCCCCGCGGTTCACCACCCGACCGCCTTCGGTTGGGGTCCAGGGGGCGTCCACGGGCCGGTAACACAGCCGGGCGCTCGCCCCGTCGAGGTCGAACCGGACCGTGGTCTCGCCCGCGGCCATCCCGATCTCGCCCGCCGGGGCCCGCGCACCGCATCGATCGTCGTCCAGTTCCAGGTCCCCACCGGCCAGGTGGAAGCTGCGCCGCGGGTTCCCGCCATCCCGGGGAAAGAGGCTGATCACCAGCTCGGCGCTGCGCTTGCCGCACAGGACCATCGGCGCGAGGTAGAGGAAGAAGAAGTCGCCGTCGGCGGTCTGTCCGTCGAAGTACCACTTCTCGAAGCTGAACAGCCAGCGCGGTGCCAGCGCGCCGCCGGGATCGACCAGGGGAGCCCCTCCCGCCGTCTCGTCACTCATCGGCGCTCCTCAGCCCCTCGACGTAGACCTGCCAGCGCAGGGGGCTGGCCTCGGCGAACACCAGCTGGACCACCCCCTGACCCACGCCCAGCTGCAGGGTGTCGTTGCGCTCGGTGGTCACCGTTCGGATGGCGTCGATGGGCACGATTCGGCTCCCGTCCGCCCCCTCCCAGACCAGCCGATCCGAGTACAGGAAGGCCTCACCGGTCCCGCGGGAGAGCAGGGGTCCCAGGGTGACGCAGGCGAAGGGATCTTCCCTCAGCTCCGCGTGTGCGGCGCGGAGGATCGGCTCCGCCTCCCCGGTAGCGGAGCCCGCGGAGGAGGGCAACCGGGGTTCGGCGCCCGCACGTGCGGCCCAGCCGGCGACGCTGTCCGCCTCCCCCGCGCGGTCTGCGGGCGAGACCAGCTTCAGGTCGGGGCCGGAGGCGTCCCAGCGGGCCTCGCAGCGGCCGCAGATCAGCGACTCCCGTCCCACCATCGACAGGCACTCCTCGTCCCCGCAGATCGGGCAGCGCCACAGGGTGAGCTCGGGGCGAGGGGAGGGGTACGCCGCAACCGGAACCCGGGGTTCGTCGGGATCGCGCAGCGCCTGGATCCGCGCCACCATCAGGCGGGTGAGCTCCCGACCCTGGGCGACCGATCCGGGCTCGTGCCCGTCGATCTCCCGGGTCGGGAGGAAGGGCTCCCCGAGCCGGATCGTGACCTCGGCGCTGCGGTCGGCACCCCCCGCCCAGCGGGGCCACAGCCGGTAGGCGCCCACGAAAGCCGCCGGCACCACCGGGCAGTCGAAGCGGCCGATGTTGCGGGCCACCGACAGAGCCGGCGAGGTCATCTCCCCGGTCCAGGAACGTTCCCCCTCGATGGCGATGCCGACCACGCCGCCGGCGGCCAGCTGGTCCGAAAGGGCGACCGCCGCCGCTGGATCGGGGCCGAATCGTCGCTTGGGGACCCCGCCCATCATCGTCAAGAAGAGACGCCGCTGGGGGGCGCGGAAGACCTCGGCGGTGACCGGGATCAGGATCGGTCGCTCGGTGAGGTACTGTCCGAACATGAAGTCCAGGTAGCTCAGGTGATCGGCCACGATCACCACGGGCCCGGCCGTGGGGACGTGGTGAGCCCCCTCGACCCGGATCCGGAACAGGCGGGGGAAGACGCGCTTCACCAGGGCCCGACCCAGGGCCCGCCAGCGGAAGGGGAGGAGCAAGGGGGTGCGGGCGGCGTGGGCCCGGTACGCCCCCCCGAATCGGCGCTGCAGGACCGGCTCTTCCAGGAAGCGGACCCAGGTGTGGAACCAGATTACCGTGAAGATCGGGACCACCACGAGCGCCATGCCCAGGGAGCCCAGCATCAGCCCGGCGCCCACGGCGAGGGCCGCGAACCCGGTGTAGATCGGGTGGCGCCAGACACGGTAGGGGCCGCGGACCACCAGCCGGGTCGGCGGGAGGGAGGAGATGGGCAGGCCCTCGCCCTGGGTTCGCAGCAGCAGCGAGGCGTGGGCGCAGAGCCAGGCCCCCCCCACGGCCAGCGGGAAGCCGAGGACGCGGGCCCAGGTGGGCGCCTCGGGCAGGACGTGATCCACGAGTCGCCCGGCACCCAGGAGGCACCAGGGCAGCAGGATCCAGAAGATCGCGACGTAGGCGACGATGATCAGGGCGCGTCGGATCATCCGGCTCCTCCCAGGGGCCCGGTCCATTCAACCACAGTCCTTCCTTCCCGCGGGGGAGGGTGCGAGACTCGGCGCTCGGACCACGGGCGATGGATGGGGAGATGCTGCTCTCGGTAGGGTACGGGCTGGTGGGCTGGCTGCTCGCCGTTCAGGCCGTGGGCCTGTTCGGCGGCCTCGCCGGATTCCACCTCCTGCCGAGGGCTACGCCCCGGGTCCTCGGGCTGGCGCTGGCCGGCGGGGCCGCGGCGTGCTGGTGGCTCGCCGGGGTGTGGTGGCTCGTGCCGGCCCTCGCGCTGCCCGGGATCCTGGGGACCGCCGCCCTGGGCTGTTTCCTCCCCCGCCGTCCCGATCGGCGCTATCTGCCTCCGTCGGCCCCGGGCGTCGAGGCACCGGAGATCCCCGGGCACGCCGACGCCGGTGCCCTGTATCTCCGCCCGCGGACGGACGGCGCGCCACGGACCGTGGTCGTGCTCTCCCACGGCGGCGGGAACGACCGGCTGTTCGGCCTCTGGCTCGCGATCGACGAATTCCGGGAGGCGGGCCACGGGGTGCTGACGGCCCATCTGGCGGGCCACGGGGCGGGGGGGAGCGATATCTTCGCCCTGGACGCTGGACGGGCCCGCCTGGACGCCCTGATCACCCGGGCCCGGGGGCGCGCGGGCGACGCGCCGGTGGTGGTCCTCGGCCAGAGCGTGGGCGCCTCGCTGGCCCTGGACGCGGCGGCCCGGGAGGGGGCCCCGGACGGGGTGGTGGCGGTGTGGGCGGCCCCCCGCCGCCGGGCTGGGGGTGCCGGGGGGATCCGCCGGCGGATGGGGCGCGGCCCGCCCCCGAGCTACCC
>CAZITQ010000236.1:0-14179 GCA_964542165.1 uncultured Rickettsiales bacterium
CTTTGACAGGTCGATGATGCCCTCACGGTCCCCGGGCAACACCTTGACCTCGTTGACCCACAAGGTCATGGACGACACCCTCCCTGGCGGGCCGTACGAGAAGACCATCGTCTACGAGGCTCCCTTCGTCCGCTGCGACCGCGAACGCGACTACGAGGAGGTCTGGGCCCACTTCGAAAAGCGGTTCGGGAAGAGCTATCCGTGAGCCACGAGGGTCCCTTGTCGGGGAAGCTAACGCTGGGATAGCATCGCAACGGTTCGGGAAGGGTAGGGAGGGATGTCGTGGTCGAACTCGTCGTTGCCATCGTGGGGTCCGTCATCGTCCTGGCGGCCATCGTCCTGATACTGTTGGCCGGGATGTTCCTCGTGAGGGGAGGGCTGAAGGAGAAGAAGGCCGATGCTCTGATGCGGCAGGGAAACGCATCGGAGGCAGGGCAGATCTACCGCGGCCTCTTCGAGGCCCACGGCGACAGGCTCAGAAACCAGCTGCACGGCTACGCGGACCGAAGCTCCAGCTCTGCTGGAAACGCGGTGAGGGTTCACACGCGAGCCATGGTTCGCGTCCTGCACAAGCTAGGCAAAGCAACTTCGGTAGACAGTGCCCTGGTGACGACGGCGGCGCAGTCGCTGGCGAAGGTGGAGGAGACCGGAAGACGATATCGGATGGGCCGGATGTCGCCCGACGACGCCGCACACTGCCTGTCCCTTCTCGCGGATGCGAGGAACTCCATCCTCCTGGCGTTGACACCCGACGAATAGAACCGTAGGCGCCGAGGCGCCGTCCCTCGAGATGTCTCGGCAGTGGTGGATATCGACATGCGTATACGTCACATGGCCAGCCATCGTCTCCTCTGGATCGTCGTGGTCCTGACCTTGCTCGACGCCGGATCGGCACTCGGCGGAACGGACCTGTGCGGTTCCCACGGATTGGTCTTCGATCCGGAAACGGACTTCCACGAGGTGTCCGGCGAAGACGTGCACATCTCGGATCTGGTGGGCGATCGCACCGTCGCGATCCCGCTGACTCTCGACGGCATGCTCACGAAACTCGTCCTGAATGGCAGAGAGGAGACTCTGGGCCTCACCGGGCCGTTCTTCGATATGCAGATGGGAAAGAAATCGCACATGAAGCTGGACCTTCTGGCGATTTCGATGGGACTGAACGCCGACGGATGGGCGGGCAGTGAAGAGGAACGCCATTACTTTTCCATCGAGGCCGGCCTCGGAGATCACGGCAAGAAGATTCGATTGGAAATGGACTACGATCCCGACGAGATCCTGGGCGGGGCGGCCCGGAGGATGATCGGCGGCATACCCCTCGAGCCGCACAACAACGTGTTGTACGTGATCGATGAAGGGACGGACGAGGTCGTCAAGAAGGTGGAGTTCGAAACCTCGGGCAGCAAGGGTGCATGGACGATCTCGCCCAATGTTCAGGACCTTCTCGGTGCGACCGCGAGCGACGTGACCAGTGAGCTCGCGCTGTCCGCGGCTCAATTCGAGCTGGTCCAGGGCCGCGAAGAGACCGGCAGGGCGATCCTCCGGAGGCACTCGGACAGAAACGGACTCGGTGGCCAGCACGCGGACCACCTCGCTCAGCTGCTCCTGGGGGGCGCAGGCGCGTCCGAGCCGGACGAGCAAGGTATCGACCTGTCCATCGCGAGGTTGGTCGACGGGATCGCGAGGAATCACACCGGCATCTCCGGCATCGAGCTCGCGGAGCAGCGAGCGATTTCCTTCCTCGCGGACACCGGCACCCGGCCCGGAGAGCACGCACTCGACCCCGACGAGCTCTTCTGGGCGGCGCTGGATCTGGTGAGTCGGGCGGAGTCGATGGAGAGGGTCTATTTCTCCATCGCTCCCGACTACGATCCCAGGGACTACGTGAGTGCGGTGAGCGCGACGATGAGGACGAGGGCTTCGGCCGGAAGGACCGGCCCCTACCGCATCCAATCGCTGGACGTGTACGACCGGCCGGAGTACATCGGCGCCGACTTCGCCGGCACCGCCCTGGGCGAGATCGCGTTCAAGTCCGACCTGGCGCTGAAGTCCCTGTATCTGGGGGTGGATTACCACACCGGCGAGAGCGTGTTTCTGGACGAGACGCACGAGCGGCTCGTGAAAGAACGCGTCCTGTCCAGCAAGCTCGGGTACCAGGACAGGATCTGGTTCGTGCCCAGCGAGGTCCTGTTCAGGCGAGACGGCGACGTGACCACCGTGGAGGTCGTCGTGAGCGCGAGGATCATGCGGATCGGAGACGACGGCGCCGGCAATCTGGTCGACATCGGCGAAAGCAAGCCGCAGTCCCAGGCGCTGGCGGACTACATCACCCGAAATTACGACAGAGCGTGCGAGACGTACCCCGTGCTCCACGACCTGCGGGCCGTGTATGTCAACCTGTTCACGTTGGAGCTCGCACGGAGGGAGGGGCTGGATCTCGGCACGATGATGTCCGGGCCCGTCGGCCGGGACTACTACAATCCCGAGAGAATCCCGGCTTTCGTGGTTGGCTACGTCTACAGGAAGAGCGCCTCGTCCGGGTATGTCACGGGCACGTTCGGTGGGGTGGCGATCCTCAACGCCGAGGAGACCCGTGAGACCCTCCGGGAGGAGCCGCTGGACTCCAGTCGTTTTTCGCCCGTTTCAACCTTTCGGGTGCCGTAGACGATCGGCAGAGCGGGAGATCTCCTCTTCGACGATTGGGTCCAGCGAAGCCTGAACGGATTCGCTGAGGGCCTGGTTCTTCTTCTTCGAGAGAACGGGAAGGAACACCAGGTGCAGCAGCGCAATCGCTGGCAGGCACGCGACGCAACCGACACCCGCGCCGATCGCCCACCCGATGCTCGAACCCTCGGCAGCGAGGAGTCCAAGGCCGGCCCCCACAAACGAAAATGTAACCAGAAGAACCACGACCAACTTGGCCAGAAGCCTCGATGCCCCCTCGATCGAGAGGTAGATGTTCGTTTTCATGTCGGGCTGATTGAACCAGTCCAGTCTGACGTCGAGGCCCGTGTTCCATCCGAGGTAGAGGGACAGCTCTCGGGTATGACGGGCGATCTTGTTCGAGGAGAACTCCTCGTCACTTCGGTGGCTGGCCTCGATCTTGCCCTCGGGGAACTCATCGGTCAGGAAGTCGTGGATCCGAGCGGCAAGGGTCTCGAGAAGCCCGTCGACGACGATCTGTTGCTTTGCCGTAATCGGATAGGCCTTGGATGTAGCCACGGGGCTCCCCTCCCGTTCGTATTAAACTGTGAAGAGCGTAACATACGGGTGTATTCCAGATGGGCCCCGAAATATGCGCGAATCGCGCTGTTTCCCGCGGCCATCCCGCAGGCCCCGCCTTGACCGGAACAGCGCTCGCGTACAAAGCTTCACCGGGGGCGCCACGACGTCGAGATGGACCTCCACGGGAGCCGACGATGATCCCTTCCGCCCTCGCCGCCCAGCTCCAGCAGGGGCTCGCCGACTTCCTGCGGGTGTCGTTCGGGTCGTCCACGCCGGGCTTGGAGCGGGTGATCGAGGACTTGAACGACGAGCCCGGGGGGCTGGGCAAGGGGCCGTGTCTTTCCTTGACGCTGCCGTTCAGGGCTTGGCGGAAGCCGGACTTCTTTCCGATGAACGCCGCGGGCGAAGTACCCTGGATCGTTGCCGTGACCGACGGACAGGGGAAGGACGCTCCATGATGCAGCAGATCTTCGTCAGCAGCGTGCAGAAGGAGCTGCAGGCCGAGCGGTACGCCATCCGGGACTTCGTCCATGGGGACGAGCTGCTTCGGCAGTTCTTCCGGGTGTTCCTGTTCGAGGATCTGCCGCCCGCGGATCGTCGTCCGGACGATGTGTATCTGGAAGAGGTCGCGAAAAGCGAGATCTACGTCGGCGTGTTCGGCCGCGAGTACGGGCGCGAGGGCGAGGAGGGGAAGTCGCCGACCGAGCGGGAGTTCGCCGAGGCCACCAGGCTGGGGATACGCCGACTGATCCTGGCGAAGGGCTACGACGACGAGGGACGTCATCCCAAGATGACCGCGCTTCTCAAACGCGCCGGGGCCGAGGTCTTGCGGAGGAGGTTCGAGACCCTCGAGGAGTTGAGAGGGCTTCTCTATGGGAGCCTAGTCCAGGTGTTGCGCGAGCAGGGCTCCATCCAGCAGCAGGACTTCGACGCGGCCCCCTGTGTCAACTCGACGTTGCAAGACATCTCGGAGCAGGCCGTCCGGTGGTTCGTGGACGAGGCGCGGGTGGAGCGGCAGTTCGCGCTGGAGGCGGACACGGCGGTCGAGGATGTCCTGACGCACCTGGACCTGATGCGAGAGAACCGACCGACCCACGGGGCCGTGCTGCTGTTCGGCAAGATGCCACAGCGCCACATCCGGTCCTCCGACCTCACCTGCCTCCATTTCCACGGCACCGAGGTCGTCAAGCCCATCCCATCGCAGCAGGTGTACCGGGGCACGCTGTTCGAGACCGTGGACAAGGCCGTGGACTTCGTGATGGCTCGCCTGAGCCGATCGGTCGTCCCCGGCAAGGCGTCTCCCCGCAGCTCGGTGTCCTACGAGATACCGTTCGAAGCCGTGCGGGAAGCGATCGTCAACGCCGTGGCCCACAGGGACTATGCTTCGCGCAGCGGGGTCCAGGTGAGCGTGTTCGCCGATCGGATCGAGGTCTGGAATCCAGGAGGTCTGATCGAGGGTCTCACCACGGACCAGCTGCGCGTCCCCCACGCGTCCATCCGTCGGAACCAGCTGCTCTGTGACCCGCTGTACCTGGCGCACTACATCGAACGCGCGGGCACCGGGACGCTGGACATGATCCGCCTGTGCAGGGAAGCGGGCCTCCCCGAACCCGAGTTCCACAGTGATGGTCAACGGTTCGTCACCATCCTCTGGCGCCAATGGTTGACCGACGGCGTCATGGACGAGATGGGGCTGACAGGCCGCCAGCGGGAGTGTGTGCGGCTGGTGATGACCCAGGGACGCATCGACAACGCTCAGTTCCGGCAGCACTTTGGCGTTTCGAGACGAACCGCGGGCCGCGAACTGGCCGATCTCGTCGATCGGAACATCCTGGAGAGGGTCGGAACCCGGGGCCGGGGTGTGTTCTACAGGTTGCGCAAGGGGGCGGGGAAATGAGCCATGAATGGGCCAAATGGGCCATGAAGGCGTCGAAACGCAGGTGCAGTGTGCGGCCTGTGCCCCTTTCGTCGGTATTCCGAAAGGGGCCACATAAGGGCCAAAGGGGCCATCCATGATCCCATCCGCCCTCGCCGCCCAGCTCCAGCAGGGGCTCGCCGACTTCCTGAGGGTGTCGTTCTGGTCCTCCACGCCGGGCATGGAGCGGGTGGTCGACGACCTGATCGCCGAGCCCGGGGGGCTGGGCAAGGGGCCGTACCTGTCGGTGAAGCTGCCGTTCGTGACCGGGTCGAAGCCGGACTACTTCCCCGAGGTGCCGCTGCCGTTCACGCCCCACGCCCACCAGGAGCGGGCGTTTGGTCGGCTAGGCGGGGGGCGGAGCACGCTGGTGGCCACGGGCACGGGGTCGGGAAAGACCGAGTGCTTCGTCCAGCCGATCCTGGACCACTGCTTGGCCGAGCACGACGTGCCCGGGGTCAAGGCGATCCTGATCTACCCGATGAACGCCCTGGGCACGGACCAGGCCGAGCGGCTGGCGCGGGCGATCCACGGCAACGAGCGGCTGCGGGGTCGGGTCACGGCCGGGCTGTACATTGGCGGCCAGGGGCGGGGAGGGCGGGGCCGCGCGCGGATGGGGAAGGGCCACATCCTCACCGACCGCGTGGCCATGCGGAAGTCGCCGCCCCACATCCTGCTGACCAACTACAAGATGCTGGACTACCTGCTGCTGCGGCCCCGGGACCGCACGCTGTGGCAGCACAACACCCGCGGCGTGTTGCGCTACCTGGTGGTGGACGAGCTGCACACCTTCGACGGGGCCCAGGGCACGGACCTGGCGTGCCTGATCCGGAGGCTCAAGCGACGGCTGCAGGCCGACGACGGGGAGCTGTGCTGCGTGGGCACGTCGGCCACGCTGGGCGGGCCGTCGGCGGCGGACGAGCTGCGGGGGTACGCGTCCGAGGTGTTCGGCGAACGGTTCGACACGGACTCGGTGGTGGGGGAGTCGCGGGTCTCGGCCGAGGAATTCCTGGCGGGGGTGGAGGTGGTCCACACCGAGGGGCCGGACCCGGGCGACGTGGATGCGCTGGACCCGGCCCGGGCCGAGGACGAGGCGGCCTGGCTGCGGGCGCAGACGCGGCTGTGGTTCGGAGACGAGCTGGCGGCGGGTGACGGCTGGCGGGTGGAGCTGGGCCGCCGGCTCAAGGGCCACGCCACCTTCCGATCGCTGCTCAAGCGGCTGGACGGCGGGGTGGTGTCGCTGGACCGGGCGGTGGCCTCGCTGGGGCGCTCGCGGCGGGACTTCCGCGAGGACGAGCGGTTCGGGCGGCTGGCGGTGTTGAGCCTGCTGGGGCTGGTGTCGGCGGCCCGGGCGTGGCGGGCGGAGCTGCCCGAGGTGCGGACGGCACGGGAGGACAGGGGGGAGGCGCGGCCCACGCAGGCGCTGGTGGACGTGCGGCTGCAGGTCTGGCAGCGGGAGCTGCGGCGAATGGTGGCGTCGGTCCAGGCGCGTCCGCGGCTGCAGTTCTCCGACGACCTGGACCGGGGACAGAGGCAGCGCCACCTACCGCTGATCCACTGCCGGGACTGCGGGGCCATGGGTTGGGCCACCCGCCAGGACCGGGACAAGCCCCACCTGCTGCGGGTGCCGCTGACGCCGTTCTATCGCGCGTTCTTCGGCAGAGATCCCCAGGTGCGGTTCCTGTTCCCCAGGGCGGCGGTGCCCGACGATCCCACCTGGAAGCACCAGCCCACCTTGCGGGTGGACACGGCGCGGCTGGTGGTGCTGGACGACGACGAAGAGCCCGAGGGCGAGGCCGTCGAGCTGGTTCCGAGCCACAACACCCGGTCCACCGAGACCCGCAAGCTGCTGCACCGGGACTGCCCGTTCTGCGGGGCCCGCGAGAGCCTGACCCTGGTGGGGTTCCGGGCGGCGACCCTGACCGCGACCTTCATCGACCAGCTGTTCGCGTCGCGGTTCAACGACGACCGCAAGCTGCTGGCGTTCTCGGACAGCGTGCAGGACGCGGCCCACCGGGCGGGGTTCTTCGGCGCGCGCACCTGGCGCTCCAACCTGCGGATCGCGCTTCAGCACGTGGTGGAGGACGGCGGGGAGGGGCTGGCCCTGTCCCGGGTGCCCGAGCTGCTCGCGCGGAGCTGGCAGGAGCGGCTGGATCCGGCGACCTGGATCGCCACCTTCCTGGCGCCATCCATGGACTGGCTGCATGACTGGGACGCGCTCAAGGAGCGGGGCGAGCTGCCGGCGGACTCGGACCTGGTGACGCTGGTGGAGCGGCGGCTGGTCTGGGAGGTGATGGCCGAGTACGGGCAGCGGTCGGCCATCGGCCGGGCGCTGCCGCGGGCGGGCGGGTCGGCGGCGTACCTGCCGGCCGGGGCGCTCGATGGGGCGGTGGACGCGGTCCTGGAGCCGTTGCGCAACGAGGTGCCGGGCCTGCGGGAGGTGTCCCGGGGTGACGTGCGGAGGTTCGTGCTGGGCCTGGTCCACCGGCTGCGCGCCCGGGGGGCGATCGTCCACGACGAGCTGCCGCGGCGGTTCGTGGAGACCTGTGGTTCGGACCGGTACGTGTTCCGCCAGCTGCCGCACCTGTCCCAGTTCGGACCTGCCGCTCGATTGCCCGCGTTCGTGGTGGACAAGCCGGGGACCGCGCGCTTCGACCACTGGACCACCCGCTCCAAGCGCCAGCCCGGGTGGTACGCCCGCTGGGTGACCCGGGCCCTGGGGGGCGATGCGGCGCTGGGCGCCGACGCGTCGTCGGTGTACCCGCTGGTCCTGCCCCTGCTGTCCCGGACGGGGCTGCTGCGCGAACTCGAGGGCGCCAAGGGGGAGCGGATCTGGGGCTTGGCCGACGACGTCCTGTGCGTGACCGCGGACCTGGCCCGGGTGACCTGCTCGCGCTGCGGGCTGCGCCACAACGTGGGCACGGCCGAAGCCCCGGCCTGGGAGGGCGCGCCTTGCCAGACCGCCCGCTGTGACGGTCGCCTGGTGGTCGAGGGCCCCGCGGCGCGGGACTACTTCGGACGCCTGTCGGCCACCGGCGAGCTCAACCGCATCTTCACGGCCGAGCACACCGGCCTGCTGGAGCGGCCGGAGCGGGAGCGGGTCGAGCGGGAGTTCAAGGCCGATCCCGACGATGCGGCGCTTCCGCGCAAGCCCTGGTTCGCCAACCTGCTGTCGTGTACCCCGACCCTGGAGATGGGCATCGACATCGGGGATCTCTCGTCGGCGATCCTGTGCTCGGTGCCGCCGGGGCAGGCCAACTACCTGCAGCGCATCGGCCGCGTGGGGCGGCGGGACGGCAACTCGCTGCTGCTGACCGTGGCCAACGCCCGGCCCCACGATCTGTTCTTCTACGCGGACCCGATGGAGATGATGGAGGGGGAGGTCCAACCGCCGGGGGTGTTCCTGGACGCGGCGGCGGTGCTGGAGCGGCAGCTGGTCGCCTACTGCCTGGATCGCTGGGTCGCCCTGGAGGGGGACGACGCGGTCATCCCGGATCGGCTGCGCGAGGCCTTCGACGGGCTGGCCAGCAACCTGGACACGCGCTTCCCCCACAACCTGCTGGCCTTCGTGCACGCGCACCAGCCCACGCTGCTGCGGGAGTTCGAGGAGATGTTCGGCGACCGGATCTCCGAGGCAGCGCAGGAGCACCTGAGCCGCTTTCTGCTGGGCACGGACGAGGGTGATGCCAGCCTGCGCTGGCGGATCCACTCGGCGCTCGCCGCAGAGGCCAAGCAGCGGGATTCCCTGTCGTCGCGGGCCGCCAAGCTGGCCAAGGAGATCCGCGAGCTGGAGGACGCCAAGGCCAAACCCAAGGACCACGACGAGCAGATCCGGAAGCGGGAAGCCGAGAAGGAGGCGCTGCTGTCGCTGGTGACGGACATCGACCGGCGGCAGACCCTGGAGTTCCTCACGGACGAGGGCATGTTGCCCAACTACGCCTTCCCCGAGTCCGCGGTGCGGCTGACGTCGGTGATCTGGCGGCGCAAGCGCAAGGCCGAGGCGGCCAAGGGGGCCAAGTACGACACCTGGAGCTACAAGTACACGCGGTCTCCGGGCTCGGCGCTGTCCGAGCTGGCCCCGGGCGCGAGCTTCTACGCGGGCGCCCGACGGGTGGCGGTGGACCAGGTGGACGTGGCCGTGTCCGAGGTGGAGACCTGGCGGTTCTGCTCGGACTGCAACCACGCGTCGCCGGTGGGGGTGGGGGAGGCCAGCACGGCCTGTCCGGCGTGCGGCAGCGAGTCGTGGCCCGACCCGGCCCAGCTCCAGCAGCTGTTGCGGCTGCGCCAGGTGTTCGCCGGGGCGAGGGACCAGGACAGCCGGATCCGCGACGACACGGACGAGCGCCAGCCGCGGTTCTTCCAGCGTCAGATGCTGGTGGAGATCCGCGACGACGACCGGGAGGGGGCCTGGAGCCTGGACGAGCCCACGCTGCCGTTCGGGTTCGAGTACCTCCACGGCGCCACCTTCCGCGAGGTCAACTTCGGCGAGCTGGCCAACCAGGGGGAGAAGACCCGCATCGCCGGGCGCGAGCAGATCCGGCCCGGGTTCCGCATCTGCGCCCTGTGCGGCAAGGTCCAGCCGCGCAAGGCCGACAAGGATCCGGTCCACGCCTTCACCTGCCCGGCGCTCAAGAAGAGCACCAAGCAGAAGTTCCAAGACTGCCTGTACCTGTACCGGGAGTTCGACTCGGAGGCGCTGCGGCTGCTGCTGCCGCTGGCCGAGCTGGGCAGCTCGCGGCAGCTCAACTCCTTCGTGGCGGCGCTGCAGCTGGGGCTCAAGGACCGCTTCGGGGGGCGGGTCGATCACCTGCTGACCACGGTCTACTCGGACCCGGTGCCGGGCAGCTCGATGCGCAAGCAGTTCCTGGTGCTGTTCGACTCGGTGCCGGGGGGGACGGGCTACATCAAGCAGCTGATCACGCCGGACGCCGACGGGGGCGAGCTGCCGCTGCTGGACGTGATCCGGCGGGCCAAGGGGCGGCTGGAGTCGTGTTCCTGCTGGACGGATCCGGAGCGGGACGGCTGCTACCGCTGCCTGCTGGGGTACCGCAACTCCCGGGATATGGACGACACGTCGGCGGCGGCCGCGGTGGAGATCCTGGGGCGGATCCTGGATGCCTGGTCCACCCTCGAGCCGGTGGAGTCGCTGGGGGATGTGAGCATCAGCGGGCTGCTGGACAGCGTGCTTGAGGCTCGCTTCCTAGAGGCGCTGCGCCAGGCCAAGCGCGAGGGCCGCCAGGCGCGGTTCCGGCCGGACATGGTCAACAACAAGCCCGGCTACCTGTTCCAGCTGGGGGGCAAGGCCTGGACGGTGGAGCCCCAGGTGGAGCTGGCCGGCAACGACGGCGTGGCCGTGCCCGTGTCCATCGACTTCGTGCTGCGGCCGGCGTGGGCCCACAGCGACCGCCGGCCGATCGCCGTGTTCCTGGACGGATGGCAGTACCACAGGGAGCGCATCGGCAAGGACATGCTGCAGCGGATGGCGCTGCAGGCCACGGGGCGCTGGGACGTGTGGAGCCTGACCTGGTTCGACCTGGACCGGGTGCTGCTGCGGTCGGTCAAGCACACGACCACCAACCTGGTGCATCCGCGGCTGGACAAGCTGCGGTCGGCGTTGATGGGGAAGCTGCCGGCGTACAAGGAAGTGGCCGAGCGGCCGGTGTTCGATGTGCTGGTGGACGAGCTGGTGGGGGAGGCGGAGGGGCCGTGGAGGGCCATCGGCGAGCGGATCCTGGCGAGCCGGATGCGCCCCGTGACGGACGAGGATCTGGCGGCGTGGAAGGCGCTGGTGAAAGAGAGGCTGCCTGCGGCGGCGCGTCCGATGCTGGCGGCGGTGGAGCCGAAGCTGATGGCCCTGGATCCGGGGCAGCTCTCGCCGTGGTTCACCCTGGCGGCGGTGCACGACGGGGCGGATCTGGTGGTGGTGGCCGCGCTGGACGACTCGGACGAGGCTAGGGAAGAGCCCGGGTTCCGGGAGACGTGGAACGGCTATCTGCAGCTGTTCCAGATGCTGCGCGGGTTGCCCGACCTGTGGTTCGTGACGCGGCACCGCCAGGACGAGTGGGCGTTCCACGACCTGCTCGTGGCGCGGTCCGGGCCGCCGGAGGAGCACTCCTGGGCCGATGACCCGGACGACGTGTTGCCCGAGTACCGGGAGCTGTGCCGGGCGCTGGCGGATGCGGAGGTCGAGGCGCCCGAGTTCGGCTACGGCATCCCGGACGAGCACGACGGCGAGTGGGCGTCGGCGGAGCTGACCTGGGAGGACCGCCGGGTGGCGGTGACCGACCGGCCGTCCCTGGACGAAGCGCGCGGCTCGGCGCCGGCGGGGTGGCGCATCTTCGTGTTCGAGGAGCTGGACGACCCGGGTGAACTGATCGATGCCCTGCGAGGAGGAGGCGCCTGATGCCGCCGACCCAGAACCCCGTGCGTATGGCCATCTTCGAGGAGTTCCTCGACGCGTATGCCCGCATCCCGCGGGCCCAGCAGGGCAAGGTGAGCAAGTTCCTGCGCCAGTTCCGCGCCAACCCTGCCCACGGAAGCATCCACTACGAGAAGATCCACGAGTTCGTCGATCCCAACCTGCGCACGGTCCGCATCGACAAGGCCTACCGGGCGGTGGTGCTGCGGCCCGAAAAGGGCAACGTCTACGTGCTGCTGTGGGTCGACCACCACGACGAGGCCATCCGCTGGGGCCGCAACAAGCGGATCGCGATCCACCCGGAGACCGGCACCCTGCAGGTGCTGGCCGGCGAGGCGGCGGCGACCGATCCGCGGCCCCCGACCCAGGACGACGAGCCCAAGCTGTTCGAGTCGATCCGCGACCGGGAGCTGCTGCGGCTGGGGGTGCCCGAGTCGATGGTCGCCGCGGTCCGCGAGGTCATCGAGGCGGATGAGCTGGACGGACTCGAGGATGCCCTACCGCCGGAGGCCTACGAGGCGCTGTTCTTTCTGGCCGAGGGGGAGTCCCTGGAGGATGTGGAACGCGCGATGGCCGCCGCGCCCGAGCCCACGGTGGATCCCGAGGACTTCGACGCCGCCCTGGAGCGAGACGCCACGCGGCGCCGGTTCGCGGTGGTGCAGGAGGACGAGGAGCTGGAGGCAATGCTGGACGCGCCGCTGGAGAAGTGGCGCGTGTTCCTTCACCCGGCCCAGCGCCAACTCGTCTACCGCTCGTGGAACGGCCCCATCCGCGTGCTCGGCGGCGCGGGCACGGGCAAGACCGTGGTCGCCATGCACCGCGCGGCGTATCTGGCCGAGCAGGTCTTCACCCACGACGACGACCGGATCCTGCTGACCACCTTCACCCGCAACCTGGCCATCGACATCGGCGAGAACCTGCGCAAGCTGTGCGCGCCGTCGGCCCTGGAGCGGATCGAGGTCGTCCACCTGGACCGCTGGGTGGCGCGGCTGCTGCAGCGGGCCGGCTACGAGTCCGAGATCGCCTACTGGGGCCACGGCAGCAAGCTCCAGCCGTTGTGGGAGAAGGCCGTGGCCCTGGACCGCACCGAGCACACCGCCGCGTTCCTGCGCGAGGAGTGGGAGCGGGTGATCCAGGCCCACGGCTGCCAGAGCTGGGACGACTACCGCCGCGCCCGCCGCACCGGCCGGGGAACGCGACTCAACCGACGCCAGCGCCGCGAGATCTGGCCCGTGTTCGAGGAGTACCGCCACCAGCTTCGGCGGGCGGGATTGCGGGAGCCGGAAGACGCGCTGCGAGATGCGACAGCGCTGTTGCAACAGGGCAAGGTCCACGTGGGCTACCGCTCGATCCTGGTCGACGAGGCCCAGGACATGAGCACCGCCGCGTTCACCCTGCTGCGCCAGATCATCCCCACCGAGCGCCCCAACGACCTGTTCATCGTCGGCGACGCCCACCAGCGCATCTACCGCCGCAAGGTCATCCTGTCCCACGCCGGGATCAACGTCCGCGGCAGACGCGGACGGCGCCTGCGGGTGAACTACCGCACCACCGAAGAGATCCGCCGCTACGCTGTGAGCCTGCTCGAGGGCGTGGACGTGGACGACCTGGACGGCGGTTCGGACACCACCCGCGGGACGAGATCCCTGATGCACGGAAATCCGCCCACGGTCCGGCAGTTCGACACGTTCGACCAGGAGGTCGCCGCGATCGCCGAGTGGGTCTCCCAGGATCTCCCCCGGCGGTCCTGCCTCGTGGCGCGGACCAACGCGCTACGAGACCGGTATGAGCGGGCCATGAAGGAGCAAGGCATCCCCACCTACCGGATCCGCCGCACCCAGGCAGAAGACCGCTCCATCAAGGGCCTCCGCCTGGCCACCATGCACCGCGTCAAGGGCCTGGAATTCGACCGGGTGGTGCTGGCGGGGATGAATGACCACCTGATGCCCTACCGTCACTTGCTGGAGCAGTCCGAGGATCGGGGGATTCGCCGGGAGACCGAGAATCGGGAGAGGGCACTTCTGTACGTGGCAGTGACGAGGGCTCGGGGGGAGGTTTTGGTGACCGCGGTGGGCGAAGCAAGCGCGTGGATCTGTGCGGGGGAATACGCAGACTGACCCTCAATCCGAGGTCTTCTCTAGATTGGTCCGGACAACGGTGGTCATGCCGTCTTGGATGAGGACATCTTCGGAATAGCCCAGATAGCCATGTGCAGTGATGGTCAGTTTGTAGATCCCGGGCTGTAGAGAATCGATTTCTTGGTTGCCTTGCCCAAGAAGGAATCGATCGATCGAAACCATGGCGGCTTCAGGCGCGTTGATGATTCGGAGGCTTCCTTGATCCGTGGCGAACGTGTGCTGGATTTGCGAGGTATTGCCCGCCAGGACTTCGACAGAAACGATTCTGTCTGCGTACCCAACCAAAGAGAGTCTCAGGTGGTGGGAGCCAATTGGAAGATCCTCCAAATACAGGGGCGTCTTGCCTTTGTTCACTCCCATGGGTCCGAGGACAATCGCTCCTTCGGGATCGCTACTGATTCGGATGCTCCCAGTCGTCCGAGCTTCCTCTAGCCCGGATGTTGCACGAGTGCCGTGCTGAGCCAGCTGCGGCGCCCTTTTCCT